>NZ_AEWG01000076.1 GCF_000190375.1 Rubrivivax benzoatilyticus JA2 = ATCC BAA-35
GCGGCTTCGCCGCGCTCGACGCCGCGCTGCCCGGCGGCGGCTGGCCCTCGCGCGTGCTCACCGAGCTGCTGCTGCCGCGTGCCGGCCTGGGCGAGATGCGGCTGCTGGCGCCAGCGTTGGCCGCGGTCCAGCGTGCCGAGGGCTGCGTGATGCTGTTCGACCCGCCGGCGCTGCCCTTCGGCTGGGCGCTGGCCGAATGCGGGCTCGACCTGGCGCGGCTGTTCGTCGTGCGCAGCCGCCAGGCACAGCGGGGCCGCGCGCGTGGGCCGCTGCCGGCCGCCGACGTGTTGTGGGCGCTGGAACAGGCGCTGCGTTCGGGCCAGGTCGGCGCCGTGCTCGCCTGGCTGCCGGCGCGCCTGCCGGCCGACGCGCTGCGCCGGCTGCAACTGGCCGCGCAGACGCACGACGGCCCGGCCTTCGTGCTGCGCGACGACGCCGCGCGCACCCGGCCCAGCGTCGCGCCGCTGCGGCTGTGGCTGTGCGCCGCCGGTGCCGACGCGCTGCGTGTGCACCTGCTCAAGCGCCGCGGCCCGCCGCTGGCCCAGCCGCTGGCGCTGGCCCTGCCTCCGGTGCTGCCGGCTGCGGCGCGGGCCCGCGCCGCGACGCCGGTGGCCCGCACTGCGTTCACCCAGGAGGTCCTGCAACCATGAACTCTCCCGCCTTTCTCGCCGGCGGCGCCGCCGTGCCGGCTTCGCCCGCGCTCGATGTTTCGCCGTCGTCGGCCGCCGTCGGCCCGGCCGTGGGTGCCGCGGCGCTGGTGCACGAGTTCTGGCGCCGCATGGCGAGCAACGACTTCGCCTCGGTCGGCGAGCTGCTGGCCGAGGATTTCGTGCTCGACTGGCCGCAGTCCGGCGAACGCTTCCGCGGTGCCGAACGTTTCGTGCGCATGAACCAGGAGTACCCGGCCAACGGGCCCTGGCGTTTCCGGCTGCACCGCGTCGTCGGCGGGGCGCACGACGCGGTGTCCGACGTCGGCGTCACCGACGGCGTGCAGCAGGCGCGTGTGATCTCGTTCTTCGACTGCGATCTCGCCGCCGGCCGTGTGCGCCGCCTGGTCGAGTTCTGGCCCGAACCTTATGCGGCGCCGACGAACCGCGCCCACCTGGCCGAGCCGATCGACGACGCGGAGGGCGAGGGCGGCTGACCGGGCGCCGTGGGCGCGCGGGCGAGCGTCGGGGTGCTGCGGCAGGGCCCGGTGTTGGCGTTGCCGTTGCCGTCTGCCCGTCTGTCCGGCCGTTTGCCCGTTCTCCTGTTCGCCCGTTCGCGTTACCCCACCGGCCGTTCCGCTTGAGGCTCCCCGTGTTCTGGATCGCGCTGCACGCCCCGCGGCTGTCGCTGGAGTCCTGGCGCGCCACGCTGGGTGCGGCCGAGGCCGCCCGGCCGCTGGCGCTGCTGGCCGCGCACCGCATCGCCGTCGTCGATCGCCAGGCCGCCGAACGCGGCGTGCAGCCCGGCATGCGGCGTGGCACCGCGCTGGCGCTGGCCCCCGATCTGGTGCACGGCGAGGCCGATGCGGTGCGCGACGCCGCCGCGCTGACGGCGCTGGCACACGCCGCGCTGGCCTTCACGCCGATGGTCGTGCCGGAGCCGCCGGCCACGGTGTTGCTGGAGGTGGCGGCCAGCCTGCGCTGCTTCGGCGGCGGGCCGCGGCTGCTGCAGCGGCTGCAGGCCGCCGTCGAGCCGCTGGGGCATGCACTGGCCCTCGCCAGCGCGCCCACGGCGCGCGCCGCCTCGCTGCTGGCGCGCTGGCGGGGCGATCAAACGGGCTTCATGCTCCTGCCGGGCGACCGGCTGGCGGCGCTGCAGGCCGTGCTGGCCGGCGCGCCGCTGGCCTTGCTGGACGCCGGGCGCGAGCACGCCGCGGTGCTGCAGGGCATGGGCGTGCACACGCTGGGCGAACTGCAGGCGCTGCCGCGCGACGGCGTCGCCCGCCGCTTCGGCACCACGCTGCTGGCCGAACTCGACCAGACGCTGGGCCACGCCGCCGATCCGCGCGAGCCGCTCGTGCCGCCGGCGGTCTTCGCGAGCCGGCTGGAGCTGTTCGCGCGTGCCGACACCACGGCCCAGGTGCTGCACGGCGCCGGCGTGCTGCTGGCGCGGCTGGTGGCCTGGGCGCAGGCGTGCCAGGTTCGCATCGCCGCCTTCACGCTGGACATGCACCACGACCGCTGCCGTGGCGACGCGCCGCCGGCCACGCGGCTGCGGCTGGAGCTGGCCGAGCCTTCGCTCGACCCGGATCACCTGCAACTGCTGCTGCGCGAGCGTCTGGGCCGGCTGGAACTGCTGGCGCCGACGCTGGAGCTGGAACTCGAATGCCGCGAGGCGGTGCACGCACCGGCGCCGAACGCCGAGCTGTTCCCGTCGCGCCAGGGCCAGGCGCAAGGCCTGCTGCGCCTGCTGGAGCGCCTGCGCGCGCGCCTGGGCGACGAGCAGGTGCTGCGCCTGGCGCCGCAGCCCGACCACCGCCCGGAATGCGGCACGCGGCTGCTGCCGCTGGGGCGCGTGCCGGCGCCGTCGGTGCGGCACGGCCGGCACCCGTCAGCCCCGCCGCCGGTGGTGGCGCAGGGCGCTGCACCGCCTGAACCGGCAACCGACCCGGCACAGGCCCTGATCGCCTCGCTGCTGGCGCGTGCCGCGCCGGTCGTGCCTGCAGCCGCACGGCGCCGGCGCGCCGCGCTGCACCGCCCGGTGTGGCTGCTGGACGCACCGCAGCCGCTGCCCGAGCGCCACGAGCGCCCGCAATGGCAGGGCCGACCGCTGCGTGTGCTGGCCGGGCCGGAGCGCATCGAGTCGGGCTGGTGGGACGGCGGCCTGGCGGTGCGCGACTATTTCGTCGCCCAGGCCGAGGACGGCGCGCTGGTCTGGGTCTACCGCGAACGCCTGCCGGCCGACGACGCAGCCGGCGGCTGGTACCTGCAGGGCTGGTTCGGCTGACGCCGCCGGCTCAGGCCAGCACCTTCAGCAGCCAGCGCTGCAGCGCCTGCACTTCCTCGAGACAGACCGAGTGTTCCATCGGGTAGTCGTGCCACTCGACCTCGAAGCCTTCGCGGCGCAGCGCCTCGCGCGCCGCCTGGCCGCGCACCAGCGGCACGACGCCGTCGTCGCGACCGTGGGCCAGGAAGACCGGCGTGCCGGTGCTCGCCGGGTGGCGTTCGGCGGCCAGTGTCTCGGGCAGCGGCAGATAACCCGACAGCCCGGCCAGGCCGGCCAGCCGGTGCGGCAGGCGCAGCCCGCCGCCCAGCGTGACCGCGCAGCCTTGCGAGAAGCCGGCGAGCACGATGCGCGACGCCGGCACGCCGCGCGCGATCTCGCGCTCGACCAGCGCCTGCACCGCGGCGAAGGACTCGCGCAGCCCGGCCTCGTCTTCACGGCGCGGCGCGTCCGGCCCGAGGATGTCGTACCAGGCGCGCATGCGGTAGCCGCCGTTGATCGTCACCGCCCGTTCGGGCGCGCGCGGCAGCACCCAGCGCACGGGCCCCAGCGCCTCCAGCCGCAGCTCGTCGGCCATCGGCAGGAAGTCGGTGCCGTCGGCGCCCAGCCCGTGCAGCACGATGACCGTGGCCACCGGCGCCACGCCCGGGTCGAGTTCGATCGTCTGCAGCGCCATCGTGTCTCCTTGCTCGGTCCATCGCCCGCCGCGGCGGTCTTGCAGCACGCATTTCCTCCGCGGAGGAGCGAATGCCAGAGCCGGGCAACTTCAAGCCCCGCTCGCACGCACACGGCGCATCAAGCGGCCGCCGCGGCCCGGCTTTGCCGGGTCGCTGGCGGCGCCCCCTGGGGGGAGCGCGTGAGCGCTCCGGGGGGGATCAGTAAGAGATGCCCATGGCTTCCCGGACGTCCTTCATCGTCTGCCGGGCCACCGTGCGCGCACGCTCGGTGCCCATCTCGACGATCCAGTGCACCTGCTTGGGGTTGGCGGTGAAGGCTGCGGCGCGTTCGCGCCAGGGCTGCTGTTCCTTGACGATCGCGTCGATGACCGGCTGCTTGCACTCCAGGCAGCCGATGCCGGCCGACGTGCAGCCCTGGCTGGCCCAGCTCTGGGTCGCTTCGTCGCTGTAGACCTTGTGGAAGGCCCAGACCGGGCACTTCTCCGGCGTGCCCGGGTCGGTGCGGCGCACGCGCGCCGGGTCGGTGACCATGCCGCGCACCTTCTTGGCCACGGTGTCCGGGTCGTCGCGCATCAGCACGGCGTTGCCGTAGCTCTTGCTCATCTTCGCGCCGTCCAGGCCGGGCAGGCGCGCGTTCTCGGTGTACAGCGCCTGCGGCTCGACGAGGATGCTCTTGCCGCTGCCCTTCAGGTGGCCGGCCAGCAGTTCGCTGTCGTGCGCCGTCCAGCCCTCGACCTGGCCTGCCGCCTTCTTCAGGATGCCTTCGCCCTTGGCCAGCGCCTCGGCGGCACCGGTCTCGCCGAAGGCCTTGCGCTGCTTCTCGAAGTAGCGCTGGTCGTCCTTGGAGAGTTTGGCCAGCGTTGCTGCCACCTGCTCGGCGAAGTCGGGTGCGCGGCCGTAGAGGCTGTTGAAGCGCCGCGCGCATTCACGCGTCAGTTCGACGTGCGAGGCCTGGTCTTCGCCGACCGGCACGTAGGCGGCCTTGTAGATCAGGATGTCGGCGGCCTGCAGCAGCGGGTAGCCGAGGAAGCCGTAGGTCGCGAGGTCGCGGTCCTTCAGCTTGTCCATCTGGTCCTTGTAGGTCGGCACACGTTCGAGCCAGCCCAGCGGCGTGCCCATCGCCAGCAGCGTGAACAACTCGGCGTGCTCGGGCAGACGGCTCTGGATGAAGATCGTGCTCTTCTCCGGGTCCAGGCCGGCGGCGAGCCAGTCGATCACCATCTCGTAGACGTTCTTCTCGATGACGTCACGCTCTTCGTAGTGCGTGGTCAGCGCGTGCCAGTCGGCAACGAAATAGAAGCAGTCGTACTGGTCCTGCAGCCGCACCCAGTTCTTGAGCGCGCCATGGTAGTGGCCGAGGTGCAGGGAGCCGGTCGGGCGCATGCCCGAGAGAACGCGGGGTCGCATGGAGTTTTGCCGGGACAAGGAAAGCGTCGATTGTCTCAGGTCGCGGCGGGGCCGCTCGCTACACTGCGCGCCCCATGAAGCGCATCGTCATCCTGATCTCCGGCCGCGGCTCGAACATGGAGGCGATCGTCCAGCGCTGTGCCGCCGAAGGCTGGCCGGCGCTCGTCGCGGCCGTCGTCTCGAACCGGCCCGACGCCTCGGGGCTGGCCTTCGCCGCCGCGCACGGCGTGCCGACGGCCGTCGTCGACCACCGCGGCTTCGCCGGTGACCGCGAGGCCTTTGACGCCGCGCTGGCCGCCGAGATCGACCGCCACGAGCCCGACCTCGTCGTGCTCGCCGGCTTCATGCGCATCCTCGGCGACGCCTTCGTGCGCCGCTACGCCGGGCGCATGCTGAACGTGCACCCGTCGCTGCTGCCGGCCTTCCCGGGGCTGCACACGCATCGCCGCGCGATCGAGGCCGGTTGCAAGGCCGCCGGCGCCACCGTGCACTTCGTGACGCCCGAGCTCGACCACGGGCCGATCGTCATGCAGGCCGTGGTGCCGGTGCTGCCGGGCGACGACGAGGCGGCGCTCGCTGACCGTGTGCTCGCCGCCGAACACGTCATCTACCCGCAGGCCGTGCGCTGGTTCGTCGAAGGCGCGCTGGTCGTCGACGGCGGCGTCGTGCGCCAGCGCGACGGCCAGGCCCAACTGCTCGTCTGAACGGCCCGCGGCAGCCGCCGTCGCGCCCCGATCCGGGGCGCGGGCCGCGCTCACGGGATAATCGCGCCCCTATGCATCCGAACGCCCTGCTCGACCTCGCCACCGAACTGCTGCGCAGCGTGCTGCGCCTGGACCAGCCGGCCGACGCCGTCGTCTCCGCGTTCTTCCGCCAGCACCGCGCGCTCGGTGCGCGCGACCGCCACGCGCTCGCGGAGACCGCCTACAACGTGCTGCGCCAGCGCCTGCTGCTCGCGCACCTGGCGCAAAGCGGCAGCGGCGCGCTCGAGCGCCGGCTGGCGATCCTCGGCTGGCAGGGCGGCGACAACTTCCTGCGTGGCGCGCTCGGCCCGCACGAGCAGCAGTGGCTGGCCCAGGTCAACACCGTCGACCGCACGACGCTGGCCGACAAGCTGCGCCACAACCTGCCCGACTGGCTGGCCGGCGCGCTGCAGACGCAGCTCGGCGAGGAGTTCTGGCCGCTGGTGCAGGCGATGGACGCCGCGGCACCGCTGGACCTGCGCGTCAACGCGCTGAAGACCAAACGCGACGAAGCCGCCAAGGCGCTGGCCGCCGCCGGCATCACCGCCGAGCCGACGCCGTATTCGCCCTGGGGCCTGCGCGTCGACGGCAAGCCGGCGTTGAACAAGCTCGAACTCTTCACCAACGGCAGCGTCGAGGTGCAGGACGAGGGCAGCCAGCTGCTGGCGCTGCTGACCGGTGCCAAACGCGGCGAGATGGTCGTCGACTTCTGCGCCGGCGCCGGCGGCAAGACGCTGGCGCTGGGCGCGATGATGCGCAACACCGGCCGCCTCTACGCCTTCGACGTCTCGGGCCACCGCCTGGACAACCTGAAGCCGCGGCTGGCGCGCAGCGGCCTGTCCAACGTCTATCCGGCGCAGATCGCGCACGAGCGCGACGAACGCGTCAAGCGCCTGGCCGGCAAGATCGACCGCGTGCTGATCGACGCGCCTTGTTCGGGCCTGGGCACGCTGCGCCGCAACCCCGACCTGAAGTGGCGCCAGTCGCCCAAGGCGGTGCAGGAGCTGCAGGCCAAGCAGCAGGCCATCCTGGCCAGCGCCTCGCGCCTGCCCAAGTCCGGCGGCCGCCTGGTCTACGCCACCTGCAGCCTGCTGACGGCGGAGAACGAGGAGATCGTCGCCGCGTTCGATGCCGAACACGGCCGCGACTTCGTGCGCCTGGACGCTGCCGAGCTGCTGCGCGAGCAGGGCGTCGAGCGTGCCGACGAACTGGTGCAGGACCGCTGCCTGCGCCTGTGGCCGCACCGCCATCGCACCGACGGCTTCTTCGCCGCCGTCTGGCAGCGGCGCTGACGCCGCGGCGCGGCCGCGCTTGCCACGATCAGCGCCTGAAAGCCAGGCGAAATCGCAAATCACCTTGCAAAACCAGGCTCGTACAATGCCTGGTTTGAGATAACGCAAGGCGAAAGACGCGATGACCCAGTTGTTGACCTTCCACGACGTCCTCGTCGATGGGCTCGCCCACGGGCTGCTCGGCGCGTCGTGGTGGCAGATCGTGCTCTTCACGCTGGTCGTGACGCACGTGACGATCGCCGCGGTGACGATCTTCCTGCACCGCTCGCAGGCGCACCGCGCACTTGACCTGCACCCGGTCGTCTCGCACTTCTTCCGCTTCTGGCTCTGGCTGACCACCGGCATGGTGACCAAGGAGTGGGTCGCGATCCACCGCAAGCACCACGCGAAGTGCGAGACCGAGGAAGACCCGCACAGCCCGGTGACCCGCGGCATCAAGACGGTGCTGCTGACCGGCAGCGAGCTCTACCGCGCCGAGGCCAAGGTCGGCGAGACGCTGAAGAAGTACGGCCATGGCACGCCCGACGACTGGATCGAGCGTCATCTCTACAGCCGCTTCAGCTGGCAGGGTGTGGCGCTGATGCTGATCGTCGATCTGCTGCTCTTCGGTGCCGTCGGCGCGACGGTCTGGGCGGTGCAGATGCTGTGGATCCCGATCCATGCCGCCGGCATCATCAACGGCATCGGCCACTTCTGGGGCTACCGCAACTTTGAGGCGGCCGACGCGTCGACCAACATCTCGCCCTGGGGCATCCTGATCGGCGGCGAGGAGCTGCACAACAACCACCACACCTACCCGACCTCGGCCAAGTTCTCGGTCAAGCGCTACGAGTTCGACATCGGCTGGGTCTACATCCGCGGCATGCAGACGCTGGGGCTGGCCAAGGTGCGCAAGACGCCGCCGCGGCTGGCGCTGGGCGAGCTCAAGCCGGTGGCCGACGGCCAGACGCTGGACGCGCTGATCGCCAACCGCTACGAGGTGATGGCGGGCTATGCCAAGGAGATGCGCCGCGCCGTGCGCGCCGAGCTGGCGCGGCTGAAGGCGCAAGGTGCCCAGAACAGTGCGCACTGGCGCCATCTGGTGCTCGCCAAGACCTGGCTACACCGCGACGAGGACAAGATCCCGCACGGCGTGCGGCCGCAGCTGTCGCAGGCGCTGGGCGACAACCCGAGCCTGGCCAAGCTGGTGGCGATGCGCGAGGAGTTGCGCGCGCTGTGGACGCGCACCAACGTCTCCGCCGATCAACTGGTCGCCGACCTGCAGGCCTGGTGCCGCAAGGCCGAGGACAGCGGCATCGCTGCGCTGCAGGAGTTCTCGCTGAAGCTGCGTTCGGCGCGCGCCTGAGGGCAGGGCGCCTGAACGGCAAAGGGGCCTCGCGGCCCCTTTTTCCTTGCCGGCAGCTCTGCCGCGTGGCGGGCGAAGCGCCCAGGCCTCCCGGGGTCAGGCCTCCCGGGGTTAGGTCTTGCGTTTTGCAGGAAGCGCCACCGGCGCCGCAAAAGGCAAGACCTGACCCCGTTCGTGAGCCGTACGCAAAACAAACGGGGCCCGAAGGCCCCGTTGTCTTGGTCCGCGCCGCCGGATGGCGGCCGGCCGATCACTTCAGCTTCACTTCCTTGTACAGGACGTGCTTGCGAGCCTTCGGGTCGAACTTCAGGAATTCGAGCTTTTCGGGCGTCGTCTTCTTGTTCTTGCTCGTGGTGTAGAAGTGGCCGGTGCCCGCGGTGGACTCCAGCTTGATCTTTTCGCGTCCGCCTTTGCTGGCCATGTCGCTCTCCTAACGGTCTGTCAGATTTCGCCGCGGGCACGCAGGTCGGCAACGACCTTCTCGATGCCCACCTTGTCGATCAGGCGCAGCGCCGCGTTGGACACGCGAAGGCGCACCCAGCGGTTCTCGCTTTCCATCCAGAAGCGGCGGTACTGCAGGTTGGGCAGAAAACGACGCTTCGTTTTGTTGTTGGCGTGGGAGACGTTGTTCCCCACCATCGGGCGCTTGCCCGTGACTTGACAGACGCGTGCCATGACGCTTCTCCGAAAGGTTCGAGGGTGATGGCCGCCTGCGAAAGATACCGAGCTCCCAGCGGAGCCGGGCCATCAAAGGCAGCAAAGCCGAAAATTATAGCCCAGATTGCTCCAGATAGCGCTGGGCATCGAGCGCGGCCATGCAACCGGTGCCGGCGCTGGTGATCGCCTGGCGGTAGATGTGGTCCTGCACGTCGCCCGCGGCGAAGACGCCGGGCACGCTGGTCATCGTCGCGAAACCCTCGGATCCGCCCTTGGTCAGCACGTAGCCGTCCTTCATCTCGAGCTGGCCCTTGAAGATCTCGGTGTTGGGCTGGTGGCCGATGGCGATGAAGCAGCCGTTGACCTTCAGCTCCTCGGTGCTGCCGTCGTTCACCGACTTCAGGCGCACGCCGGTCACGCCGCTGGCGTCGCCGAGCACCTCGTCGAGCGTGGCCCACAGGTGCAGCACGATCTTGCCGGCCTTCACCTTGTCCATCAGCTTGTCGACCATGATCGGCTCGGCGCGGAACTTGTCGCGGCGGTGGATCAGGTGCACGGTGCTCGCGATGTTCGACAGGTACAGCGCTTCCTCGACGGCGGTGTTGCCGCCGCCGACGACGCAGACCGCCTGGTCGCGGTAGAAGAAACCGTCGCAGGTCGCGCAGCCGCTGACGCCGCGGCCCATGAAGGTCTGTTCGCTGGGCAGGCCCAGGTACTTGGCGCTGGCGCCGGTGGCGACGATCAGCGTGTCGCAGGTGTACCGGCCGGAGTCGCCGGTCAGCACGAAGGGGCGCTGCGAGAAGTCGACGGCGTTGACGTGGTCGAAGACCATCTTCGTGTTGAAGCGCTCGGCGTGCTGCTGGAAGCGCTGCATCAGGTCCGGGCCCATCACGCCGTTGACGTCGGCGGGCCAGTTGTCGACCTCGGTGGTCGTCATCAGCTGGCCGCCCTGGGCGATGCCGGTGACGAGCAGCGGCTCGAGGTTGGCGCGGGCGGCGTAGATCGCGGCGGTGTAGCCGGCGGGGCCGGAGCCGAGGATCAGGACGCGGGCGTGGGTGGTGGTCTGGGTCATGGGAACTCTGAAAAAGGAGCCGGGCGCAACTTGGGCGTCGCGCCGATCCGACGGTCCGAGGATACCGCCCACGAGGCGCCGCGGCAGCCCGATGCGCTCAATGGGCACAATAGGGAATAACTTTCCGCGTCCCGGCCGTCGCGGTCGGGCGGGGAAATACATAAAAGGAGGTCCCCGTCGTGTCGATGCTCTCGAACCTGGATCTGATCCGGCGCGTGCCGCTGTTCTCGATGCTGACGGCCGAACAGGCCCAGGCGATCGCCGACAGCGTCGTCAAGCGCCGGTTCCGCCGTGGCGAACTCGTGGTCGAGCAGGGCCGCAAGAGCAACGCGCTGTTCATCCTCCTCAACGGCCGGGCGCGCGTGCTGACCGCCGACTCGCGCGGCCGCGAAGTCATCCTGGCGGTGCTCGAGTCCGGCGACTACGTCGGCGAGATGAGCCTGATCGACGGCGAGCCGCACTCGGCCACCGTGCGCGCCGAGATCCAGACCGACATGCTGGTGCTGCAGCGCGCCGATTTCGCGCGCTGCCTGCCCGAGGGCTCGACGCTGGCCTACGCGATCCTGCGCGGGCTGGTGCGCCGGCTGCGCAACGCCGATCGCCAGATCGAGTCGCTGGCGCTGCTGGACGTCTACGGCCGCGTCGCGCGCACGCTGCTGGACATGGCCGAGGACGACAAGGGCACGAAGATCATCCGCCACAAGGTCTCGCGCCAGGACATGGCCAAGGTCGTCGGCGCGTCGCGCGAGATGGTCAGCCGCGTCATGAAGGACCTGGAGGACCGCGGCGTCATCGAGACCCAGGAGAACGGCTCGGTGATCATCAAGGAACGGCTGCAGACCGACTGACACGGCGGCCGCCGGGGCGATCGGCCACAATCGCCGCATGACGTTCCCGCTCGGATCCCTGGGTGCCGGCGCCGCGGCGGCGAAGGCTCCGCGGCCGGTTCCGGCCCCGGCGCGCTGGCGCCAGCAGGCGCTGCTTTTCGCCGGCGCGGTGGCCTGGCTGCTGCTGGTGCTGGCGCTGGCCACCCACCACCCGGCCGACCCCGCGTTCACCACTTCCGGCACTGGCGAGCCGGTGCACAACGCCGCCGGCCTGGCTGGCGCCTGGGTCGCCGATCTCGCTTATTTCCTCTTCGGCTTCTCGGCCTGGTGGCTGGTGCCGGTGGGCCTGCGCGCCTGGCTGTCGCTGCTGGCGCAGACCCTGCGCAGCGGTGACGACGCCCCGGCCGAAGCCGGTCACCCGCGGCTGCGCTTCTGGGCGGGCCTGGCGCTGCTGATGATGGCGGCCACCGCGCTCGAATGGACGCGGCTGTACCGCCTGGAGCCGCTGCTGCCCGGGCATTCCGGCGGCGTGCTCGGCTACACGCTCGGGCCATTGTCGATGCGCTGGCTGGGTTTCGCCGGTTCGGGCGTGCTGTGGATCGTCGTGCTGGTCGCCGGGCTGGCGCTGGCGCTGCGCTTTTCCTGGCTGAAGCTGGCCGACGCGATCGGCGAGCGTTTCGACGGCCTGCGCGAGCGCCGCGCCGAGGTGCGTGAGCAGGAAGAAGACCGTCGCATCGGCGAGCAGGCCACGCGCGAGCGCGAGCACGTCGTCGAGGTCGAGCGTCAGGTCGTCGAGGAGCACGTGCCGATCGTCATCGAGCCGCCCGTCGTCGAGGTTCCCAAGTCCGAGCGTGTCGCCAAGGAGCGCCAGAAGCCGCTGTTCGTCGAGCTGACCGACACCAAACTGCCGCAGGTCGACCTGCTCGACGCCGCGCCGGGCCGCCAGGAGAGCGTGACGCCCGAGTCGCTGGAGATGACCAGCCGGCTGATCGAGAAGAAGCTGAAGGACTTCGGCGTCGAGGTGCGCGTCGTCGCCGCCTCGCCCGGCCCGGTGATCACGCGCTACGAGATCGAGCCGGCCACCGGCGTCAAGGGCGCGCAGATCGTCAACCTCGCCAAGGACCTGGCGCGCTCGCTGTCGCTGATCTCGATCCGCGTCGTCGAGGTCATTCCGGGCAAGAACTACATGGCGCTGGAGCTGCCCAACGCGCGCCGGCAGACGATCCGCCTGGCCGAGATCCTCGGCTCGCAGGTCTACCACGAGGCCGCGTCGCTGCTGACGATGGGCCTGGGCAAGGACATCGTCGGCAACCCGGTCGTCGCCGACCTGGCGAAGATGCCGCACTGCCTGGTCGCCGGCACCACCGGCTCGGGCAAGTCGGTGGGCATCAACGCGATGATCCTCAGCCTGCTCTACAAGGCCGAGGCGCGCGACGTGCGGCTCATCCTGATCGACCCGAAGATGCTCGAGATGAGCGTCTACGAGGGCATCCCGCACCTGCTGGCGCCGGTCGTCACCGACATGAAGCAGGCGGCCAACGCGCTGAACTGGTGCGTCGGCGAGATGGAACGGCGCTACAAGCTGATGAGCAAGCTCGGCGTGCGCAACCTCGCCGGCTACAACAAGAAGATCGCCGACGCCCAGGCCAAGGGCGAGAAGATCGGCAACCCGTTCAGCCTGACGCCCGAGGAGCCCGAGCCGCTGGAGCGGCTGCCGCACGTCGTCGTCGTCATCGACGAACTGGCCGACCTGATGATGGTCGTCGGCAAGAAGATCGAGGAGCTGATCGCGCGCCTGGCGCAGAAGGCGCGTGCCGCCGGCATCCACCTGATCCTGGCGACGCAGCGGCCCAGCGTCGACGTCATCACCGGCCTCATCAAGGCCAACATCCCGACCCGGTTGTCGTTCCAGGTGTCGAGCAAGATCGACAGCCGCACCATCCTCGACCAGATGGGTGCCGAGGCGCTGCTGGGGCAGGGCGACATGCTCTACCTGCCGCCGGGCAGCGGCATGCCGGTGCGCGTGCACGGCGCCTTCGTCAGCGACGACGAGGTGCACCGCGTCGTCGAGTACCTGAAGACCCAGGGCGAGGCCAACTACGTCGAGGGCATCCTCGAAGGCGGCACGCTCGAAGGCGACGCCGACGCGATGCCCGAAGGCGGCCCCAGCGGCGGCGGCGAGGACGACTCGATGTACGACCAGGCGGTGCAGGTCGTGCTGCAGCACCGCCGCGCCTCGATCTCGCTCGTGCAGCGCCATCTGCGCATCGGCTACAACCGCGCCGCGCGGCTGCTCGAGCAGATGGAGAAGTCCGGCCTCGTCTCGGCCATGGGCCACAACGGCAACCGCGACCTGCTGGTGCCCAAACGCGAAGAATGAAGAAGCTCCTGATCGCCGCGGCGCTGGCCGCCACCACTGTCGCCGCGCAGGCCGACGCCGTGCAGACGCTGCGCGCCTTCGTGCGCGACGTGAAGACCGGCCGCGCCGAGTTCACGCAGACCGTCACCTCGCCGGACGGCGCACGCAAGAAGACGTCTTCCGGGCGCTTCGAGTTCGCGCGCCCCGACCGCTTCCGCTTCGGCTACGAGAAGCCTTTCCAGCAGACCATCGTCGCCGACGGCCAGAAAGTCTGGATCCACGACCCCGACCTGAACCAGGTCAGTTCGCGCCGCCTGTCGCAGGCGCTGGGTGCGACGCCGGCGGCGCTGCTGGCCGGCGGTTCGCTGGAGTCCGATTTCGTGCTGTCCAACGGCGGCAGCCTGGGCGGGCTCGAATGGGCGCAGGCGACGCCGCGCACGCCCGACGGGCCGTTCAAGTCGATGAAGGTCGGTTTCCGCGGCGCCGAGTTGGCGGCCGTCGAGATCGTCGACAGCTTCGGCCAGCGCTCGCGGCTGGACTTCAAGGGTTTCGAGGCCGGCGTCGCGCTGCCGGCCGAGCGGTTCCGCTTCACGGTGCCGGCCGGCGCCGACCTGCTCGAGCAGTGACGCCGGGGCGCCGGCTCAGCCGCCGGCGTGATCCATCAGCCCCATGTCCGGGCTGCGCATCAGGGCCTCGATGTCCAGCAGGATCAGCATGCGCTCGTCGTCGCCGGTCTTCAGCGTGCCCAGGCCGGTGATGTAGCTGGCGTCGACCGCGGCGCTGAACTCCGGGGCCGGCTTGATCTGGCCGGCGGCGAGTTCGAGCACGTCGCTGACCGAGTCGACCACCATGCCCACCGTGCGCCCGGCGACGTTGAGGATGATGACGACGGTGAAGCCGTTGTACTCGGCATCGGCGAGGCCGAAGCGCAGCCGCATGTCGACCACCGGCACGATGACGCCGCGCAGGTTGACGACGCCCTTGAGGAACACCGGCGCATTGGCGATGCGTGTCGGCGGCTCGTAGCCGCGGATCTCCTGCACCTTCAGGATGTCGATGCCGTACTCCTCGGCGCCGAGCTTGAACGACAGGTACTCGCGCGCGGCCTGGGCGGCGGCTGCGTCGTGGGTGTCGGCTCCGGTCGCGGCCGGGTGGTCGAGGGTGGTGCTCATGCGGGCTCCTTTTCCGGAGGTCTTGTGCTGTCGCGGTCCGGCAGGCGGCCGCGGCGCAGATTCTGTGCAGCGCGCGCGGTGCCGGAAGCGGCGATAAGCGGCGCCGGCCGGGCGCATTTCGGGCTCGGCGACAATCGGTCATGGACGCCCAGGACTCCCTGTTCGCCGACGAACCGCCGCCGCGCCCGGCCGCGGCGCCGGCCGTCGAACCCGGCGCGCCGCTGGCCGAGCGGCTGCGGCCGCACACGCTGGCCGAGGTCATCGGCCAGCAGCACCTGCTCGGCCCCGGCCGGCCGCTGCGAGTGGCCTTCGAGAGCGGCCGCATCCCGTCGATGATCCTCTGGGGCCCGCCGGGCGTCGGCAAGACGACGCTGGCGCGGCTGGTCGCCGGCTCGGTCGATGCCCAGTTCCTGGTGCTGTCGGCGGTGCTGGCCGGCGTCAAGGACATCCGCGACGCGGTCGAACTCGCCAAGGACGCGCGCCGCCGCGGCCAGGCCACCGTCGTCTTCGTCGACGAGGTCCACCGCTTCAACAAGGCGCAGCAGGACGCCTTCCTGCCGCACGTCGAGTCGGGCCTGTTCACCTTCATCGGCGCGACGACCGAGAACCCGTCCTTCGAGGTCAACTCGGCGCTGCTGTCGCGGGCCACGGTGCACGTGCTGAAGTCGCTGGCCGACGAGGACCTGGGCGTGCTGCTCGACCGCGCCCGCGCGCTGCTCGGCGCGCCGCCGCTGACCGACAGCGCGCGCACGCGTCTTGTCGCCCACGCCGACGGCGACGCGCGCCGGCTGCTCAACGCCTACGACAACCTCGTCGCCATCGCCGGCGACGTGCCCGAGCTCGACGAGGCCGTGCTCGAGCGTGCGCTGGGCGAGCTGCTGCGCCGCTACGACAAGGGCGGCGACCAGTTCTTCGACACGATCTCGGCGCTGCACAAGTCGGTGCGCGGCTCCGACCCCGATGCGGCGATGTACTGGCTGGCGCGCCTGCTCGACGGCGGTGCCGACCCGCGCTACGCCGCCCGGCGCATCGTGCGCATGGCTGCCGAGGACATCGGCCTGGCCGACCCGCGCGCGCTGCGCCTGGCGCTGGACGCCGCCGAGGTCTACGAGCGCCTGGGCTCGCCCGAAGGCGAGCTGGCGCTGGCCGAGGCCGTGGTCTATCTGGCGATCGCCCCCAAGTCCAACGCCGTCTACAAAGCCTGGAACGAGGTGCGTGCGCTGGTGCGCAGCGACGTCAGCCGGCCGGTGCCCGACCACCTGCGCAACGCGCCGACCCAGCTGATGAAGTCGCTGGGCCACGGCGCGGGCTACCGCTACGCCCACGACGAGCCGGGAGGCTACGCCGCCGGCGAACGCTACCTGCCCGAGGGCCTGGTCGGCCGGCGCTTCTATGCCCCGGCGGCACGTGGCCTGGAGGCCCGGATCGCCGAGCGCCTAGCAGAACTTCGCGCGCTAGACGATGCGGCGACTACTTCCGGGTGAGCGTTTGTTTTCAGGCGAGAATCGCGCCCTTGCGCGACGTCCGGCCGGCGTCGAAGGCCCGACGAGCCTCGCTTTACATACAAACTGAGACGATCCGGCCGGCTTCTTGCTAGCACTGCCCTGGCGCGCGGAACGCCCGCGCGGATCACCCCCGGAGACTTCTTTTCGATGGAAACATTCCTCCAGCAGATCATCAACGGTCTGGTGCTCGGCAGCATGTATGCGCTGGTCGCACTGGGCTACACGATGGTCTACGGCATCATCAACCTGATCAACTTCGCGCACGGCGAAGTGTTGATGGTGGGCGCGCTGACGAGCTGGACCGTCGTCACCCTGATGGCCGACTCGGGCCTGCCGGGCTGGGCGATGATGCTGATCTCGCTGCCCGTGGCGATCGTCATCTGTTCGACGCTGAACTTCACGATCGAGAAACTGGCCTACAAGCCTTTGCGCAACGCGCCCCGGCTGGCCCCGCTGATCACCGCGATGGGCATGAGTCTGCTGCTGCAGACCATCGCGATGATCATCTGGAAGCCGAACCCCAAGCCCTATCCGCTGCTGCTGCCGACCGATCCGATCGACCTCGGCGGCCCGGTCATCACCGTCACGCAGTGCCTGATCCTGGGCATCACCGTCGTCGTGCTGTCGGCGCTGATGTATCTGGTCAACCGCACCAAGCTCGGCCGCGCGATGCGCGCCACCGCCGAGAACCCGCGTGTGGCCACGCTGATGGGCGTGCGTCCGGACATGGTGATCTCCGCGACCTTCATCATCGGCGCGACGCTGGCCGCCGTCGCCGGCGTGATGTGGGCCGCCAACTACGGCACCGTGCAGCACTCGATGGGCTTCCTGCCCGGGCTGAAGGCCTTCACGGCGGCGGTGCTCGGCGGCATCGGCAACCTCGCCGGTGCGGTGGTCGGCGGCCTGCTGCTGGGCCTCGTCGAGGCCATCGGCGCCGGCTACCTCGGTGACCTCACCGGCGGCGTGCTCGGCAGCCACTACGCCGACATCTTCGCCTTCGTCGCGCTGATCCTCGTGCTGACGCTGCGTCCCGCCGGGCTGCTCGGCGAACGCGTCGCCGACCGCGCCTGAGTTCCGGGTCGACTCCCATGAAGAACAAGCTCTTCCTATTCATCATCGCCGCGCTGGCGCTGCTGGCCCTGCCGCTGTTCGCGCAGCAGTTCGGCCAGGGCTGGGTGCGCATCCTGGCGCTGGCCCTGCTGTACGTGCTGCTGGCGCTGGGCCTGAACATCGTCGTCGGCTACGCCGGCCTGCTCGACCTGGGCTACGTCGCGTTCTACGCCGTCGGGGCCTACATGTACGCGCTGCTCGCGTCTCCGCACCTGATGGAGAACTTCGAGTGGATCGCCAACGCCTTCCCCAACGGCTTGCACACGCCGATCTGGCTGGTCATCCCATTGGCAGCGGGATTGGCGGCGCTGGCCGGCGTGCTGCTGGGCACGCCGGTGCTCAAGCTGCGCGGTGACTACCTGGCGATCGTCACGCTGGGCTTCGGCGAAATCATCCGGGTGTTCATGAACAACCTGGAGTACCCGGTGAACATCACCAACGGGCCGCGCGGGCTCGACCGCATCGACCCGATGAACATCTTCGGGTTCGAGTTCGGCAAGGCGGTGACGATCGGCGACTTCACGATGCCGGCGGTCACGCTGTACTACTACCTGTTCCTGGCGCTGGTGATCTTCAGCGTGCTGATCAGCTACCGTCTCGAGCGCTCGCGCATCGGCCGCGCCTGGATGGCGATCCGCGAGGACGAGATCGCCGCCAAGGCGATGGGCATCAACACGCGCAACATGAAGCTGCTGGCCTTCGGCATGGGCGCCACCTTCGGCGGCGTGTCGGGCTCGATGTTCGCGTCGTTCCAGGGCTTCGTGTCGCCGGAGTCGTTCTCGCTGCAGGAGAGCGTGATGATCGTGGCGATGATCGTGCTCGGCGGCCTGGGCCACATCCCCGGCGTCATCCTGGGCGCGGTGCTGCTGGCCGCGCTGCCCGAGGTGCTGCGCTATGTCGCCGGCCCGCTGCAGGAGATGACCGGCGGCCGGCTGGACGCCGCCATCCTGCGCCAGCTGCTGATCGCGCTGGCGATGATCTCCATCATGTTGCTGCGTCCGCGCGGCCTGTGGCCCTCGCCTGAACACGGCAAGGCCGCACCGCGGCCGGTCACCAAGCTGATGCGCTGAGAAGGGACGCGAAGCGACATGTCGGAAACGATTCTCAAGGTTCAAGGCGTCTCCAAGCGCTTCGGCGGGCTGCAGGCCCTGTCGGACGTCGGCATCGAGATCCGCAAGGGCCAGGTCTACGGCCTCATCGGCCCCAACGGCGCCGGCAAGACGACGTTCTTCAACGTCATCACCGGCCTGTACATCCCCGACGCCGGCACGTTCGAGCTCGGCGGCGAGCCCTACAAGCCCAGCGCGGTGCATCTGGTGGCCAAGGCCGGCATCGCCCGCACCTTCCAGAACATCCGCCTCTTCGCCGAGATGACGGCGCTGGAGAACGTGATGGTCGGGCGCCACGTGCGCACGAAGTCGGGCCTCGGCGGCGCGGTGTTCCGCACCGCCCGCTTCAAGCGCGAGGAGGCGGAGATCGCCGCGCGCGCCAAGGAGTTGCTGGACTACGTCGGCATCGGCAAGTACGCCGAGTACAAGGCGCGCACGCTGTCCTACGGCGACCAGCGCCGGCTGGAGATCGCGCGCGCGCTGGCCACCGACCCCAAGCTGATCGCGCTGGACGAGCCCGCCGCGGGCATGAACGCGACCGAGAAGGTCGTGCTGCGCGAACTGATCGACCGCATCCGCCGCGACGGCCGCACGATCCTGCTCATCGAGCACGACGTGAAGCTGGTCATGGGGCTGTGCGACCGCGTCACCGTGCTCGACTACGGCAAGCAGATCGCCGAGGGCACCCCGGCGGACGTGCAGAAGAACGAGAAGGTCATCGAGGCCTACCTGGGCGCGGGCGGACACTGAGCATGAGCACCACGACGATGTTGAAGGTCACCGGTCTGAAGGTGGCCTACGGCGGCATCCAGGCCGTCAAGGGCGTGAACTTCGAGGTCCACCAGGGTGAGCTGGTGAGCCTGATCGGCGCCAACGGTGCCGGCAAGACGACGACGCTGAAGGCGGTGACCGGCACCCAGCCGGTGGCCGAAGGCACGATCGAGTACCTGGGCCGCAGCATCCGCGGCCAGGGCGCCTGGGACCTGGTCAAGCAGGGCCTGGTGATGGTCCCCGAAGGGCGCGGCACCTTCACGCGCATGACGATCGTCGAGAACCTGCAGATGGGCGCGTTCATCCGCAACGACAACGAGATCGACGCCGACATCGAGATGGTGTTCGCGTTGTTCCCGCGTCTGAAGGAGCGCCGCAACCAGCTCGCCGGCACGATGTCCGGCGGCGAGCAGCAGATGCTCGCGATGGGCCGTGCGCTGATGGCGCGCCCCAAGGTGCTGCTGCTCGACGAGCCCTCGATGGGCCTGTCGCCGATCATGGTCGACAAGATCTTCGAGGTCGTGAACGACATCCACCAGCGCGGCACGACGGTGCTGCTGGTCGAGCAGAACGCCAGCCGCGCGCTGGGGCTGGCCAACCGCGGCTACGTCATGGACTCGGGCGAGATCACGATGACCGGCGACGCCAAGGTGCTGCTCAACGACCCGAAGGTGCGCGCCGCTTACCTGGGCGAGTGACCGCGCCTGCGTCGATAGGGGGGGCGGCACGCTCGGAATGCTTGCAACAACCCCTTACCCGACTAGCATCGGCAGCGTGAATCCGAGGGGAGGACGCCGCGTGGTCGTGTGCCGCGGGCGCTCCTGATGTCAGTCAGGTCTATCGAGGAGGATTGCATGTCTGAAGCCAAGCGCGTGTCGGCTGTGCCGAGGTCGCTGCTGCTGTCCGCCGTCGCCGTGGCGGCAACGGCGCTGCTGAGCGGGTGTCTGGCCACGGCGCCGACGCTGGGTACCAACAAGGGCACCGTGTCCGGCGCCGCCGGCGGCGAGACCGCCGAGGGCGACAACAGCGCGCTCGAGAAGTGCTCCGAGTCGCTCGGCACGCTGGCCCTGCAGGAAGACACCGCGGCACCCTGGTTCCTGCAGCTGAGCCAGTACAACCTGGGCTCCACCGTGCCGGTGCTGCGCCTGATGATCCAGCAGAGCAACTGCTTCGTCATCGTCGAGCGTGGCGGCGCGATGCGCAACATGGAAATGGAGCGCAACCTGGCGCGCAGCGGCGAGTCGCGCCAGGGCAGCAACTTCGGTGGCGGCCAGGTGGTCGCGGCCGACTACACGATGAGCCCGTCGATCCAGTTCTCCGGCAACACCGGCCGCGCCGGCCTGGCGTCGTTCCTGCCGGGCATGGCCGGCGCGATCGCCGGTGCGGTGCAGACCAACGAGGCGTCGACGACGCTGCTGCTCATCGACAACCGCTCCGGCGTGCAGGTCTCGGCCGCCGAGGGCACGGCGCGCAACTTCGACATCGGCATCCTGGGTGGTGTCGGCCTGCTCGGCGGCCTGGGCGGCGGTGCCTACTCCAAGACTCCGCAGGGCAAGGTCATCGTCGCGGCTTTCGCCGACTCCTACAACCAGATGGTCAAGGCCCTGCGCAACTACAAGGCCCAGACCGTCAAGGGCGGCCTGGGCACCGGCGGCCGCCTGTCCGTGGACGGCGCCACCAAGCCGGCGGCCCCCGCCAAGGCCGCGACGCCGGCCAAGTCGTCGACGCCGGCCAAGACGGCGCCCGCCAAGAAGACGACCGGCACCACGTCCTCCGGCAGCAAGTGATCGTGCGGGGTCACGGGTCCATGTGATCCGTGACCCGCTGCCGCGACCGCGGCTTCGGGTCTCAGTCGACCCTGGCGCCCGACAGCCGGACGACCTTCTGGTACTTCGCCAGCTCGCTCTTGACGAAGGCCGCGAACTGCTCGGGCGTCGTCGGTGCCGGCTCGATCATCAGCGTCGCCATGCGCGACTTCAGCTCCGGCGCCGCCAGCGCGTCGGTGAAAGCCTTGTTCAGCCGCTGCGTCGTGTCCGCCGGCAGGCCGGCCGGGCCGAAGAGGCCGAACCAGGTGCTGATGTCGAAGCCCGGCAGGCCGGCCTCGGCGGCGGTCGGCAGCTCGGGCATCGCGCTGGCGCGGCGCGGCGTCGTCACCGCCAGCGCCTTCAGCTTGCCGTTGCGGATGTTGGCCGAGGCCGCGGCCAGGTTGTCGACGTTGAAGTCGACCTGGCCGCCCAGCAGCGCCAGCTGTGCCGGCGCGGCGCCGCCGTACGGGATGTGCACGGCGTAGACGCCGGCCAGCGACTTCAGCATCTCGCCGGCCAGATGCCCGGCGCTGCCGTTGCCGCCCGAGCCGTAGTTCAGTTGGCCGGGGTGCCGCTTGGCGTAGGCGATGAAGTCGGCGAGCGTCGCGATCTTCAGCCGCGCCGCGGTCTCGGCGTTCATCACCAGCACGTTGGGCACCTGGGCCACCAGCGTGATCGGCGTGAAGTCGCGCACCGGGTCGTACGGCAGCCGGGCGAACAGCCACGGGTTGATGGCGTGCGTGGCGACCGCGCCCATCACGATCGTGTGGCCGTCGGGTGCGCTCCGGGCGACGAAGTCGGCGCCGAGGTTGCCGCCGGCCCCGGGCTTGTTGTCGACGACGACCTGACCCAGGCTGTCCTTGACGCGTTCGGCGAGTGCACGCGCCACCGTGTCCAGCGGGCCGCCGGGCGGGTAGGGCACGACGAGGCGGATCGGGCGGTGGTCGGCGGCGAAGGCCGGCGCGCCGGTGGCGGCCAGCGCGCCGGCCGCGAGCAGGTGGCGACGGGAGATCATCAGGCGGTCGGGCCGTGCTTGTCGGCCTCCGAGGTGAAGGAATCGGCGTAGAACTCGTCGGCCGGCAGGCCGCAGCGGGCGACGAAGTCGCGCTGCGCGGCCTCCACCATCGCCGGCGTGCCGCAGGCGTAGACCTGGTGGCCCGACAGGTCGGGCCAGTCGGCCATCACGGCCTGGTGCACGAAGCCGGTGCGGCCGTCCCAGGCGTCGTCGGCCGTCGGTTCGGACAGCACCGGCACGTAGCGCAGGTTCGGCATCGCCGCCGCGGCTTCGACGCACCAGTCGTGGCGATACAGGTCGGCGCGGCGGCGGCAGCCCCAGTACAGCACGACCGGGCGCTCGATCTTCTCCAGCCGCATCTGCTCGAGGATCGCCTTCACCGGCGCGAAGCCGGTGCCGCTGGCCAGCAGCACGATCGGCTTGGTGCTGTCGGTGCGCAGGAAGAAGCTGCCCAGCGGGCCTTCCAGGCGCAGGATCTCGCGTTCCTTCATCGCGCCAAAGACGTGATCGGTGAACCTGCCGCCCGGCATGTGGCGGATGTGCAGCTCGATGGCCGGCGGCTCGCCGAGCTGCTGCGGCGCGTTGGCGATGCTGTAGGCGCGGCGCACGCCGTCGCGCAGGATGAACTCGACGTACTGGCCGGCGCGGTACTGCAGGTTCTGGTTGGCCGGCAGCTGCAGCTTCAGCACCGCGACGTCGGCCGCGGCGCGTTCGATCGCCAGCACACGCACCGGCATCTTCAGCACCGGGAACTGGCCGGCGGCGGGCACGCCGCGCGCCTCGATGGCGCAGTCGGTCAGCGGCACCGCGCAGCAGCTGAGGATCTGGCCGGCGGCCTCTTCCTCGGGTGTCAGCGCCTTCAGCTGGTGCGCGCCGTGCGTGACGCGGCCGTCGACCAGGCGGCACTTGCACGAGCCGCAGGCGCCGTCGCGGCAGCCGTAGGGCAGGCCCACGCCCTGGCGGATGGCGGCGGCGAGCATCGTCTCGTCGCGCTGGACCTCGAACTCGACCCCGGCGGGCTCGACCTTGACTCTGAAACTCATGGCAGGCGGCACACGTAAACTCACCCGTCATTGTGCCCCGTCCCACCTTGCTCATCGTCGGCTGCGGCGACGTCGGCTGCCGCGTCCTGCAGATCCTGGCCGGCCGCTGGCGCGTGCTGGCGCTCACCTCGTCGCCCGACCGCGTGCCCGCGCTGCGGGCGCTGGGCGCCGTGCCGCTCGTCGGCGACCTCGACCGCCCGGCGACGCTCGGCCGCCTGGCCGGTCTCGCCGACCTCGTGCTGCATCTGGCGCCGCCGCCCGGCGAAGGCGACGGCGACCCGCGCACGCGTGCGCTGCTGCAGGCGCTGGCGCGTGCGGGGCGCGTGCAAACGCTGGTCTACGCCAGCACCACCGGCGTCTACGGCGACGCCGGCGGCGCACGCTTCGACGAGACACGCGCCGTCGCGCCGGCCACGCCGCGCGCCCGGCGGCGTGTCGACGCCGAGGAACAGGTGCGGCGCTTCGGCCGCCGTCACGGCGTGCGCGTCGCGGTGCTGCGTGTTCCGGGCATCTACGCGCCCGATCGCGAAGGCGGTGACCCGCGCGAGCGTGTGCGCCGCGGCGCGCCGCTGCTGCTGCCGCCGCACGACCCGTACACCAACCACGTGCACGCCGACGACCTGGCGCGCATCTGTGTCGCCACGCTGTTGCGCGCCGCGCCGCAGCGCGTCTATCACGCCAGCGACGACGGCGAGTTCACGATGGGCGACTACTACGAGCTCGTCGCCCGCGTCTGCGGCCTGCCGGCGCCGCCGCGAGTCACCCGCGACGAAGCCCGGCGCACGCTGGGCGCGATGACGATGAGCTTCCTGGGCGAGTCGCGCCGGCTCGACAACACCCGCCTCAAGCGCGAGCTGCGCGTCGCGCTGCGTTACCCGACGGTCGTGGAAGGCTTGGCGCCCAAGGGCTGATCGCTACGAAACTTCGTCAAACCACCGGAGCCTCCCTCCCGGAGGGAGGCTGGTGGGTGTTCCGGAGCGAGCTGGAGCACCCTCCTGGAGGGGGCTCGGGGGAGCCCAACGTTCAGAGCCGGAGGCTAGAGACCGTGCGGTGAAGCCGCCCGGCTTCTAGCGCCGGCGCCCGCCGAACGGCGCCTGCCGGCGCCAGTAGCGGATCATCAGGAAGCCGCCGACCATGCCGCCCAGGTGGGCGAAGTGGGCGATGTCGCCGCGGTCCATGAAGCCCAGCAGCAGTTCCAGCGCGCCGAAGACGACGACGAAGGTGCGGGCCTTCATCGGGATTGGCGGGATCAGCAGCATCACCTGCCGGTTCGGGAACAGCATGCCGAAGGCCAGCAGCAGCGCGAACAGCGCGCCCGAAGCGCCGATCGTCGGATTCTGCGAGCCGGTCATCGCCGTCACCGCCATCTGCGCCGCGGCCGCGGCCAGCGCGCCGGCGAGCAGGAACTGCAGGTAGCGCTTCTGGCCCCAGACGCGTTCGAGCTCGGAGCCGAACATCCACAGGCCCAGCATGTTGAAGAACAGGTGGAACAGGCCGCCGTGCAGGAAGGCGTAGCTGACGACCTGCCAGGGCCCGAAGAGCCCGCTGCCGACCGGCCACAGAGCCAGCCACAGCGTCAGCGATTGCGGCACGAAGGTCTGCAGGCAGAACACCGCCGTGCAGATCAGGATCAGCGTCTTGGTGACCGGGGGAAGCGGCGGCATGGATCGGGCCGGACGGGCACGCCCGGCGGAAACGGTCGGGGTGGGGTGGTGCCCGCGGCCAGACTCGAACTGGCACGCCTTGCGGCGGCGGATTTTGAATCCGCTACGTCTACCGATTTCGTCACGCGGGCTCGCGGGGCGGAGCAGGGCTCGCCCGGGGTTCGAACGATTATGTCATGCAGGGTTCCGGCGGCCGGGCGCCGGCGCTGCCACAATGTCTGCCGAGGAGCGACGACGATGGATTCAACGGCCGCACCGGCCTACCCGACCCTGGAAGACGCGATCGGCCGCACGCCGCTGGTGCGCCTGCAGCGCCTGCCCGGAGACGACAACGCCGCCCGCGGCAACGTCATTCTCGGCAAGCTGGAAGGCCACAACCCGGCCGGCTCGGTCAAGGACCGCCCGGCAATCAGCATGATCCGGCGCGCCGAGGAGCGCGGCGAGATCAAGCCCGGCGACACGCTGATCGAGGCGACCTCGGGCAACACCGGCATCGCGCTGGCGATGGCCGCGGCGATCCGCGGCTACCGGCTGGTGCTGATCATGCCGGAGGACCTGTCGATCGAACGTGCGCAGACGATGAAGGCCTTCGGGGCCGAACTCATCCTGACGCCGCGCTCCGGCGGCATGGAGTACGCGCGCGATCTCGCCGAGCGCCTGCAGCACGACGGCAAGGGCCGTGTGCTCGACCAGTTCGCCAACGCCGACAACCCGCGCGTGCACTACGAGAGCACCGGCCCCGAGCTCTGGGAGCAGACCGGCGGGCGCATCACGCACTTCGTCAGCGCGATGGGCACCACCGGCACGATCACCGGCGTCTCGCGCTACCTGAAGGAGCGCAATCCGGCGGTGCGCATCGTCGGTGCCCAGCCGGCCGAGGGCTCGCGCATCCCCGGCATCCGCAAGTGGCCCGAGGCCTACCTGCCGAAGATCTACGACCCGGCGGCGGTCGACGAGACGGTGCTCGTCAGCCAGGCCGACGCCGAGGACATGGCGCGCCGCCTGGCGCGCGAGGAAGGGCTGTTCGGCGGCATCTCGGCGGCCGGCGCCTGCTGGGTGGCACTGCAGATCGCGCGCACGGTGGAGAACGCGACCATCGTCTTCATCGTCTGCGACCGCGGCGATCGCTACCTGTCCACCGGCGTCTTCCCGGCTTGAACGCCGTCGCCGCCCCCATGGGCGACGAAGCCCGCTTCTGCCTGCACTGCGGCACGGCGCTGGCCTGGATCACGCTGGACGAGGACGGCGGCCCGAAGGCGCGGCGGCGCTGCCCGGCCTGCGGCTGGACCCACTGGAACAACCCGACGCCGGTGCTGGCGGCGATCGTCGAGTGCGCCGACCGCGGCGGCCGGCTGCTGCTGGCGCGCAACGCCGCCTGGTCGGGGCGGCTGTTCGCGCTGATCACCGGCTTCATGGAGGCCGGCGAGAGCGCCCAGGACGGCATCCGGCGCGAGGTCGCCGAGGAGACCGGCCTCACGGTCGAGCGGCTGGAACTGGTCGGCGTCTACGACTTCCAGCGCCTGAACCAGGTCATCATCGCCTGGCATGCGACGGCGCGCGGCGAGATCCGGCTTTCGCCCGAACTCGCCGAGTACCGGCTGTTCGAGCCTTCCGAGGTGCGCTGCTGGCCCGCCGGCACCGGCTACGCGCTGGCCGACTGGTTGCGCTCGCGTGGTCACGAGCCGGTGTTCATCGACTGGCCGCCGCGCGATGACGCGGCCCCAGCGGCCTAGAATCCGGCGCGATGGACGCCCTGCCTTTCGACAAGGAACTCGACACCCGCGGGCTCACCTGCCCGCTGCCCATCCTCAAGGCCAAGAAGATGCTGGCCGTGATGAGCAGCGGCGAGGTGCTCAAGGTCGTCGCCACCGACCCGGGGTCGATGCGCGACTTCCAGGCCTTCTCGCGCCAGACCGGCAACGAACTCGTCGACCAGCACGCCGAGGGCGCCGAGTTCGTGCATTGGCTGCGCCGCCGCTGACGGGGTCACGCTGAGACGGGGTCAGGTCTCGCGCTGAGACGGGGTCATGAGACGGGGTCAGGTCTCGTGAGACCTGACCCCGGACCCCCGCCGGTCTCGCGCTAAAGGGGGGTCAGGTCTCATGAGACCTGACCCCGGACCCCCATGAGACCTGACCCCGGTCCCCATGAGACCTGACCCCGGTCCCGCCGCGATCTCACGCGGGCCGGCTGTGGCGGCGCCCGCCGTCTCTTACAGCTCCAGTCCGCGCAGGTAGTCGCGGAAGCCGGGGCCCAGCTCCGGGTGCGCCAGCGCCAGCTCGACGTTGGCCTGCAGGAAGCCTTCCTTGCTGCCGCAGTCGAAACGTTTGCCCTCGTAGCGGTAGGCGAAGACCTTCTCGCGCCGCAGCAGGCTGGCGATGCCGTCGGTGAGCTGGATCTCGCCGCCGACGCCGCGCGGCTGGGTCATGATCTCGTGGAACACGCCCGGGGTCAGGATGTAGCGCCCGGCCACGCCCAGCCGCGACGGCGCCTCGGCCGGCGCCGGCTTCTCGACGATGCGCGTGACGTCGACCAGGCGGTCGTTGACCGGCGTGCCGTCGACGATGCCATAGCGGCGCGTCTGTTCCTGCGGCACTTCCTGCACCGCCAGGATCGAGGCCCGCCACTCGCCGAACTGCTCGACCATCTGCTGGAGCACCGGCGGCTCGCCGACCATCAGGTCGTCGGCCAGCAGCACCGCGAACGGCTCGTTGCCGACGAGGCGCCGGCCGCACAGCACCGCGTGGCCCAGGCCCAGCGCCTGCGCCTGGCGCACGTAGATGCACTCCATGTCGTCGGGCTTGACGCTGTGCACGACCTCCAGCAACTCCTTCTTGTTCGCCTGCTCCAGCGCCACCTCGAGCTCGAAAGTCATGTCGAAGTGGTCCTCGATCGGGCGCTTGTGGCGGCCGGTGACGAAGATCATCTCGCGCACGCCGGCGGCATAGGCCTCCTCGACGGCGTACTGGATCAGCGGCTTGTCGACGACCGGCAGCATCTCCTTGGGCTGGGCCTTGGTCGCCGGAAGGAATCGCGTGCCGAGGCCGGCGACCGGGAATATTGCCTTCTTGACCAACATTTGGTTACATAGAATGAGTTGATTCGAATTTCATTCTGGCACGCGACCCGCCGAGCCGACTTCGGCCCATGTCAGTGCCTGTCTTTGCATGGAAGTGCTGATCGTCGAGCCGCTGGAGCAGCGGGCGCTCGACTGGCTTGGCAAGCGACGTGCCGTTCACCTCGACCCGTCGCTGGCTTCGGACCCTCGCCGTTTCGAGGCGCTGCTCGCCCGGGCCCGGGCCGTGGTCGTGCCGCCGACGATGGCGATGGACGCGCGCCTGCTGCTGTCCGCGCCGGGGCTGCGTGCGGTCGGCCGGCTCGAGGGCGGCCCCGGCACGATCGACCTGATCACCTGCGAGAGCGCCGGCATCGCCGTCGTGCAGCCGGCCGGCGCGGGGTCGGTGGCCGAGGCCGAGTTCGCCACCGCCGCGATGCTGCAGCTGCTGCGCCGCGTGCCGGTGCACGAGGGTCACGGCGTCTTCGTCGGCCGCGAGCTGTCGTCGTCGACGGTGGGCATCGTCGGCATGTCGCCGACGGCGCGGCTGCTGTCGCAGCTGGCCGGCAACTTCGGCGCGCGGGTCGTCGGCTACGACCCGGCGCTGCACGCCTCGGATCTCGCCTGGCGCCAGGCCGGCATCCGCCCGGTGCCGCTGGTCGAGCTGCTCGAGACCTGCGACGTCGTCGTCGTGCTGCTCGCCTACTACTCGCGTTATCACGGCCTGCTCGGCGAGCGCCTGCTCGAGAGCTGCAAGCGTGACCAGGTGATGGTCTGCCTGTCGCCCGCGGCGCTGTTCGACGAGGCGGCGCTGGCTGCGGCGCTGAAGAGCGGGCGCATCGCCGCGGCCTGGTTCGACCGGCTGGAACCCGGCTGGCTGGACCCCGGGCGGCCGCTGAGCGAGGTCGACACCTTGCACGTCACGCCGCGGCTCGCGCCGTCGACACGCGAGGCGCGGGCCCGCGGCGCCTGGGCTCTGGTGCGCCGGCTGGATTCGCTGCTGGGGGTCGCCGACCCCCAGGCGGCGTTCAGCGAGACGGTGCCAGACGTGCTCGTTGGGCTTGCAGGCGGTCCAGCGCCTGCGTGAAGCCGTCCAGCCGCGCCTTTTCCTGCTCGACCACGGCCGCCGGCGCACGCGCGACGAAGCTCTCGTTGGCGAGCTTGGCGCGGGCCTTCGTGATCTCGCCTTCCAGCCGCGTGATCTCCTTGCCCAGGCGGGCGAGTTCGGCCTCGACGTCGATCTCGACGTGCAGCGCCAGCCGCAGGCCGCCGGCCAGCGCCACCGGCGCGGTCTGCGTCGCGGCGGCGAAGGCCGCCTCGTCGGCCGGCACACGCACCTCGGCCAGGCGCGCCAGCGCCTTCAGCAGCGGTGCGGCCTGCTCGACGAAGGCTGCGTCGCCGAACGCGACCAGCGGCACACGCTCGGCCGGCGACAGGTTCATCTCGCTGCGCAGGTTGCGCACCACGCCGACCACGGCCTTCAGCCGTGCCACCCACTCGTCGGCCGCAGCGTCGATCTTCTCCGGCTGGGCGACGGGGTAGGGCGCGCCGGCGACCGAGTCGGCCACCTTGCGGCCGGCCACCGGCGCGACCGTGTCCCACAGCTCGGCGGTGATGAACGGCGCGATCGGGTGCAGCAGGCGCAGCACGGTCTCGAGCACGCGGATCAGCGTGCGCCGCGTCGCGCGCTGCGCGGCGGCGTCGCCGGTGGCGATCTGCACCTTGGCGATCTCGAGGTACCAGTCGCAGTACTCGTCCCAGACGAAGGCGTAGATCGTGTTGGCGACGTTGTCCAGGCGGTACTCGGTGAAGCCCTGGGCCACCGCCTGCTCGACACGCTGCAGCTCGCTGACGATCCAGCGGTCGGCCGGCGAGAACGTCATGTACTCGCCGCAGCTGCCGCTGGCGCAGGCCGCGTCGGCCTGCTCGCCGAGGCCGCAGTCCTGGCCTTCGCAGTTCATCAGCACGAAACGCGTGGCGTTCCAGAGCTTGTTGCAGAAGTTGCGGTAGCCCTCGCAGCGCTTGGCGTCGAAGTTGATGTTGCGGCCCAGGCTGGCGTAGCTGGCCATCGTGAAGCGCAGCGCATCGGCGCCGAACCCGGGGATGCCGGCCGGGAACTCCTTCTCGGTCTCCTTGCGCACACGCGGCGCGGTCTCGGGGCGGCGCAGGCCGGTGGTGCGCTTGTCCAGCAGCGCCGGCAGCTCGATGCCGTCGATCAGGTCGACCGGGTCGAGCACGTTGCCTTCGCTCTTGCTCATCTTCTTGCCCTGCGCATCGCGCACCAGGCCGTGGATGTAGACGTCGCGGAACGGCACCTTGCCGGTGAAGTGCGTCGTCATCATGATCATCCGGGCGACCCAGAAGAAGATGATGTCGAAGCCGGTGACGAGCACCGACGACGGCAGGAACAGGTCCTGCTCGACGGTCTTGTCGGGCCAGCCCAGCGTCGAGAACGGCACCAGCGCCGACGAGTACCAGGTGTCGAGCACGTCCTCGTCGCGCTTGAGCTCACCGGTGTAGCCGGCCGCCGCGGCGCGTTCACGCGCTTCTTCCTCGCTGCGTGCGACGAACATCTCGCCGCCCGTACCGTACCAGGCCGGGATCTGGTGGCCCCACCAGAGCTGGCGGCTGATGCACCAGTCCTGGATGTTGTTCATCCAGTGGTTGTAGGTGTTGACCCACTGCTCCGGCACGAAACGCACCTGGCCCGAGGACACGGCGTCGATCGCCTTGGCAGCGATGCTCTTGCCGTCGGCGCCGGGCTTGTTGACGGCGACGAACCACTGGTCGGTCAGCATCGGCTCGACGATCTGGCCGGTGCGTTCGCAGCGCGGCACCATCAGGCGGTGCTTCTTGGTCTCGACGAGCAGGCCCAGGGCCTCCAGGTCGGCGACGACACGCTTGCGCGCCTCGAAGCGGTCCAGGCCGCGGTAGGCCTCGGGCGCGTTGTCGTTGATCGTCGCCTGCAGCGTCAGCACGCCGATCGACGGCAGGCCGTGGCGCTGGCCGACGGCCCAGTCGTTGGCGTCGTGCGCCGGCGTCACCTTGACGACGCCGGTGCCGAACTCGCGGTCGACGTAGGCGTCGGCGATGACCGGGATCGTGCGCTCGGTGAGCGGCAGTTTCACGCGCTTGCCGATCAGCGCCGTGTAGCGCTCGTCCTCGGGGTGCACCATCACCGCGGTGTCGCCGAGCATGGTCTCGGGCCGCGTCGTCGCGACGACCAGGCTGCCCGAGCCGTCTTCCAGCGGGTAGCGGATGTGCCAGAGGAAACCGTCTTCCTCTTCGCTGGCGACCTCCAGGTCGGAGACCGCGGACTGCAGCACCGGGTCCCAGCTCACCAGGCGCTGGCCGCGGTAGATCAGGCCTTCTTCATAGAGGCGCACGAAGGTCTCGGTGACGACGCGCGAGAGCTTGTCGTCCATCGTGAAGTACTCGTGGTCCCAGCTGACGCTGTCGCCGAGGCGGCGCATCTGGCGCGTGATCGTCGCGCCCGAGGCATGTTTCCAGTCCCAGACGCGGGCGACGAAGTTCTTGCGGCCGAGCTCGTGGCGCGACTCCCCGACGGCCTGCAGCTGGCGCTCGACGACGATCTGCGTGGCGATGCCGGCGTGGTCGGTGCCGGGGACCCACAGCGTGTTGAAGCCGCGCATCCGGTGGTAGCGCGTCAGCGAGTCCATGATCGTCTGGTTGAACGCGTGCCCCATGTGCAGCGTGCCGGTGACGTTGGGCGGCGGCAGCTGGATGCAGAACGAGGGCTTGGCGGTGTCCAGCGTCGGCGCGTGCGCGCCGCTGGATTCCCAGACCGGGGCCCAGCGGGCTTCGATGGCGGCGGGTTCGAACGACTTGGCGAGTTCGGGCATGGGGCTCGTCGGCGGAAGGACGCCGCGGCGCGCACGGACGGCGCGCGCGGGCGGACGATTGGGGGAAGATCGGGATTGTAGGTTGCCGCCCCCAGGAGATCCGCCTTGAGCCAGACCGTCCGTGTGTCGTCGTCCACCGTCCTGCGCCGCGCCGCGCTGGCGCTGCTGCCCGCCCTGCTGGCGGCCTGCGGCGGCGGCGGCGGCGGCGACACCGGCGGCGAGTGCAGCGTGCGCGCGCGCCAGGTCTGGCTGCGCGACTACATGGCCGACTGGTACTTCTGGTACCGGATCTCGCCGCGTCCCGACCCGGCCGGCTACACGACCGTGGACGGCTACTTCGACGCGCTGCTGTACACCGGCAGCAGCGCCGACTTCCCGGCCGACCGCTGGAGCTACGTCGACAGCACCGCCGACTTCAACCGCTTCTGGGGCGAGGGCCGCACGATGGGCTACGGCCTGTCGGTCGCCGGCCTCGAGGTCGAGGGCCGCCCCGACCAGCCGCTGTACGTGCGGGCGGTGGAGCCGAACTCCGACGCGGCGCGGCGCGGCGTGGTGCGCGGTGACGAGATCGTCTCGATCAACGGCATCGGCGCCTCGGCGCTGATCAGCGACGGCAGCTTCTCGGTGCTGACCGCCAACGCCGTCGGCGACACGCTGGCGCTGGTGCTGCGCCGCGACGGCGCGACGCGTGACGTCAGCGTCACGGCCTCCGAGTACGCGCTGGCGCCGGTGCCGGTGACGACGACGCTGACGACCCCCGGCGGGCGCAAGCTGGGCTACGTCGTCGTCAAGGACATGATCTCGCAGGTCAACACGCCGCTGGCCCAGGCCTTCTCGTCGTTTGCCGCCGCCGGCGTGGACGAGGTCGTGCTCGACCTGCGCTACAACGGCGGCGGCCTGGTGTCGGTCGGCACGACGGTCGCGTCCTACGTCGCCGGCGCCGCCAAGGCGGGCCAGGCCTACGCCCGGCTGCTCTACAACGACCGCCACCCGGGCAGCAACCAGAGCTTCCTGTTCCAGAACCCGGCTGCCGCAGCCGGCGTGTCGCGTGTGTTCGTGCTCGTCGGCCCGCGCACCTGCTCGGCCAGCGAGCAGGTCATCAACGGCCTGCGCGGCGTCGGCATCGAGGTCGTGGCGATCGGCGACACCACCTGCGGCAAGCCCGTCGGCTTCCTGCCCGAGGACGACGGCTGCGGCAGCACCTACAGCGTCGTCAACTTCGAGTCGGTCAACGCCCGCTACGAAGGGCGCTACTTCGACGGCTTCGCGCCGACCTGCGCCGTGGCCGAGGACTTCACGCGAGCGCTGGGCGCCGCCGCCGAGCCGCTGCTGGCCGCGGCGGCCTCCTACGCCGACACCGGCGCCTGCCCGGCCGGGGCCCGCGCCCGGGCGATGGCGGCGCCGCAGCGCGGCTGGCGCCAGCCCGAGCCCGACGAGCGCCGCGGCATGATCGCGCGCTGACGGCGCCGGAGCGCGCCGCTCAGGCGGCCGGCTGCGCGCCGGGCACGACGCGGTTCTTGCCGCTGCGCTTGGCCTCGTAGAGCCGGGCGTCGGCGGCGGCCACCAGCGCTTGGCGGCCGTCGGCCTCCTCGCGTTCGGCCAGGCCCGTCGACAGCGTCACGCGCTGCAGCTCCGGCGCGACGGCCGACCAGTCGTGGGCCTCGACGGCCGCACGCATCGCCTCGCAGGCGCGCAGCGCGTCGTTGGCCGAGGCTTCGACGAAGACGACGCAGAACTCCTCGCCGCCGTAGCGTGCGACGAGGTCGATGTCGCGGCAGTGCGCACGCAGCAGCGTCGCCACCTCGCGCAGCACGGCGTCGCCGGCGGCGTGGCCGTGGCGGTCGTTGATGCGCTTGAAGTCGTCGATGTCGATCATCGCCACCGCCAGCGCGTGGCCGTGGCGTGCGGCGCGCGCGTACTCGTCGCGCAGGCGCTCGTCGAGCTGGCGCCGGTTGGCGACGCCGGTCAGCGGGTCGGTGCGCGTCTGCTCGGCCAGGCGCGCGCTCTCCAGCCGGGCCATCGCCGCGTCGTGGCGCGCGCGGGCCACGTCGTACTGCACCTGCAGCGCACGCAGCTTGCGGTCGGAGTCCTCGTTGAACTGCGCGCGCTCGGCTTGGTGGAAGGCCTCGTGCTGCGCGAGCGCGGCCTCGAAGCGGCCGGCCTTCTTGTGCAGCGCCCACAGCGCCTTGTGCGCGCGTGCGACGTGCTGGCGGCTGCCGCGTTCGAGCGCGATCCGCACCGCACGCTCCAGCGACTCGCAGGCTCCGGCGTCGTCGCCGTCGGCAGCCTGCAGCTCGCCCTGCAGCACGAGGGCGAAACACTCGGCGTTCGGGTAGCCCGCCGCCTGGGCCCGCGGCACGACCTCGGCCAGCGCGGCGCGCGCCTCGTCGCGCCGGGCCAGCGCGAGCAGCGGCTCGACCATGTTCAGCCGCGCGATGACGCAGCCGCCCGCGGGCTCGGGCTGGCCGGCGTCGATCTCGATCGCCTGCCGCAGGTGCTGCAGCGCCTCCTCGTGGCGGCCGAGGTTCTTGCAGTTGATGCCCATGTTGTTGAGCACGTGCACGCTGCGTGCGGCGTCGCCGGCCCGCTCGTAGAGCGCCAGCGCCTCGCGGTACTGCACCAGGCCGGCTTCCGGATCGCCGCCCTTGGACAGCACGACGCCGATGCTCAGCAGCGTGCCGGCGAGCTGGACGGGGTCGCCCAGCGTTCTGGCGATCTCGGCCGAACGCGAGCCCCATTCGAGCGCGGCATCGAGCACGCCGGCCTCGTCGCAGGCGATGGCCAGCGCACGCAGCACCTGGCATTCGAGCTGCAGTTCGCCGGACGGCACCAGGCCACGAGCGGCCTGCAGCTCGTCCAGCGCTTCGGCATGGCGGCCGAGGAAGCTCAGCCCCAGGCCGCGCACACGCCGTGCCGCGGCCAGCGTCGCCAGCGGCAGCGCGGCCGACAGCGCCAGCGCCTGGTCGGCCAGGTGCAGCGTCTGCGCCGGCCGGGTGTAGTAGAGCTTCTCGGCCTCGGCGAGCAGCGTGCCGGCCTCGCGGTCGGCCGCTTCGGGGCTGTCCTGGGCGGCCGGGGTGTTCACGTCACATGAACAGGTGTTCGCCGGCGTTCTCGCCGCCGAGGATCACGTAGTTGACCTTCTTCAGGTCGGCCAGCGTGCTGCCGCCGGCGTAGCTGATCGAGCTCTGCAGGTCCTCGCGCATCTCGCGCAGCGTGTCGGCCAGGCGGCCCTTGATCGGCTCGAGGATGCGCTTGCCCTCGACGTGCTTGTACTCGCCCTTGTTGAAGTCGCTGGCCGAGCCGTAGTACTCCTTGTAGAGCTTGCCGTCGACCTCGACGGTCTGGCCCGGGCTCTCCTCGTGGCCGGCGAACAGCGAGCCGATCATGACCATCGTCGCGCCGAAGCGCACGCTCTTGGCGATGTCGCCGTGGTGGCGGATGCCGCCGTCGGCGATGATCGGCTTGGTCGCCACGCGAGCGCACCACTTCAGCGCCGACAGCTGCCAGCCGCCGGTGCCGAAGCCGGTCTTCAGCTTGGTGATGCAGACCTTGCCCGGGCCGACGCCGACCTTGGTCGCGTCGGCGCCCCAGTTCTCGAGGTCGATGACGGCCTCGGGCGTCGCCACGTTGCCGGCGATGACGAAGGCCTGCGGCAGCCGCGTCTTGATGTGCTCGATCGTCTTGCGCACGCTCTCGGCGTGGCCGTGGGCGATGTCGATCGTGATGTAGTCGGCGCCGACGCCGTCGGCCGCCAGGCGGTCGATGGTCTCGTGGTCGTGCGGCTTGACGCCCGAGCTGATCGACACGAACAGGCCCTTGTCGCGCATGCGGCGCGCGAACTCGACGCTGTCGAGGTCGAAACGGTGCATGACGTAGAAGTGGCCGGATGCGGCGAGCATCTCGGCGATCGTCTCGTCGAGCACCGTCTTCATGTTCGCCGGCACCACCGGCAGCTTGAAGCGGCGTCCGCCGAAGACGATCGAGGGGTCGCATTCGCTGCGGCTTTCGACGCGGCATTTGCGCGGCAGCAGCAGGATGTTGTCGTAGTCGAAGATTTCCATGGCCGGGCTCCGTGATCCGTGAGAGGCGATGGACCCGGCTGCAGGGCGCCGGCGGCGGCGCGCGCACTGAATCGGCGGCCGGTGTGCCGGACGCAAGAAATCGAGTCCGGTGACCGATTCTACGCAGCGGCGCGCGGCGGGCGCGGCGCGGGGTTCTCCGAAGGACCTGCGTGTTACGCTGCGTGTCAGAGGTGACCAGGGACCGGAACGACGGGACGCGAGCCGGTCAGCGCCATGAACACTGCCATCGAGGAGCTGGGCCAGCGGCTTCGGCAGGAGCGCATCGCGCTCGCGTTGCTGTTGCTGGCCGTCGCGCTGGTGCTTGCCTGGGCACGGGTCCGCGCACGTGACGACGCCCTGGAGGCGGAGGGCGCGCGCCTGGCCGACCAGGCCAGCGCGGTGCGCGAGGTGCTGGCGCTGCAGGTCGGCGCGACGCGTTCCGCGTTGATCGCGCTGCGCTCCGGCCTTGCCGGCCCGACCGGCGCCGCACCGCTGCGTGCCTTCGCCGCCGCCACGCCCCAGGTCGGCGACGTGCTCCGGCTGGATGCCGCGGGCCGCGTGCTTGCCTCCAGCCGCGACATCCCCGCCGGCGCGACGGTCCCGGTGCTGCCGGCGTCACGCGACCCGGACCTGCTGTACCTGCTGCCGCCCGACGAGGACGAGCGCGGCCGGCGCCGGCTGCTGATGCTGCTGACGATGCCCGACGGCGGCTGGCTGGGCACCGAGCTCGACGCCGCGCATGCCGAGGCCGTGCTCGGCGCGGTGCGCTACGCGCCTGACATGCAGGTGTCGCTGGCGCACGGTGGCGGGCGCTTGCTGCTGAGCGTGCCGCCGGTGCCCGGACAGGCCGGCGTCGACCTGGCGCGCAGCAGCCCGGCGTTCGCCGCCCACCGCGGCAGCGGCCGCAACCTGAGCGTGCAGCGCGCGCGCAGCGTGCTGTCGGGCGACGAGCGCCTGTTCGCGCTGGCGACGCTGCGTGCGCCGCAGCTGCCGCTGGGCGGCGACATCGAGTTCGGCACCAGCCGCCGCATCGACGCGGTGCTCGAGCCCTGGCGCACGCAGACGCTGCTGGCCGCCGCCGCCTTCTTGCTGGTGTCGGCGCTCGTGGCGGCCGGGCTGGTGGTCATGCAGCGGCGCCAGCGCCTGGCGCTGGAACAGCTGCGCGTGCAGTCCGAGCGCCTGTCGCTGGCGCTGCGCGGCGCCGACCTGGGGCTCTGGGACAACGACTGGACACGCGACCACGGCACCGTCAACGAACGCTGGTGCGAGATCCTCGGGCTGCCGCCGTCCGACGGCCGCGACATGCGGGCGGTCTGGATCGAGCGCCTGCACCCCGACGACCGCGATTCGGTGCTCGAGGCCGAGCGCCGTCATCTCGAAGGCCACAGCCCGGCCTACGAGGTGCTCTACCGCTTGCGCCACGCCGACGGACGCTGGATCTGGGTGCTCGACCGCGGCAAGGTGCTGCAGCGTGATGCCGACGGCCGGCCGCTGCGCATGGCCGGCACGCTGCTGGACATCGACACCCGCATGCGCGAGCAGCAGGCGCTGGCGGCCAGCGAACGCCGGCTGGCGATCACGCTGCGCTCGATCGGCGACGGCGTCGTCGTCACCGACCGCGACGGCTGCGTCACGCGCATGAACACGATGGCCGAACGCCTGACCGGCTGGAGCGAGGCCGACGCGCTGGGCCGGCCGCTGACCGAGGTCTTCCGCATCGTCAACCAGCGCACCGGCGAGCCGGTGCCCAACCCGGCCGAGCAGGTCATCGCCACCGGCCGCATCGTCGCGCTGGCCAACGACACGGCGCTGCTGGCGCGCGACGGCCGGCGTCTGTACATCGAGGACAGCGCCGCGCCGATCCCCGGCGACGACGGCGGCGTCACCGGCGTCGTGCTCGTCTTCAGCGACGTCACCGAACGCTACGTCGCCCGCCAGGCGCTGCGCGAGCGCGAGCGGCTGCTGGCCGGCATCACCGACGCGCTGCCGGGCCCGGTGGCGCGGCTGGACCTGGACGGCCGCTACCGCTTCGCCAGCGCCGCCTACCGCGACTGGTTCGGACTCGACCCGGCGACCGTCGTCGGCCGCAGCATTCCCGAGGTGCTGGGCGAGCCCCTGCACCGCTTCGGGCTGCCCTACCTGCGCCGGGTGCGTGCCGGCGAGGCGGTGCGTTTCGACCTGCCGATGAAGACCGCCGACGGCCAGCAGCGCCACGCCCTGGTCACGCTGCTGCCCGACCGCGACGCCGACGGCACCGTCTGCGGCCACTTCGCCGTCACCTTCGATATCGGCGAGCTCAAGCGCACCGAGGAGGCGCTGCGCGCCAGCGAGCGCAGGTTGCGCGCGCTGCTGGACAACCTGATGACCGGCGTCGTTGTGCACGAGCCCGACCTGCGTGTGCGCGAGGCCAATGCCGCGGCGCTGGCCATGCTCGGGCTGGCCGACCAGCAGGCGCTGCGCGATCGTCCCGAGGCCGACTGGCAGGTCGTCGACGAACTCGGCGAGCCGCTGACGCACGACGAGCTGCCGGCGCCGCGCGTGCGCCGCAGCGGCCGGCGCATCGCCGACATGGTGATCGGCCTGCGCCGCCCCGACGGCCGCCAGCTCTGGGCGCTGTGCAACGCCGTGCCGCTGGTCGACGACGACGGCCGGCTCGAGTCCATCGTCGTCGCCTTCGCCGACATCACCGCGCGGCGCGAGGCCGAGCGCCTGGAGCGCCGGCTGCGCGACACGCAGAAGATGGAGGCCATCGGCACGCTGGCCGGCGGCATCGCGCACGACTTCAACAACATCCTCGCCGGCATCCTGGGCCGGCTGACGCTGGCGCGCGAGGACGCGGCCGCGTCGCGCCCGGTGCACGAACACCTGGACCAGGCGATGCAGGCCGGGCTGCGCGCGGTGGCGCTGGTGCGCAAGATCCTCGAGTTCAGCCGCGGCGAGACCGGCGCGATGACGCTGCAGCCGGCCGCGCCGGTCATCGAGGAGACGCTGGGCATGCTGCGCGCGATGGTGCCGCCCGGCGTGCAGCTGCAGGCCGTGCTGCCTGCCGATCCGGTGGCCGTGCGCGTCGACGGCACCCAGCTGCAGCAGGTGCTGCTGAATCTCGCCACCAACGCCTGGCATGCGCTGCCGGCCATCGGCGGCCGCGTCGAGGTGGGGCTGGAGCGTCTCGACGCCGCGCAGGCGCGCGCGCTGGGCGAGCCGGCGCTGGCCGAGGGCCCCCGTCGCCCATCTCTGGGTGCGCGACGACGGTCACGGCATCGCGCCCGACGTGCTGTCGCGCATCTTCGAGCCCTTCTACACGACCAAGCCGGTGGGCAAGGGCACCGGGCTGGGCCTGTCGGTGGTGCACGGCATCGTGCTGGCCCACGGTGGTGCGATCCGCGTCGACAGCCGGCTCGACGCCGGCAGCACCTTCCACGTCTATCTGCCGTCGCCCGAGGCCCCCGAGCCGGCGCCGCCGCCGGTCGTCGGCACGTCCGCGGCGCCTCGGCCCGCGGCCTCGGGCGCGCACGTGCTGCTCGTCGACGACGACCCGATCGTCGCCGCGGTGCACGGCCAGCTGCTGCGCCGCGCCGGCTACCGCGTGCAGGTCTGCGACTCCGGCCGCGAGGCGCTGGCGCTGCTGGAGCGCTCGCCGGACGGCTTCGACGCCGTCGTCACCGACCACAACATGCCCGACACCTCGGGTGTCGAGCTCGCGCGCCGCATCGTGCAGGTGGCGCCGGCGTTGCCGGTGCTGCTGTGCTCGGGCTTCGTCGACGATGCGCTGCACGCCCAGGCCGCCGAGGCCGGCGTGCGTGTCGTCGTGCCCAAGGAGGACGCCTACGAGCGCCTGGTGCCGGCGCTGGCCACGGTGCTGGCCGCAGGGGGCGGCTCCTAGAATCCCGGGATGCATCTCCAAGACGCGCAGCTGCTGCGCAACCTGAATCCCGAACAGCTCGCCGCCGTCACGCTGCCGGCCGTGCCCGCGCTGATCCTCGCCGGTGCCGGCTCCGGCAAGACGCGCGTGCTGACGACGCGCATCGCCTGGCTGCTGGCCACCAACCAGGTGTCGCCGGGCGGCGTGCTCGCCGTCACCTTCACGAACAAGGCCGCCAAGGAGATGCTGACGCGGCTGGGCACGATGCTGCCGTTCGCCGTGCGCGGCATGTGGATCGGCACCTTCCACGGCCTGTGCAACCGCCTGCTGCGCGCCCACTGGAAGGCCGCCGGGCTGCCGCAGAGCTTCCAGATCCTGGACAGCGGCGACCAGCTCTCGGCCGTCAAGCGGGTCGTCAAGGCGATGAACCTCGACGAGGAGCGTTTCGTGCCCAAGCAGGTGGCGTGGTTCATCGCCGCCCAGAAGGAAGAGGGCCGCCGCCCGGCCGCCGTCGAGGCCTTCGACGAGCACACGCGCAAGCTGGTGCAGGTCTACGAGGCCTACGAGGAGCAGTGCCGGCGCGAAGGCGTCGTCGACTTCGCCGAGCTGATGCTGCGCAGCTACGAGCTGCTGCGCGACGACGAGCCGCTGCGCGAGCACTACCGCCGCCGCTTCGGCCACGTGCTCGTCGACGAGTTCCAGGACACCAACCGGCTGCAGTACGCCTGGCTGAAGATGTTCGCGCCGCCGGGCGCCCAGGGCCAGGGCGTGTTCGCCGTCGGCGACGACGACCAGAGCATCTACGCCTTCCGCGGCGCGCGGGTCGGCAACATGGCCGACTTCGAGCGCGAGTACCGCGTCAGGAGCGTCATCAAGCTCGAGCAGAACTACCGCTCGTTCGGCAACATCCTCGACGCCGCCAACGCGCTGATCGCGCACAACGCGCAGCGCCTGGGCAAGAACCTGCGCACCGACGCCGGCCCCGGCGAGCCGATCCGCGTGCAGGAGGCGGCGAGCGACTACGCCGAGGCCCAGTGGCTGCTGGACGAGGCGCGCGAGCTGCACCGCGGCGGCATGCCGAGGAGCGAGATCGCCGTGCTCTACCGCAGCAACGCGCAGAGCCGCGTCATCGAGAGCGCGCTGTTCAACGCCGGCATTCCGTACCGCGTCTACGGCGGCCTGCGCTTCTTCGAGCGCGCCGAAGTCAAGCACGCGCTGGCCTATCTGCGGCTGCTGGAGAACCCCGACGACGACACCAGCTTCCTGCGTGTCGTGAACTTCCCGGCGCGTGGCATCGGCGCGCGTTCGATCGAGCAGCTGCAGGACGCGGCGCGGGCCAGCGGCCGCAGCCTGGCGCAGAGCGTCGGCGCGGTGCCGGGCAAGGCCGGCCTGAACCTGCAGGGCTTCGTGCACAAGCTCGACACGATGCGCAGCGCCACGCAAGGCCTGACGCTGCGCGAGATCATCGAGCACGTGGTGCATGAGAGCGGGCTGCTGGACTTCTACCGCACCGAGAAGGAAGGCCAGGACCGCATCGAGAACCTGCAGGAACTGGTCAACGCCGCCGAGAGCTTCGTCACCCAGGAAGGCTTCGGCAAGGACGCGGTGGCGCTGCCGCTGGACGAACACGGCCCCGGCACGCTGGCCGGCGGCGGCGAGACCGCGATCCCGTCACCCGACGCCGAGACCGGCGAGATCGTCTCGCCGCTGGCGGCCTTCCTGACGCACGCCTCGCTGGAAGCCGGCGACAACCAGGCCCAGGCCGGCACCGACGCCGTGCAGCTGATGACGGTGCACTCGGCCAAGGGCCTGGAGTTCGACGCCGTGTTCATCACCGGCATCGAGGAAGGCCTGTTCCCGCACGAACAGTCGCTGTCCGACGCCGACGGCGTCGAGGAGGAGCGGCGGCTGATGTACGTCGCCATCACGCGGGCCCGCAAACGCCTGTACCTGAGCTTCAGCCAGACGCGCATGCTGCACGGCCAGACGCGCTACAACGTCAAGAGCCGCTTCTTCGACGAGCTGCCCGAGGGCGCGCTGAAGTGGCTGACGCCGCGCCAGCAGGGTTTCGGCTCGGGCTACGCGCGCGAGTACCGCCAGGCCTGGGACCGCGGCCAGGGGCTGTCGGGCATCGTCGGCGCCGGGCGCGTCGAGCGTGCCGAGCCCTGGCAGCAGCCGGTGCCGTTCACGCCCAAGGCGCCGGCGGCGCCGGCCGGGCAGGCGCCGCTGCGCACCGGCCAGGCGGTGTTCCACACCAAGTTCGGCGAGGGCGTGGTCGTCACGCTCGAAGGCAGCGGCGAGGATGCGCGCGCCCAGGTGCGTTTCGGCCGCCACGGCGTCAAGTGGCTGCTGCTGGCGATGGCCAAGCTGACGCCGATCGAGTGACCGGCAGGGTGCCGGCCGGGCGGTCTCAGGCCGGCTCGGCCGGCTCCACCGGCGGCCGCACCGCGTCGGCGCCGCCGAAGCTGTCGTTGAAGGTGAACAGCAGCGAGACGTAGAACACGGTCGAGAACAGCAGCCCCGCCGGCAGCGCCAGCATCGAGGCCGCGCTGTGCGCGCCGAGCAGCGAGAAGACCAGCGCCGCGACGATGCCGAAGACCGTCGCGACGACGAACCAGGCCAGGCCGTAGACGAGGAACGCGCCCTTGCAGCGCCAGACCGCCAGCGTGCTGGAGAACAGCGACTGCGCGACGCCCTGCCGGCCCCAGTGCACCAGCGCCGGCGCGTGCCAGAACGGCACCGACAGCAGCGTGCCCAGCACCAGGCCGACGAAGGCCGCGGTCGTCACGCCGGGCTCGGCCATCAGCGCGTCGAGTTCCTCCTGCGGCACGGTGCCCCGGGCCATCAGCTCCTGCAGGCGCTGCATCGCGCCGCCGGACACCAGGTCGCAGATCACCAGGATCGCGATCGCGCACAGCCCGTACAGCGCGCAAAGCACCAGCAGCGAGGTGCGCCGCCGGGCGTCGCCCTTCAGCGGCTCGACGAACTGCGCCGGCGTCACCGGCCCGCCGATCAGCGCCGACTGCGACGCCACCATGAAGCCCAGCGACAGCATCGGCAGCGACATCATCTGCAGCACGCCGCCGAGGACGGGCACCAGCGACACCGCCAGCGCCGCGAACAGGAACACGGCGAACAGCGCCGTGAAGGCCAGCGGGCGGCGGGCGTAGAGCGCGAAGGCGTCGCGCAGCCAGCGCGCACCACGCGCGGGATCGACGGTCTTCAGTTGCAGCGGCATGCGGGGGTTCAGGAGCTGGGCGTGGCCGGCGGATGCCACGGGTTGTCGATGCGGTCGCGCAGCAGGCGCTCGAAGTGCGCCGGGTCCTTGGGCTGCAGCAGCGCGGCGTCGCGTGGCAGGTGCCAGTCGCGCAGCCGCGAGAGCCAGAAGCGCAAGGCCGCGGCGCGCAGCAGGCCGGGCATCAGCCGGATCTCGGCGTGCGTCAGCGGGCGCACGGCCTGGTAGGCGGCCATGAAGGCGAGCGCCCGTTCCTCGTCGAGGCCGGCGGTCGTCAGGTCGGCGCACCAGTCGTTGAGGCAGACGGCGATGTCGAAGAGCAGCGTGTCGGTGCCGGCGAAGTAGTAGTCGAAGAAGCCGCAGAGGCGGTCCTCGCCGGCGGTCTCGTCGAACATCACGTTGTCGCGGAACAGGTCGGCGTGGATCGCGCCGCGCGGCAGGGCCTGGCCGGCTGCCGAGGCCGCGAGCTGCCGCTGGAACGCGAGCTCGTCCTGCAGCAGCGCGGCCTGCGCGGCGTCGACGAAGGGCAGCACCTCGGGCACCGTGGCGGCCCACCAGTCCAGCCCGCGCAGATGCGGCTGCTCGAGCGGCAGGTCGGCGACGGCGAGGTGGGCGCGGGCCAGCATCTCGCCGACCTGGGCGCAGTGCGGCGCCTCGGGCGAGAGCCGGTGGCTGCCGGGCAGCCGCGTGACCACCGCCGCCGGCTTGCCGGCCAGCGTGTGCAGCAGGCCGCCGTCGGCGTCGGCCTGCGGCGCCGGCACCGGGATGCCGTGCTGCGCCAGGTGCTGCATCAGCGCCAGGTAGTAGGGCAGCTCGTCGCGCGACAGGCGCTCGAACAGCGTCACGACCCACTGGCCGCGTGCCGTCGTCGCGTAGTAGTTGGTGTTCTCGATGCCCGAGCGGATGCCGCGCAGCTCGGTCAGCGCGCCCAGGCCCAGGCGGCGGAGCAGGGCGTCGGCTTCGGCGAAGCCGACTTCGGTGTAGACGGCCACTTCAGGCTCCCGCGGGCGCGGCCGCGGCGCGGGGCTCGGACACGGTGCGCACGGTCAGAACGACAGCATGCGCCAGACGCGCCGGCCCGCCGGATCGCCCGGCTGCGAGGGGTCGCGCGAACCGCTGGACGGCACGATCTCGTAGGGCTTGGAGCCCGGCGCCTTGCCGTGCACGACGATGCTCTGCGTCTGGCCGCGCACCTTGACTTCCTCGATGCGCACGTGGTCGTCCTCGGAGACCTGCCGCTGCACGGCCGGCTCGGGCACCGACGTCGCCTGCGCGGCGGCATCGGGTGGCAGCACCGTCTGCGCCGGGGCGGAGGCCGCCGCGGCCGCAAGGGCCAGCGTCGGCAGGAGGAAGCGGAACGGTCGCGCCATGGCGTGATTCTAGGCGGCCTGCCGCAGCCCGCCGCCTCGCCTGGCCGACAATGGGGCGATGGACGACTCCCGCCCCACGCTGCTGCTGGTCGACGGCTCCAGCTACCTCTACCGCGCCTACCACGCGCTGCCCGACCTGCGGTCGCCCGACGGCTTCCCGACCGGGGCCCTGCACGGCATGGTCGCGATGATGAAACGCCTGCGCGAGCAGGTGCCCGCCGAACACGCCGTCTGCGTCTTCGACGCCAAGGGCCCGACCTTCCGTGACGACTGGTATGCCGACTACAAGGCCCACCGGCCGTCGATGCCCGAGCCGCTGGCGCAGCAGGTCGCGCCGATCCACGAGGTCGTGCGCCTGCTCGGCTGGCCGGTGCTCGAGGTGCCCGGCATCGAGGCCGACGACGCGATCGGCACGCTGGCCTGCGTGGCCAAACGTGCCGGCCACCGCGTTGTCGTCTCCACCGGCGACAAGGACCTGGCCCAGCTCGTCGACGAGCACGTCACGCTGATCAACACGATGAGCAACGAGACGCTGGACCCGGCCGGCGTGCTGGCCAAGTTCGGCGTGCCGCCGCAGAGGATCGTCGACTACCTGACGCTGGTCGGCGACGCGGTCGACAACATCCCGGGTGTCGAGAAGGTCGGCCCGAAGACGGCGGTGAAGTGGATCACCGAACACGGCTCGCTCGACGGCGTGATGGCCGCCGCGGCGACGATCAAGGGCGTGGCCGGCGAGAACCTGCGCCGCGCGCTGGACTGGCTGCCGCAGGGCCGGCGCCTCGTCACGGTGGCCTGCGACTGCGACCTCGCGGCCCACGTCCCCGGCTGGCCGGCGCTGGACGCGCTGGCGCTGCGCCCCGCCGACGAAGCCGGGCTCCTGGACTTCTACCGCCGCTACGGCTTCAAGACCTGGGGCCGCGAGCTGGAGGGCCAGCTCGGCGGCGACGTGCCCGCCGCGACGGCGACCGGCACCGTGTCGGCGGCTGCGGCGATCGACGTCGCACGCGAGTACGAGACGGTGACAACCTGGGAGCGCCTGGACGCCTGGCTGGAACGCCTGCAGGCCGCCGAGCTGGTGGCCATCGACACCGAGACCGACTCGCTGGAGCCGATGAAGGCGCGCATCGTCGGCATCAGCTTCGCCGTCGAACCCGGCCGCGGCGCCTACGTGCCGCTGGCGCACGCCGGCCCCGACGCGCCCGAGCAGCTGCCGCTGGACGCGGTGCTGGCGCGGCTGAAGCCCTGGCTGGAGGACGCCTCGCGCGCCAAGCTCGGCCAGAACCTGAAGTACGACCGCCACGTCTTCGCCAACGCCGGCATCGCGCTCGCCGGCGTGCGCCACGACACGATGCTCGAGAGCTACGTGCTCGAGGCGCACAAGCCGCACAGCCTGGAAAGCCTGGCCGAGCGCCACCTCGGCCGCAAGGGCCTGTCCTACGAGGACCTGTGCGGCAAGGGCGTGAACCAGATCCCGTTCGCCCAGGTCGACGTCGCGCGCGCCACCGAGTACTCGGCCGAGGACAGCGAGATGGCGCTGCACGTGCACCAGGTGCTGTGGCCCGAGATCGAGGCCGACGCCGGGCTGCGCCGCGTCTACGAGGCCATCGAGATGCCGGTGGCCGAGGTGCTGGCGCGCATCGAGCGCCACGGCGTGCTCGTCGACCCGCAGGAGCTGGCGCGCCAGAGCCGCGACCTGGCCGAGCGCATGGTGGCGCTGGAGCAGGAGGTCTACGCGATCGCCGAGCAGCCCTTCAACCTGGGCAGCCCCAAGCAGATCGGCGAGATCCTGTTCGGCAAGCTCGGCCTGCCGGTGAAGAAGCGCACCGCCAGCGGCGCGCCGAGCACCGACGAGGACGTGCTGACCGAGCTCGCCGCCGACTACCCGCTGCCGGCACGCATCCTCGAGCACCGCAGCCTGGCCAAGCTGAAGGGCACCTACACCGACAAGCTGCCGGCGATGGTCAACCCGGCCACCGGCCGTGTGCACACCAACTACGCGCAGGCGGTGGCGGTGACCGGGCGGCTGGCGAGCAACGAGCCCAACCTGCAGAACATCCCGATCCGCACGCCCGAGGGCCGGCGCGTGCGCCGCGCCTTCGTCGCGCCGCCGGGGCACGTGATCCTGAGCGCCGACTACTCGCAGATCGAGCTGCGCATCATGGCCCACATCAGCGAGGACGAAGGCCTGCTGCGCGCGTTCTCCGAAGGCCTGGACGTGCACCGCGCGACCGCCGCCGAGGTCTTCGGCATGCCGCTGGCGGAGGTGACGAGCGAGCAGCGCCGCTACGCCAAGGTCATCAACTTCGGGCTGATCTACGGGATGGGCGCCTACGGGCTGGCGGCCAACCTGGGCATCGAGCAGAAGGCCGCCAAGGACTACATCGACCGCTATTTCGCGCGTTTTGCCGGCGTCAAGCGCTACATGGACGAGACCCGGGTGCGCGCCAAGGAGAAGGGTTATGTCGAGACCGTCTTCGGCCGCCGGCTGTGGCTGCCGGAGATCAACTCCGGCAACGGCCCGCGGCGCAGCGGCGCCGAGCGCCAGGCGATCAACGCGCCGATGCAGGGCACGGCCGCCGACCTGATCAAGCTGGCGATGATCGCGGTGCAGAAGGAGCTGGACGCCAGCGGCCGCGCGACGCGCATGGTGATGCAGGTGCACGACGAACTGGTGCTCGAGGTGCCCGAGGCCGAGCTCGACTGGGCGAAGGACGCGATCCCGCGGCTGATGGCCGGCGTCGCCGCGCTGAAGGTGCCGCTGCTGGCCGAGGTCGGCGTCGGCGCCAACTGGGACGAGGCGCACTGAGCGGCGCGGCTGGCGGCGGGCCGGAGACGGCAGGGGTCAGGAGACGGCAGGGGTCAGGTCTTGCAAGACCTGACCCCGTCTTCCGCAGCGTTCCAAGGCTGCAGGGGTCAGGTCTCAAGAGACCTGACCCCGTCTTTCCCGTCTCGGCCGCGCGCGCTCGCTGACATCGTTCTTTCGACGTTGCTTGCCGCGGGGGCATGCTGCAGGGGTCAGGTCTTGCAAGACCTGACCCCATCTTCGGCGGCGTTCCGAGGCTGCAGGGGTCAGGTCTCAAGAGACCTGACCCCGTCTCCCCCGTCTCCCTCGTCCATCGGTGAGGAAAGATGAAACCACTGCAAGGCCTGGCGCTGCTGCTGTTGCTGCAGGCCGCCGGCGAGTCGCTGACCCACGCGCTGGCGTGGCCGTTTCCCGGCCCGGTCGTCGGCATGGTGCTGCTGCTGCCGCTGCTGCGCTGGCGGGCGGTGCGCGAGCCGGTCGAGGCCACCGCCGGCTTCCTGCTGGCGCACCTGTCGCTGCTGTTCGTGCCGGTCGGTGTCGGCGTCGTCGCCCACCTGGACCTGGTGGTCGAGCACGGCGTCGCGCTGCTGGCGGTGATCGTCGTCTCGACCTGGATCGGCCTGGCGGTGACCGCGCTGGTGCTGCGCCGGCTGCTGCGCGGCGAGGAGGCGGGCGGTGGCTGAGGTCGTCGAACTCTGGGTCTACCTGTCGTCCCGGCCGCTGTTCGGGCTGACCGCGACGCTGGCCGTCTACGTCGCCGCCCAGGCCGTCTACCGCCGGCTGGACCACGCGCCGCTGGCCAATCCGGTGCTGTGGTCGGTGCTCGCGCTGGCCACGCTGCTGGCGGCCACCGGCACGCCGTATCCGGCCTACTTCGCCGGCGCGCAGTTCGTGCACGTGATGCTCGGGCCGGCGGTCGTCGCGCTGGCCTGGCCGCTGTGGCAGCGTGCGGCCGAGGTGCGCCGGCGCGGGCGTGCGCTCGTGCTGGCGGCGCTGGTCGGTGGCGCCGCGGCCGCCGGCAGCGCCGTCGCGCTGGCCTGGGCGCTGGGGCTGCCGCCCGAGGTGATCCGCTCGCTGGCGCCGAAGTCGGTGACGGCGCCGGTGGCGATGGGCATCGCCGAGCAGCTCGGCGGCGTGCCGGCGCTGGCGGCGAGCTTCGCGGTGCTGACCGGGCTCGTCGGCGCGCTGTCGGCGCGCTACCTGTTCGCCTGGCTGAAGGTGCCCGAGTGGCCGGTGCGCGGTTTCGCGGTCGGCACGGCCGCGCACGGCATCGGCGCGGCCCGCGCGCTGCAGGTGCACCCCGACGCCGGCGCCTATGCCGGGCTGGCGCTGGGCTTGCAGGTGCTGCTGGCGGCCTTGTTGATTCCTCTCGTGGCGCGATGGCTGGGCTGACCGCCGGCCCGCCGCGCCGGGTGCCGCGTACGATGCGTCATCCCCGCAGCGAGGAGCCTCCGATGCCCAGGTCGCCGAAGCCCGCCACGCCGGTCGCCACGGGCCGCAAGCCCAAGCCGGCCGCCGCGCCGGCCGTGCGCCCGTTCCTGCGGTTCCACCACTCGCACGAGCTGCGCGTGAAGACGCTGCAGGTGCTGGACAGCGTCGAGGGCGCCGACAAACCTTCCGCCTGTTCAGCGCAGCTCACCGCGCTGGTGCTCGAGCTGACCGAGAGCGGCATGGAGCAGTACTTCCTGCAGCCGCTGAAGGCCACCCAGGCGAACTTCGTCGTCCAGCAGTCGGCCTCGATCGGGCTGTCGGGCGTGCAGAAGCTCATGGGTGGCGTCATCCGCAACATCCTCGCACGCATGGACGACCGGCAACTGCTGTCGGTCTGCGGCTCGATCCGCCAGTTCATGATCTGAGCCGGTGCTGGCACAGGGCCTGCCTCGGTGAAAGTCCCGCCCGCCGTGTCACGGCTTTGTCGCACGGCGTTCATAAACTGACGCCATGGCCGACGAAACGCGCGTCGGCGACCTGGGCGAGCCACCTGCGGCCGCCGTGTCGCCGCCCCCGACCCTGCTCAACCGCGAAAGCTCCATCCTCCAGTTCAACCGCCGCGTGCTCGCCCAGGCGCGCCGGCCCGACGTGCCGCTGCTGGAGCGGCTGCGCTACGTCACCATCGTCTCGTCCAACCTCGACGAGTTCTTCGAGGTGCGGTTCGCCGACCTGGCCGAAGCCTCGCGCCGCCCCGGCGGCGGCGTCTCGCGCGAGGACCTGGCCGCGGTCGCCGCCGCCGCGCACGCACTGATCGACGAGCAGTACGCGCTGCTCAACGACGAGGTCGTGCCCGAGCTGCAGCGCCACGGCATCGTCGTCGTCAACCACGCCGACCGCGACGAGGCCCAGCGCCGCTGGGTGCGCCGCTTCTTCGAGCGCGAGGTGCGGCCGCTGCTGGTGCCGCTGGTGCTGGACCCCAGCCACCCGTTCCCTCTGGTGGCCAACAAGTCGCTGAACTTCATCGCCCGGCTCGGCGGCCGTGACGCCTTCGGCCGCGAGAACTCGATCGCCATCGTCAAGGTGCCGCGTGTGCTGCCGCGCGTGATCCGCCTGCCCGACTCGGTCAGCGGCGGCCGCCAGGCCTTCGTGCTGCTGACCAGCGTCATCCGCGCCCATCTGGAGGAGCTGTTCCCGGGGCGCAGCGTCGAGTCCTTCTCGCAGTTCCGCGTCACGCGCGACTCGGAGCTGGAGTACGACGCCGAGGACGTGACCAACCTGCGCCAGGCGCTGCGCAGCAACCTCAGCAAGCGCCACTTCGGCCTGGCGATCCGGCTGGAGGTGGTGCACAGCTGCCCGCAGGAGCTGCACGACTTCCTGCTGCGCCAGCTGCAGCTGCCCGAGTACGCGCTGTACAAGGTCAACGGCCCGGTCAACCTTGCGCGCCTGACCGAGCTGATCGACCAGGCCGGCAGCGACGATCTGCGTTTCCCGCGTTACGAGCCGGTCTGGCCGGCCGCCGACCTGCCGCCCGGGCGCTCGATCTTCGACCGGCTGCACGACGGCGACGTCGTGCTGCACCATCCGTTCGAGAGCTTCGAGCCGGTCGTGCAGTTCCTGCGCGAGGCGGTCGAGGACCCGGACGTGCTGGCGATCAAGCAGACGATCTACCGCACCGGCAGCCAGAGCGTGCTGATGGACCTGCTGATCGAGGCGGCGCGCCGCGGCAAGGAGGTGATGGCCGTCGTCGAGCTGACCGCGCGTTTCGACGAGGAGGCCAACATCAACTGGGCCGAGCGCCTGGAGGCCGTCGGCGCTCAGGTGGTCTACGGTGTCGTCGGCCTCAAGACCCACGCCAAGCTGATGCTGGTGACGCGGCGCGAGCACGGCCGGCTGCGTCGCTACGTGCACCTGTCGACCGGCAACTACAACCCGAAGACCGCGCGCCTGTACACCGATCTCGGTTATCTCAGCACCGACCCCGAGCTGACCGCCGACGCCGACGCCGTCTTCCAGCAGCTTGCCAGCCAGGGCCGCATGCGCATGCGGCGCATGCTGACCGCGCCCTTCGTGCTGCATCGCCGGCTGATCGCACACATCGCGCAGGTCGCCGAGGCGGCGCGTGCCGGCCGTCCGGCGCGCATCGTCGCCAAGGTCAACGCGCTGACCGACCCGGGGCTGATCGCGGCGCTGATGGACGCCGGCCGCGCCGGCGCGAAGATCGACCTCGTGATCCGCGGTGCCTGCATGCTGCCGCCGGGTGTGCGGGGGCACACCGACACGATCCGCGTGCGCTCGGTCGTTGGCCGTTTCCTCGAACACACCCGGGTGCTGTACTTCCGCTGGGGCGAGGGCGACGACGACGAGGTGCTGTACCTGTCCAGCGCCGACTGGATGAGCCGCAACATGTTCCGCCGCATCGAGCTCGCCTGGCCGGTGCGCGACGCGGCGCTGCGCCAGCGCATCGTCGACGAGGCGCTGGTGCCCTATCTGCACGACGAGCTCGACGCCTGGACGCTGGATGCCGACGGCGCCTACCGCCGTGTCGCCGAGGCCGGCATCAGCGCCCAGCAGGCGCTGACACGGCGCTACCGCTGAGCCGGAGCCGCCGCATGGACCTGATCCTCTGGCGCCACGCCGAAGCCTTCGACGCCCGCGAGGGCCAGAACGATCTCGAGCGCGAGCTGACGCCCAAGGGCGAACGCCAAGCGCGGCGCGTCGCCGCGTGGCTCAATCGCCAGCTCCCGGCCGGCACGCGGGTGCTCGCCAGTCCGGCGCGGCGTGCGCAGCAGACCGCTGCCGCGCTGGAGCGGCGCATCAAGACCGTGGCCGAGCTCGCGCCCGACGCTTCGGTCGAGGCGCTGCTGCACGCCACGCGCTGGCCCGAGGCGCGCGAGCCGGTGCTCGTCGTCGGCCACCAGCCGATCCTCGGCCTGACCGCGGCGCTGCTGCTGTCCGGCGAGATCCAGGCCTGGACGGTGCGCAAGGCCGGCGTCTGGTGGCTGCGCTCGCGCGAGCGCGGCGACACGCTGCAGGTGGTGCTGCACGCCGTCGTCGGGCCCGAGGCGGTCTAGGAGTCAGCGCGGCAAAAGCCGCGGCGCCTGCGGCGCCGCGTTCAGCGCGGCAGCAGCAGCTTGCGCGGCCCCGAGCGCGCCCAGGTCTGCGCTTCTTCCTCCAGCAGGAAGACGGTGCGCGGATGGGCCTTGGCCCAGGCGGCGTCGTAGGCCAGCACGGCGTCGCGGCCGCGCACACGCAGCGCCAGCGCCTTGGCGTCGACGTCGGCCCGTGCGTGGCACTTGATCGCCGCCAGCCGCAGGCACATCACCTGCCAGCCCAGCAACTCGCTGCTGAGCGCATCCTCGATCTTGCGCAGGCCGCCACGCTGGCCCAGCACGAGCTGGCCGATGCGCCGCTGCTGGCTCTGCGAGAAACCCGGCGCGTCGACGTGCGCCAGCAGGTAGGCGCTGTGGCGGTGGTGGTCGTGGTGCGAGACCATCAGCCCGATCTCGTGCAGGTCGCAGGCCCAGCCGAGCTCGCGCCGGACCTCGGCGTCGGCGTCCGGCATGACGCCGTCGAACAGCGCCAGCGCCACGGTGGCGACACGCCGCGCCTGCTTGACGTCGACATCGAAGCGGCGCTGCAGCTCGTGCACCGAGGCGTCGCGCATGTCGCTCGGGTGGCTGCGCCGCAGCGCGGCCAGGCGCTCGTGCAGGTCGACGACGACGCCCTGGCGCAGCGCGCCCTTGGCCGGCCACAGCGTGGCGATGCCGAAGTTCTCGGCCAGCGTCTGCAGGATCGCCAGGCCGCCGGGGATGACGGCGCGGCGCTCGGGCTTGAGGCCCGGCAGGTCGAGCCGGTCGACGTGGCCGGCGGCGATGCAGCGCTGCTCCAGCCAGGCCAGGCCCTCGGGCGTGATGCGGCCGTCGCTGACGCCGCTGGCGGCGAGGATCTGCGACACCGCGCCGGCGGTGCCCGACGAGCCCAGCGCCTGCTGCCAGTGGCGCGACGAGAACGGCTCCATCGCCTCTTCGAGCTCGGCGCCGGCGGCCACGCGGGCGGCACGGAAGGCCTCGGCGTCGATGCCGCCGTCGCCGAAGAAACGCAGCGACAGGCTGACGCAGCCCACCGCGAAGGACTCGGCGCTCACCGGCGTGCGGCCGCGGCCGAGGATCAGCTCGGTCGAGCGCCCGCCGATGTCGACGACCAGGCGCGGCTCGTCGGCCGGCTGCAACTGGGCGACGCCGGCGTAGATCAGCCGCGCTTCTTCACGCCCGGAGATGACCTCGATCGTGTGGCCCAGCGCCTCCTGGGCGCGCAGCAGGAAGGCGTCGCGGTTGCGCGCCTCGCGCAGCGTCTGCGTCGCCACCGCTCGCACCTGCGCCGGCGCAAAACCGGTCAGGCGCGCGGCGAAACGCCGCAGGCAGTCCAGGCCGCGCTGCACCGCTTCTTCGGTCAGCAGGCCCTGGTCGTCGAGGCCCGCACCGAGGCGGACCATGTCCTTGTAGTAGTCGCTGCGGCGGTAGCGGCCGCGCTGGATCTGCGCGATCTCGAGCCGGAAGCTGTTGGAGCCCATGTCGACCGCGGCCAGCGGCAGGTCGGGCGAGGTGATGTCGGCCATGGGCCGATTGTGCAAGAGGGCTCTCACGGCGCCGTGACGGCGTTCCTAGAATCGATTCGACTTGTTTGAGGTCAAGGAGGCGAACATGCAACAAGCCGAGTTCGATTCCCTGGTGTCGCCACGCGACCCCAACCGGCGAGACTTCGTGCGCACCGCCGTCGGCGGCAGTTTCGCTGCCGCGGTGCTGCCGGTGGCGGCGCAGACGGTGGTCACGACCGACAGCGCCGGCCTGGTCGCCGGCGAGGTCACGATTCCCGTCGGCGACTTCCGCATGCCGGCCTACCGCGCCGCACCGGCCAACCGCGCGAACGCGCCGCTGGTGCTGGTCGTCAGCGAGATCTTCGGCGTGCACGCGCACATCGCCGACGTCGCGCGGCGCTTCGCCAAGGCCGGCTGCTACGCCGTCGCGCCGCAGCTCTTCGTGCGCCAGGGCGACGCCGCGGCCTACACCGAGATCCCCCGCCTGATCAGCGAGGTGGTCTCCAAGGTGCCTGACGAGCAGGTGATGCGCGATCTCGACGCGAGCGTGGCCTGGGCGAGCGGGCAGGGCGCCGACACGACGAAGGCCGGCATCACCGGCTTCTGCTGGGGCGGGCGCATCACCTGGCTGTACGCCGCGCACAGCCCGCAGATGAAGGCCGGTGTCGCCTGGTACGGGCGGCTGGTCGGCGACAAGACGGCGCTGCAGCCGATGCACCCGGTGGAACTGGCGTCGCAGCTGCGTGCGCCGGTGCTGGGCCTGTACGGCGGCCAGGACAGCGGCATCCCGCTGGACGGCGTCGAGCGCATGAAGGCCGCGCTGGCCGGCGGCAGCGTGGCGGCGAAGCAGTCGCGTTTCGTCGTCTATCCCGAGGCGGGACACGCCTTCCACGCCGACTACCGGCCCAGCTACCGCGCCGACGCGGCGCAGGACGGCTGGAAACGCGCGCTGGCCTGGTTCGCCGAGCACGGCGTGGGCTGAACCCGGGTCTCAGCGGTTCGGCGCCTCAGGGCGGCGGCCAGTCCGCGTCGGGCGCACGCGGCGCCTCGGCCGGTGCCTGCGGTGCCGCGGTCGGCGCCAGCACCGGCGGCGGCACGTCGACCGCGCGCTGCACGAAGGCGTCGACCAGCTTGTCGGCGATCTTGTCGAACACCGGGCCGGCCATGCGTGTCATCACCACGCTGTCGAACTCGTAGTCGAGCAGGAAGTTGACCTTGCAGGCGTCCTCGGCCAGCACCTTCAGCTGCCATTCGCCGTAGAAGCGGCGGAACGGGCCGCGCTCCAGGTGGATGGCCATGAACTCGGGCCGGCGCTTCGGGTTGCGCGTGCGGATCTCGAAACCCACGCCCTTGAAGCGGATGCTGATGTCGGCCGAGACCACGCTGTCGTCGCGCACGAGGATCGTCGCGCCGGCGCACCAGGGCAGGAAGGCCGGGTAGTGCTCGGCGCCTTCGATCAGGTCGAAGAGGTGGCTGGCCGGGCGGGCCACCAAGGCGCTGCGGCGGACCTGCACGACCTAGGCCCGTTCGGTGCGTGAGCCCGTCATCGGGCGATCATCGAGCCGAGCAGGGCGCCGGCGGACAGCAGCGCGGCGAACCACAGCTCCAGGCGGAAGGTGCGGAACAGGATCTCGTTGAAGGCGATGCCGCGCGGGCAGTGCACGAAGTCGCGGCGCAGCTGCAGCGTCGACGGCAGCAGCACCAGCGGCAGCAGCAGCGTCCAGGACTGCGACAGCAGCGCCATCGGCACGAGCAGCACGAACGGCAGCAGCAGCAGCACCGTGTACAGCGCCACCGAGCCCGATTCGCCGAAGGTCACGGCGAAGGTGCGCCGGCCGACGAGCCGGTCGTGCGCGATGTCGCGGTGGTTGTTCACCGCCAGTGCCGCCGCCGCCACCGAACCCAGCGCCACCGAGGCGAGCACGGTCACGAGGCCGAAGCTGCCGGTCAGCACCCAGTCGGTGCCGACGACGGCGATCAGGCCGAAGAACACGAAGACCGTCAGCTCGCCGTAGGGCGTGTAGGCGATCGGCTTGGGGCCGCCCATGTAGGCCAGCGCGGCCAGCAGCGACGCCACGCCGATGGCCAGCACCGGCCAGCCGCGGTAGGCGACGAGCGCGACGCCGAGTGCCGCGGCCAGCAGCGCCGCGACGACGATGCCGGCGCGCACGTGGCGCACGCTGAGCCAGCCGTTGGCCGTGGCGCGCGGCAGCCCGGTGCGCGTGCCGGTGCTCTCTCCGCCGCGCACCGTGTAGCCGACGTCGTTCTGCATGTTGGTGATGACCTGCATCAGCAGGGCGGCACCGAGCACCAGCAGCGCGGCGATCATGTCGATCGCGCCGGTGCGGTCGAAGCCCAGCGTCGCGCCGACGAGCACCGGGCTCACGGCCACCGGCAGCGTGCGCGGCCGCACGGCGACGGCCCACGCCTCGACCGATCCGGTGCGGACCGCGCGCGTGCTGTTCACCGTGGCTCTGTCTCCGGGCATGTACGCGGACTCCGTGCGGGCGAGGGAAAACGAGGGTTCGATTGTCCGCGTCGCGGGGCGACGCGCTGCTTGTGCAACATCAAGCGGTGCCGGAAGGCGCCGCCGCCGCCGGGCGGGTGCCGACATGCACGCTGGCGATGCCGAAGCTGAGGTCGTGCCAGCGCACCTGCTCGAAGCCGGCCGCGGAGATCATCGCCGCGAAACGCGGCTGGTCCGGGAAGCGCCGGATCGACTCGACCAGGTAGGTGTAGGCCTCCGGCGAGGCGGCGATCCACGCGCCCAGGCGCGGGATCACGGTGAACGAGAACAGGTTGTAGAACGGCCTGAGCCACCACGCCGGCGTCGAGAACTCCAGGCACAGGAAACGCCCGCCGGGCTTGAGCACGCGGTGGATCTCCTTCAGCGCGTCGTCGATGCGGGTCGCGTTGCGGATGCCGAAGGAGATCGTCAGCGTGTCCACCGAGGCGTCGGCCAGCGGCAGCTGCTCGGCGCTGCCGAGCATCCAGTCGACGTGGGCGTGGCCGCGCGAGCGGCCGACATCCATCATCTCGGCGCTCGGGTCGACGACGGTCACGCGGCGGTCGGCCGCGGCCATCAGCGCGGCGACGTCGCCGGTGCCGCCGGCGAGATCGACGATGTGCTGGCCGGCCTGCGGCGCGGCCATGCGCACGAAACGACGCTTCCAGAGCCGGTGGATGCCGAAGCTCATCAGGTCGTTCATCAGGTCGTAGCGCGCCGCGACGGCGCTGAAGACGCGGCGGATGCGCTGCTCGCGCTCGCGCTCGTCCACGCTCTGATAGCCAAAACTGCGCGACAGCGGCGTGGGATCGTTCATGGGTGCGGAGGTCGTTCGGGCAAGGGGTGTCAGGCGGTCTCGACACTTTAACTGCCCGGCCGAAAGCCCGTCGGAAGCGGTCCATCCCGTTGACCTGTGTCAACCGACGGGTCGGCGGGGTGACTAAGGTTCGCCCCTAGGTCAGGCTCGAAGCGCACCGGCGTTCGAGATGTCTTCATGAGAACGCCCATCCCTCCCGACGACAGCACCCCCCATCGCCCGTCCGCCAGCGTGCTGAAGATCGCGAACCTCGACGCCGGCGCCTCGATGTGCTGGCAGCCGCCGCAGGCTTCCAATCCGCTGGTGCAGGCGATGCCGCACGGCGAGGCCCAGACGGCCCGGTCGCTGTACGAGGCCGCGCTGCGTGGCCTGGCCGCGCGCGCCGACGAGCCGATCGCGGTGTCGGCCCGCGTGCCGTTCTGCGCCGCGCACTGCTTCTGCTGCGACCGGGACATCCGCGCCGCGCAGCCCGACGACGTCATCGACGACTACGTCGCCGGCCTGGTCGAGGAGATCCGCGAAGTCGCGCAGCTGCTCGGCGGCCGGCGCGAGGTGCTGCAGTTCCACCTCGGCGGCGGCACCGCCAGCGAGCTGACCGGCTCGCAGCTCGCGCGCCTGGTGCAGGCGATGCAGTCGGAGTGGCGCATGCCGGCGGACATCGACATGTCCTGCGAATGCGACCCGCGCCGCGTCAGCCAGACGATGTTCGAGGTGCTGCGCGGGCTGGGCTTCCGCCGTGTCTCGCTGGGTGTGCTCGATCTCGACCCCGGCGTGCAGCAGGCCATCGGCCGGCGCCAGTCGGCAGCGCTGATCGACGACGTCTGCGAGCTCGCGCGTTCGGCCGGCATCGAGTACATCAACCTCGACGTCATGATCGGTCTGCCGCGCCAGACGATGGCCAGCTGGTGCACGACGATCGACCGCCTGATCGCGATGGGCCCCGAGCGCATCCGTCTGGCGCGCTACCACCACCGGCCCTGGCATGCGCCGGCGCAGGTGGCGATCGACACCGAGTCGCTGCCGTCGCCGGCGCTGATGGCCGAACTCGCGCGCGCCAGCGCCGAGATGCTGCGCAATGCCGGCTACCGCTGGATCGGCGCCGACCAGTTCGTGCTCGAGCACGACGACCTGTCGCACGCGATGGACGACGGCCGGCTGCGCCGCAGCCTGATCTCCTACACCGCCGCGCCGGCCACGCCGCTGATCGGCCTGGGTGTCGGCGCGGTCGGCGAGGTCGACGGCGCGATGTTCTGGAACGACGGTTCGCAGGCCGCCTGGCGCAACGCGCTGCGCCACGGCCGTCTGCCGGTGGCCCAGGCGCGCCCGGCCACGCCCGGCAGCGTGCAGCGCCGCGCCGCCGTCGAGCGCCTGCTGTGTTCGCTGGAGCTGCCTGCCGCGCAGGCGCAGGGGCTGGAAGAAGGGTACGGCCGTCTGGCCGCGCGCGAGGCCGACGGCCTCGTGCGTGTGTTCGACGACCGCATCGTCGTCACCGAGACCGGGCGCCACGCGCTGCATGCGCTGTGCACCGAGCTCGACGAACCCGGCGCACAGCCGGAAGGGAGGTCCGCCCGGTGCGGTTGCTGAAACGGCGCACGGCGGCGGCATTCGGTGCCGCGGCCGTGGGCCTGGTCCTCGCGCTGGGGTTTCCGGCGCTCTTTCCGTCCGAGGCCGATGCGGCAGCTGCCGCCGCGGCTCCCGTCCTGGCGCCAGGCGCCGCGCCGGTGGTTCCGGCCACCGAGACCGCGCCGCCGCACCGTCCGCTGCGCGACAACCGGCCGCCGCAGGCGCCCGACCCGCAGGAGCCGCTGGTCTTCGGCGGCTATCCCGACGCGCCGGCCTTCAGCGTCGTGCCGCGCAAGCCGCACCTGGGGCTGTACCCGTGCAGCCAGTGCCACAAGGTGCTGCCGCTGAACAAGCAGCCGCGGGCGCTGGTCGCCGCGCCGCACGTCGCCTCGCTGCCGCACGGCGGCGGCCGCATGTGGTGCCTGGACTGCCACGTCGGCGAAGACCGCGACTGGCTGCGCACCATCGACGGCCGGCGTGTCGACTTCGACCAGTCGCAGCTCGTCTGCGGCCAGTGCCACGGCCCGCGCCACCGCGACTGGGCTTTCGGCGCCCACGGCAAGCGTGACGCCAACTGGCAGGGCGACCGCACGATCTACGCCTGCACGCACTGCCACGACGCGCACGACCCCAAGATTCCGCCGCGCGAGGCCGCACCGCCGCCGCCGGTGCGTGCCGGCCTCGAACGCCCGGCGCTGACGCCGGCGCACGCCGCGCCCGTCTGGCAGCGCGCCGCTTCCGGAGCCCGATGATGAACCGCAAGCCCGACCCCGATCCGCCCGGCGGCGACGGCGCAGGCTTCCAAGCCTTGCGCCGCCGATTCCTCACCGGCGTGGCCGCCGCCGGCGGCGCCGCCGCGACCGCCCACGCCACCGGCGCCTGGGGTGGCCAGACGCTACAGGATGCGATGGGCAGCCTGCTGCAGGACCACTACCAGCGCATGACGAAGGACGAGATCCACGCCGCGCTGCAACGCATCGAGCGCAACGCCAGCCGCCGCTATGGCGTCGAGACCCGCTGCGAGGACGTGCCGCCGCTGCCGAACACCGTCTTCGGCTACGCGCTGAACATCAGCAAGTGCAAGGGCTACCGCGACTGCGTCGAGGCCTGCGTCAAGGAGAACAACCTCGGCCGTGACTCGCAGATGCAGTACATCCGCGTGCTGCAGATGCCCGACGGCACGATGGACCTGGAGAAGGCCGAGCACTACTACGACGCCAAGCAAGTCCCGGTGCCCGGCCACTGGTATCTGCCGGTGCAGTGCATGCAGTGCGACAACCCGCCCTGCGTGAAGGCCTGTCCGACCAAGGCCACCTGGAAGGAGCCCGACGGCATCGTCGTCGTCGACTACGACTGGTGCATCGGCTGCCGTTACTGCATGACGGCCTGCCCGTACTGGGCACGCCACTTCAACTGGACCGAGCCGCAGATCCCGGCGGCCGAGTTCAACCCGAACCTCAGCTACCTCGGCAACCGTCCGCGGCCCAGGGGCGTCGTCGAGAAGTGCCACTTCTGCACCCAGCGCACGCGCAAGGGCCGCCAGCCGGCATGCCAGGAAGCCTGCCCGACCGGCGCACGCATCTTCGGCAACCTGCTCGACCCGAACAGCGAGATCCGCTGGGTGCTCGAGCACAAGACCGTCTTCCGGCTGAAGGAGGACCTCGGCACCGAGCCCAAGTTCTGGTACTTCAGCGACGACCGGGTGAGTCCGGCATGAATCTCTCCCGCTTCGTGCTCGACGGCCTGCGTGCGATGGCCTCCGGCGGCGCGGCCTACCGGCGCTGGCTGGCCGCGCTGGCGGCGGTGATCGCCGCCGGCCTCTTCGCCTACGGCGGCCAGCTGCAGCAGGGCATGGTCGTCACCGGGATGAGCGACCAGGTCTCCTGGGGCTTCTACATCGCCAACTTCGCCTTCCTCGTCGGCATCGCGGCGGCGGCGGTGCTGCTGGTCATTCCGGCCTATCTGTTCCACCGAGGCGACGTCAAGCAGGTCGTCATCTACGGCGAGGCGCTGGCGGTCGCCGCGGTGGTCGCGGCGATGCTCTTCGTCACCGTCGACATCGGCCGGCCCGAGCGCATCTGGCACATGCTGCCGCTGGTCGGGCGCTTCAACTGGCCGCAGTCGATGCTGGCCTGGGACGTCGTCGTGCTCGTCGGCTACCTGCTGCTGAACCTCGGGCTGCCGGCCTACGTGCTGCACGCGCGCTGGCGCGGCGAGGAGCCGGTGACCGCGCGCTACTTCCCGGTGGTCGTGGTCGCGATCTTCTGGGCGGTGTCGATCCACACCGTCACCGCCTTCCTGTTCTCGGCCAACGCCGGGCGGCCGCTGTGGCACAGCGCGCTGCTGGCGCCGCGTTTCATCGCCTCGGCCTTCGCGTCGGGGCCGGCGCTGATCATCCTGGCACTGCTGGCCTTGCGCCGCTGGGGCGGGTTGGCCGTGAAGCAGTCGGTCATCGACCTGCTGGCGGTGGTCATGACGGTGGCGCTGCAGATCAGCCTGTTCTTCGTCGGCGTCGAGCTGTTCACCGACTTCTACAACGAGACCTCGCACGCGGCCTCGATCCGCTACCTGTTCTTCGGCCTGGCCGGCGCCGGCCAGCTGCAGCCCTGGATCTGGAGCGCGCTGGCGCTGAACGTCGTCGCGGTGGTGATCCTGTCGATCCACCCGCTGCGGCGCACGCCGCGGCTGCTGGCGCTGGCCTGCGGCCTGGCCTTCCTCGGCATCTGGATCGAGAAGGGCATGGGCCTGGTGGTGCCCGGCTACATCCCGACGCCGCTGGGCGAGATCTTCGAGTACGCGCCGAGCTGGCGCGAGTGGCTGGTGTCGGCCGGCATCTGGGCCTGCGGCGCGCTCGTCTTCACGCTGCTGGCCAAGGCCGCGCTGGCCTTCGACACCGGCCGCGCGCGGGCGCGGCCGGCGGCCGACGTCAAGGCGTCTTGAGGATCCAGTCGATCACGAGCTTGAGATCGGCGTCGCTGATGCGGGCCGGCGGGGTCGGCGTCATCGGCACCTTGCCGAAGATGCCGACGCTGCCCTTGCGCACGCGTTCGGCCATCACGGCCGGGGCGCCGGCCTGACCCTTGTACTTCTTCGCGATCTCCTGGTAGCTGGGGCCCAGGCCCTTGGCGACGGGCTGGTGGCAGACGGCGCAGCCGGCCTTGGTGGCCAGTTCGGCCGGCGTCGCGGCGAGGGCGCCGGAAGCGGCGAAAACGGTGCTGGTGGCGAGGATGAGAGGCGTGAGTTTCATGTGTTTCATTCGGCCAAAGGGAGCGTGCGACTGTCTTGAGCCGCGTCAGTTCCGCTTTCTTGACAGAGGTCTGCCCCGTGTCAAAATCAGTTGACACTTTGGGGTGACATGACGACCTTACAGCGGTGCGCCATCCGGTGCCGGGTCGTCGGAGGAAGTCGATGAACATGCAGACCCGCATCGAACAGGCGCTGGAGGCGGCGGTTGCCGCCCAAGAGGGCGCCGGTTGCCCCCCGAAGCTGGCGGCGGCGATCCGCCACGCGGTGTTTCCCGGCGGTGCGCGCATCCGTCCTCAGCTGTGCATCGCTGTCGCGATGGCCAACGGCGACACCGACCCCGAACTGGCCGATGCCGCCGCGTCTGCGATCGAGCTGATCCACTGCGCCTCGCTGGTGCACGACGACCTGCCGTGTTTCGACGACGCGCCGACGCGCCGGGGCCAGCCCTCGGTGCACAAGGCCTACGGCGAACGCCTGGCCGTGCTCGCCGGCGACGCGCTGATCGTCACCGCCTTCCAGACCCTGGGTGCCGCCGGTGCCCGCCACCCGGAGCGCATGGCGCGCGTGCTGCAGACCGTGGCCCGCGGCGTCGGCACGCCGCTGGGCATCATTGCCGGCCAGGCCTGGGAGTGCGAGCCGCGTGTCGCGCTGTCCGACTACCAGCGCGCCAAGACCGGCGCCCTGTTCGCTGCGGCCACGGCCGCCGGTGCGCAGGCCTCGGGTGGTGACGGAGAGACCTGGCGTGCGCTCGGCGACTGGCTGGGCGAGGCCTATCAGGTGGCCGACGACGTGCGCGACGCGCTCGCCGACCCCGAGCAGCTCGGCAAGCCGGTCGGCCGCGACGTCGCGCTCGGCCGTCCGAGCTCGGCGATCCAGCACGGCCTCGTGGGCGCCGTCGAACATTTCGAGCGCCTGGTGCAGGGCGCGATCGATGCCATCCCCGACTGCAAGGGTGCCGGCATGCTGCGCCAGATCGTGCGCATGGAGTCCGAGCGCCTGGTGCCCAAGGCCTGGTGCGCCAACATCGAAGCGCTCGCCGCCGAGCGCGCCGCGGTCCGCGCCGCCACGATCCAGACCGCCTGACATCCCGATGGACCGAGCCGAGACGAGGCCGCAGGCCGGGCCGCGCCGTTCCCCGACGCTGGCCGAACGCTTTCGCGACTGGAAGCACCGCACGATCGCCCGCCCCGGGTTCCAGAAGTGGGCCGCGGCCTTCCCGCTGACCCGCCCGGTGGCGCGCAAGCACGCCCGCGAGCTCTTCGACCTGCTGGCGGGCTTCGTCTATTCGCAGATCCTGCTGGCCTGCGTGCGCCTGGACGTGTTCCGCATGCTGGCCGACGGCCCGCTGCCGCTGGCCACCGTCGCCGAGCGCTGCGGCCTGAGCCTGGAGGCGACACGTCGCCTGGTGGCGGCTGCCGACTCGCTCGAGCTGCTGGACCTGCAGAGCGGGGACCTCGTCACGCTGGGGCGCCTGGGTGCGCCGCTGGTCGCCAACGAGGCGATCACGGCGATGGTCGAGCACCACGCGACGCTGTACGGCGACCTGACCGACCCCGTGGCGCTGCTGCGCGGCCAGGGGCGTCCGGCGATGGCCGGCTACTGGCCGTATGCCGCGGCCGCCGATGCCGGCCCCGGCCTGCCGGCGACGCTGGCCACCGAGAAGGTCGCCGAGTACTCCAAGCTGATGACGGCCTCGCAGCCGCTGGTGGCGCGCGAGGTCATCGCCGCCTACCGCTTCGGCCGGCACAAGGTGCTGATGGACGTCGGTGGCGGCGAGGGCGCTTTCGTGCGCTGCGTGGCCGCCGAGGTGCCGGGTGTCGAGCTGCGGGTCTTCGACCTGCCGGCCGTCGCCGAGCGTGCCAACGAGAACTTCCGGCGCTGGGGTCTGGCCGGCCGCGCCCAGGCTTTCGGCGGCGACTTCTTCGCCGACGAGCTGCCGCGTGGTGCCGACGTGATCTCCCTCGTCCGCGTGGCCTTCGACCATCCGGATGAACGGGTGTTGACGCTGTTCAAGAACGTGCGCCGGGCCTTGCCGGACAACGGCACGCTCGTGCTCGCCGAGGCGATGGCCGAGGTGCCCGGCGTCGAGCCGATCGGCGACGCGTACTTCGGCTTCTACCTGCTCGCGATGGGCCGCGGCCGTCCGCGTTCGGCGGCCCGCCTGACGCAGCTGCTGCACGAAGCCGGCTTCGCCAGCGTCCGTTCCCTGCCCACGCACATGCCGCTGCAGGCGGGTGTCCTGGTGGCGCGCTGCACTGCTTAAGGTTTCCTGATCTAAGGCATGTCCAGCCACCTTGACACACTGAACTGTCAGCTTAAGATGACGTCGTGATGTTGAAGCCGATGAAGCACCGTTCGCCGACGTGGCCTGTGATGCCGCCGATGGTCCGTCCGCTCTCGGCATGGAGGGCTGCATGAAGACTCAAGCCATCGTGCTCGAGCAGCCCGAGCGCCTGGTTCTCCGTGAACTCGAGCTGACGCCGCCGACCGGCGAGGATCTGGTCGTCGACATCGAGTACAGCGGGATTTCCACCGGTACCGAGAAGCTGCTGTGGAGCGGCCGCATGCCGGCCTTCCCCGGCATGGGCTATCCGCTGGTGCCTGGCTACGAATCCGTCGGCCGCGTCGTGCAGGCCGGCGCCGATGCGCACCACAAGGTGGGCGAGCGCGTCTTCGTGCCCGGCGCCCGTTGTTACGGCGAGGTGCGTGGCCTGTTCGGCGGTGCCGCGTCGCGGGTCGTCGTCGCGGACTCGCGCGTCTGCGCCGTGTCCGACAGCCTGGGTGAACAAGCCGTGCTGCTGGCGCTGGCCGCGACCGCCTACCACTCGGTGGCCGGCGGCGGCAAGCGCACGCCGATCGTGCCGCCCGACCTGATCGTCGGCCACGGCGTGCTCGGCCGTCTGCTGGCGCGCATGACCGTCGTCGCCGGTTTCCCGGCGCCGACCGTCTGGGAAACCAACCCGCTGCGTGCCGAGGGTGCCACCGGCTACACGGTCGTGCATCCCGACGAAGATCCGCGCCGCGACTACCGCGCGATCTTCGACGTCAGCGGCGACTCGTCGATCCTTGATCGTCTCGTCGAGCGCCTGGCGCGCGGTGGCGAGATCGTGCTGGCCGGCTTCTACACCGAGCCGCTGCACTTCAATTTCGCGCCGGCGTTCATGCGCGAAGCCCAGATCCGGTGTGCTGCCGAATGGCAGCGCCCCGACCTGCTGGCCGTGAAGGAACTGGCCGAGACCGGGCGCCTGTCGCTCGACGGCCTGATCACCCACCACGCCAGCCCGTCCGACGCCGACGCCGCCTACCGCACGGCTTTCGGCGATCCGGACTGCCTGAAGATGGTCCTCGACTGGAGCAGTACACGATGAGTCAGACCACCTCGCCCGTCATCCTCATGCGCGACGAGCGCCTGAAGAACGAGGCGGCGATCGAACCGGATGCGGTATCCACGGCCCCGGTGACCAAGACCACGCAGATCATCGCGATCTACGGCAAGGGCGGCATCGGCAAGAGCTTCACGCTCGCCAACCTGAGCTACATGATGGCTCAGCAGGGCAAGAAGGTCCTGCTGATCGGCTGCGACCCGAAGAGCGACACGACGAGCCTGCTGTTCGGCGGCAAGGCCACGCCGACGATCATCGAGACCAGCTCGAAGAAGAAGCTGGCCGGCGAGGCCGTCTCGATCGGCGACGTCTGCTTCAAGCGCGACGGCGTGTTCGCGATGGAGCTCGGCGGCCCCGAGGTCGGCCGCGGCTGCGGCGGGCGCGGCATCATCCACGGCTTCGAGACCCTGGAGAAGCTCGGCTTCCACGACTGGGGCTTCGACTACGTGCTGCTCGACTTCCTTGGCGACGTGGTCTGCGGCGGCTTCGGTCTGCCGATCGCCCGCGACATGTGCCAGAAGGTCATCGTCGTCGGCAGCAACGACCTGCAGTCGCTGTACGTGGCCAACAACGTCTGCAACGCGGTCGAGTACTTCCGCAAGCTCGGCGGCAACGTCGGCGTGGCGGGCATGGTGATCAACAAGGACGATGGCACGGGCGAGGCCCAGGCCTTCGCCGCCAACGTCGGCATCCCGGTGCTGGCCGCGATCCCGGCCAACGAGGACATCCGCCGCAAGAGCGCCGCCTACGAGATCGTCGCCCGTCCGGGCACGACCTGGGGCCCGCTGTTCGAGCAGCTCGCGACCAACGTCGCCGAGGCGCCGCCGGTGCGTCCGACGCCGCTGTCGCAGGACGCGCTGCTGGGCCTGTTCTCCTCGGAGAGCACCGGCCGCGACGTCGTGCTCGAGCCGGCGACCGTGCAGGACATGCTCGGCAAGGACGAGATCGTCCGCCCGACGCTCGAAGTCGTCTACGACGCCGCCTGAGACCCGCGATGAGCGAGCAACACGTCTCCAATCCTGGTGCGCCCGTGGCCGACGACGGCCTGGGTTGCCACGCGGGTCGGGAACAGATGCTGGCCGCGGCCGCCGCTTCGGGCAACGGCGAGATGCTGCAGCAGTACGCCCGCGACTATCCGATGCCCGAAGGCGCCGGCCCGCACGACCAGCCGCAGAGCATGTGCCCGGCCTTCGGTTCGCTGCGTGTCGGCCTGCGCATGCGCCGCACCGCGACCGTGCTGTCGGGCTCGGCCTGCTGTGTCTACGGCCTGAGCTTCACGGCCCACTTCTACGGCGCGCGCCGCTCGATCGGCTACGTGCCGTTCAGCAGCGAGACGCTGGTCACCGGCAAGCTGTTCGAGGACATCCGCGAGGCCGTCCACAAGCTCGCCGACCCGAAGCAGTACGACGCCGTCGTCGTCATCAACCTCTGCGTGCCCAGTGCCTCGGGCGTGCCGCTGCGCCTGCTGCCCAAGGAAATCGACGGCGTGCGCATCATCGGCATCGACGTGCCGGGTTTCGGCGTGCCGACGCACGCCGAAGCCAAGGACGTGCTCGCCGGCGCGATGCTGCGCGTGGCGCGTGGCGAAGCCGAGGCCGGCCCGGTGGCCGCGCCGCGCGGCGGCGTCAGCGAGAAGCCGACCGTCACGCTGCTCGGCGAGATGTTCCCGGCCGACCCGGTGGGCATCGGCATGATGCTCGAGCCGATGGGCCTGGCCGCCGGCCCGGTGGTGCCGACGCGTGAGTGGCGCGAGCTGTATGCCGCGCTGGACTGCGCCGCCGTCGCCGCGATCCACCCGTTCTACACCGCCAGCGTGCGCGAGTTCGAGACCGCCGGTCGCCCGATCGTGGCTTCCGCACCGGTCGGTCACGATGGCACCGAAGCCTGGCTGCAGGCCGTCGGCCGCGCCTGCAACGTGCCGCAGGCGATGATCGACGCGTCGAAGAACAAGTGGCTTCGCGCGATCAAGGGCGCGCTGGCCGCCACGCCGATCAAGGGCCGTGTCGTCGTCTCCGGCTACGAAGGCTCGGAGCTGCTGGTCGCGCGCCTGCTCGTCGAGAGCGGCGCCGAGGTGCCCTATGTCGGCACCGCCTGCCCGAAGACGCCCTGGAGCGCGCCCGACCTCGAATGGCTGCAGGCGCGCGGCGTGCACGTGCAGTACCGCGCCTCGCTCGAGCAGGACATCGCCGCGGTGCGCGAATGCCGCCCCGACCTGGCGATCGGCACGACGCCGGTCGTGCAGGCCGCCAAGCAGGCGACGATCCCCGCGCTGTACTTCACGAACCTGATCTCCGCGCGTCCGCTGATGGGCCCGGCCGGGGCTGGTTCGCTGGCCCAGGTCATCAACGCGGCCATCGCCAACAAGTCGCGCTTCCAGCAGATGCGCGAGTTCTTCGGCGAGGTCGGCACCGGCGACAACGCCGGTGTCTGGGAAGACGTTCCGCAGTCGCGCCCCGAGTTCCGGGCCGACACGCGCCGTCAGGTCATCAAGCTCCAGAAGCGCCGCAAGGCCGAGGAGATGATCTGATGTACGTGATCGACCACGACCGCGCGGGCGGCTACTGGGGCGCGGTGTACGTCTTCACCGCGATCAAGGGGCTGCAGGTCGTCATCGACGGCCCGGTGGGCTGCGAGAACCTGCCGGCCACCGCCGTGCTGCACTACACCGACGCGCTGCCGCCGCACGAGCTGCCGATCGTCGTCACCGGTCTCGGCGAAGAGGAACTGGGCCGCGAAGGCACCGAAGGCGCGATGAAGCGCGCCCACGCGGCGCTCGACCCGGACCTCCCGGCCGTCGTCGTCACCGGCTCGATCGCCGAGATGATCGGCGGCGGCGTGACGCCCGAAGGCACGACGATCCAGCGTTTCCTGCCGCGCACGATCGACGAAGACCAGTGGCAATGCGCCAACCGCGCGATGTTCTGGCTGTGGAGCGAGTACGGCCTGCGCAAGATCCCGCAGCGCACCCCGTTCGAGCAGCGCCCGGCCGGCGAGAAGCCACGCGTGAACATCATCGGCCCGAGCTACGGCACCTTCAACATGCCGAGCGACCTGGCCGAGATCCGCCGCCTGGTCGAAGGCATCGGTGCCGAGGTGAACATGGTGTTCCCGCTCGGCAGCCACCTGGCCGACGTGCCCAAGCTGGTCGACGCCGACGTCAACGTCTGCATGTACCGCGAGTACGGCCGCATGCTGTGCGAGGCGCTGGAGCGCCCGTACCTGCAGGCGCCGATCGGCATGCACAGCACGACCGCGTTCCTGCGCGAGCTCGGCCGCCTGCTGAACCTGGACCCCGAGCCCTTCATCGAGCGCGAGAAGCACACCACGCTCAAGCCGATCTGGGATCTGTGGCGCTCGGTGACGCAGGACTTCTTCGGCACCGCCAACTTCGGCATCGTCGCCGGCGAGACCTACGCCCGCGGCATCCGCCACTTCCTCGAAGACGAGCTGGGCCTGCCGTGCAACTTCGCCGTCGCCCGCAAGGCCGGCGAGAAGACCGACAACGAAAGCGTGCGCGAGCTGGTGCACTCGAAGACGCCGCTGGTGCTCTTCGGCAGCTACAACGAGCGCATGTACCTGGCGGAAACGACCTCGGGCCATGGTCCGAAGCCGGCCTATATTCCGGCCTCGTTCCCCGGCGCGATCATCCGCCGTCACACCGGCACGCCCTTCATGGGCTACGCCGGCGCGACCTACCTGGTGCAGGAGTTCTGCAACGCGCTCTTCGACGCGCTGTTCAACATCCTGCCGCTGGGCACCGAGCTCGACCGCATCGACGCGACGCCGTCGCGCCGCGGCGACTCCAGGCCCTGGGACGACGAGGCCCAGCAGGTGCTGCGCGACTACGTCGCCCGCCAGCCGGTGCTGGTCCAGATTTCCGCTGCCAAGCAGCTGCGCGACCGCGCCGAACGCGAAGCCGGCGCCGCCGGCGAGGAACGCGTCACCGCGGCCCGCGTGCGCCAGCTGCTCGGCCAGAAGGAGCCCGCGTGATCAAGGGCTCCATTCACCAGTTCCTGTCCGCGATCAGTGGACAAACCGAATGTCGTGGCACTCTGCCGCGGCTGCCCACCGTGCGCGGGTCTTGTGCGCACGCGGCCATCTGGCCGCTTATGAAGGAGTTTCCTCATGGCTGAAAGAAAGGGCTCGATCTCCGGGCTTACCGACGACGAGGCCCAGGAGTTCCACAAGTTCTGGGTTCAGGGTTTCGTGGGTTTCACGGCGGTCGCCGTGGTCGCTCACTTCCTGGTCTGGGTCTGGCGTCCCTGGCTCTAAGTACCTGATAGCTTGACCCGTCATTGGGGAGCGTTATGGCCCATCTTGAATCTGCAATGCCGAAGCCGGTCGCGGCGGGTGACTCCAGAAGTTTCTGGATCATCTTCGCGCTCAGCTACGTGGCGTTTCTGATCATTGCCCTCATCGGGCAATTGCTTGGTTGGCACTGGCGTTCCTGGTTGCCGGGTGCTGAAGGTGTGAAATCTATTTTTGGCGGCGTCAAGGCAGCGGTTTATACCTTCATGTCGCATTTGCTATAGGAGCTTGGATTATGTGGAGAATTTGGCGTCTGTTCGATCCGATGCGCGCCATGGTGGCCCAGGCGGTGTTCCTTCTCGGTCTCGCCGTTCTGATTCACCTGATGCTGCTGGGCACGAACAAGTACAACTGGATGGACGGCGCGAAGAAGGCGCCGGCGGCGACGGCTGTTGCCCCGGTTCCTGCCGAAGTGACGTCCCTGGCGCAGGCGAAGTAAAAAGCGCCACGCCAGTGCATGCGGGCGAGACCGGTCTTGACCGGTTTCGACCCGCTGCAACAACAAACTCGCCGTTCGGGTTGTCGGTGGCGACCCGTCGGTTGGAGGAATCAATATGGCAATGCTGAGTTTCGAGAAGAAATACCGGGTGCGCGGCGGCACGCTGGTCGGGGGCGATCTCTTCGACTTCTGGGTCGGACCGTTCTACGTCGGTTTCTTCGGCGTGACGACGCTCTTCTTCTCGGTCCTGGGAACCGCGTTGATCATCTGGGGCGCTTCGCAGGGGCCGACGTGGAATCTTTGGCAGATCAGTATTGCGCCCCCTGACCTGAAGTACGGGCTGGGCGTGGCACCGCTGATGGAAGGCGGTCTCTGGCAGATCATCACGGTGTGCGCCATCGGGGCATTCGTCTCTTGGGCGCTGCGTGAAGTCGAGATCTGCCGCAAGCTCGGCATGCAGTACCACGTGCCGATCGCATTCAGTTTCGCGATCCTGGCCTACGTCACGCTGGTCGTCATCCGCCCGGTTCTCATGGGCGCTTGGGGCCATGGCTTCCCGTACGGCATCTTCAGCCATCTGGACTGGGTGTCGAACGTGGGCTACCAATATCTGCACTTCCACTACAACCCGGCACACATGCTGGCGATCTCGTTCTTCTTTACGACGACGCTGGCGATGTCGATGCACGGTGGCCTGATCCTGTCGGCGGCCAACCCGAAGAAGGGTGAGCCGATGAAGACGACGGACCACGAAGACACGTTCTTCCGCGACGCGGTCGGTTATTCGATCGGTTCGCTGGGTATCCACCGCCTGGGTCTGTTCCTGGCGCTGTCGGCGGCCTTCTGGAGCGCGGTCTGTATCGTGATCAGCGGTCCGTTCTGGACCCGCGGCTGGCCGGAGTGGTGGGGCTGGTGGCTGAATCTGCCCGTCTGGAGTCAGTGGCCGCTCAACTGAGCTGCTCAGGAGAAACCCAATGGCTGAGTATCAAAACATCTTCACGCGTGTGCAGGTCGCAGGACCGGCGCACATGGGTGTGCCGCTGCCCGAGAGGGACAGCCCGCGCACCGGCAAGAAGCCTTGGCAGATCCACCTGCTGGGTCGTCTGGGCATGGCGCAGATCGGGCCGATCTACCTCGGTCCCCTGGGCATCCTGTCGGCGGTCTTCGGCGCGCTGGCGATCATGATCATGGGCTTCAACATGCTGGCCCAGGTCGGCTGGAACCCGATCGAGTTCGGCCGCCAGTTCTTCTGGCTGGCGCTGGAGCCGCCGTCTCCGAAGTACGGCCTGAACCTGCCGCCGCTGAACGACGGTGGCTGGTGGCTGATGGCCGGTCTGTTCCTGACGATCTCGATCCTGCTGTGGTGGGTTCGCATGTACACCCGGGCCCGCGCCCTGGGCATGGGCACGCACGTCGCCTGGGCCTTCGCTGCGGCCATCTGGCTGTACCTGGTCCTGGGCTTCATCCGCCCGATCGCCATGGGCAGCTGGTCGGAAGGTGTGCCGTTCGGCATCTTCCCGCACCTGGACTGGACCGCCGCGTTCTCGCTGCGCTACGGCAACCTGTTCTACAACCCGTTCCACGCGCTCTCGATCGCCTTCCTGTACGGCGCGACGCTTCTGTTCGCGATGCACGGTGCGACGATCCTGGCCGTCAGCCGCTTCGGTGGCGAGCGTGAACTGGAGCAGATCGCCGACCGTGGCACCGCCTCGGAACGCGCCCAGCTGTTCTGGCGCTGGACGATGGGCTTCAACGCGACGACCGAGTCGATCCACCGCTGGGCGTGGTGGTTCGCCGTGCTTTGCCCGCTGTGCGGCGGCATCGGCATCCTGCTGTCGGGTACCGTCGTCGACAACTGGTATCTGTGGGCCGTGAAACACGGCGTGGCACCGGCCTACCCGGCGGTGTTCGCGCCCACGATCGACCCCGCCACCCTGCAGGGAGTCAAGTGATGGCACTCGCGGCTCGTTTTACGACCCTTACCGTCGCCGTGACCGCGGCGGTCCTGCTCGCGGGATGCGAGCGTCCGCCGGTGGAATCGGTGCAGCGGGGCTACCGCGGCACCGGCATGCAGCACATCGTCAACCCGCGCACGCTGGCCGAGCAGATCCCGACTCAGCAAGCCCCGGTGGCAACGCCGGTGGCCGACGATTCGGGCCCGCGCGCCAATCAGGTGTTCCAGAACGTCAAGGTTCTGGGCCACCTGTCGGTCGCGGAGTTCACGCGGCAGATGGCGGCGATCACCGAATGGGTGTCGCCGACCGAGGGCTGCAACTACTGCCATACCGAGAACCTCGCCGACGACTCGAAGTACCAGAAGGTCGTCTCGCGTCGGATGCTCGAGATGACGCAGAAGATCAACGCCCAGTGGACGCAGCACGTCGCCGCTACCGGCGTCACCTGCTACACCTGCCACCGTGGTCAGCCGGTCCCGAAGGAGATCTGGTTCACCGCTGCGCCGCAGAACAAGCGTTCGGACTTCATCGGCAACCTCGACGGCCAGAACCAGGCCGCCAAGGTCGTCGGGCTGACCTCGCTGCCGTACGACCCGTTCACGACCTTCCTGAAGGAAGACACGAACGTCCGGATCTACGCGACGACGGCGCTGCCGGCGGGCACTTCGACGGCCGACATCAAGCAGGCCGAGAAGAGCTACGGTCTGATGATGCACTTCTCGGGCGCGCTGGGTGTCAATTGCACGTACTGCCACAACACCAACGGCTTCGGCAGTTGGGAGAACGCCGCGCCGCAACGCGCGACGGCCTGGTACGGCATCCGCATGGCGCGTGACCTCAACAACAACTTCATGCAAGGGCTGACCTCGGCCTTCCCGGCCCACCGGCTGGGCCCCACCGGGGACGTGGCGAAGATCAACTGCGCCACTTGCCACCAGGGCGCCTACAAGCCGCTGTACGGCGCGCAGATGGCCAAGGACTACCCGGGCCTGAAGCCGGCTCCGGCGGCCCCCGCCGCCTCTGCCGTGGAAGCCGCTCCGGTCGACGCCGCCGCGTCGGCTGCTCCGGTCGCCACGGTGGCCACCGCCGCGAAGTGACGTGTTGAACGGCGGCCGCGGCACCCGCCGCGGCCGTTCCGCATGACGAACGAACTCAGCATTGCCGCCGGCGCCTCGCAACAGGCCCCGGCGGCTTCTTCTTTGTCGAGCGAGGCGTTGCCGCGGGTCACCGCCGGTGGCGACGTGCTCGTTCTGCTGCTCATCGACGTGGCGCCCGCCTCGCGGCTGTGGGGTTACGGGCGTTTCATCGCCGGCAGGGCGCCAGCCCGTCGCGAGCCTGGCGCCCGCTTCGCCAAGCAACTCGGCACCGGCTACGAAGGCGGCTTCGGGCTGCGGCCCAGCGCCACGCGCCAGGGCCTTTTCGTGCTTTTCGAGGACGAGGCCGCGGCCGATGCTTTCATCGGGCACTCCGAGCTCGTCCAGGAATACCGCCGCCACGCGCGCGAGCTCTGCATCGTCAAGGCGCGGCCGTACGCGGCGCGCGGCACCTGGGATGGCCAGCAGCCGCGTGTCGGCGCACCGGCGCCGGTGGACGGCCCGGTCGCGGCGCTGACGCGAGCGTCGATCCGGCTGTCGCGGGCGCACCGTTTCTGGCCCAACGCCGGGCCTTCGCAGGTTTCGCTCGAGCGCGCGAGTGGCTGCCGGCTGGCCGTCGGCCTGGGCGAGGCGCCGTTCCTGCGCCAGGCCACCTTCAGTGTCTGGGACAGCGTCGCCGCGATGGACGCCTACGCGCGCACCGGCGCGCACCAGCGCGCGATCCAGGCCTCGCGCGACTTCTTCTCCGAATCGATGTTCGTGCGCTTCGTGCCGCTGGCGATCGAAGGCGTCTGGAAGGGGCGCCGTTATGGCTGATGTCTCCCGCACCCATCGTGTCGTCGTCGTCGGCGCCGGCATCGCCGGGCTGACCAGCGCGTTGCTGCTGGCCGCACGCGGGCTCGACGTCACGCTCGTCGACAAGTCGGCGACGCCGGGCGGCAAGATGCGCCAGGTGATGGTCGACGGCGCGCCGGTGGACGCCGGCCCGACGGTCTTCACGATGCGCTGGGTCTTCGACCAGATCTTCGCCGCCGCCGGCGCCAGGGTCGAGGACCACCTGAAGCTGCAGCCGCTGGGCGTGCTCGCACGCCACGCCTGGCGCGGGCACGAGCCCCGCCTGGACCTGTTCGCCGACATCCAGCGCTCCGCCGAGGCGATCGGCGAGTTCAGCGGCCCGCAGGAGGCCCAGCGTTTCCTCGGCTTCTGCCGCCAGGCTCGCCAGCTCTACGACCATCTCGAGGGCCCGTACATCCGCTCCGAGCGCCCGACGCTCGGCAGCATGGTCGGCGACCTGGGCCCGCGCGGCCTGATGGTGCTGATGCAGATCGGGCCGTTCTCCAATCTCTGGCGCTCGCTGTCGCGGCACTTCCGCGACCCGAAGCTGCAGCAGCTGTTCGCGCGCTACGCGACCTACTGCGGCGCGTCGCCTTGGATGGCGCCGGCGACGCTGATGCTCGTCGCCCAGGTCGAACTCGACGGCGTCTGGGCCGTCGAGGGCGGCATGCATGCCGTCGCCCGGGCCTTCTCGGCGCTGGCCGAGGCGCGCGGCGTCAAGCTGCGCTACGGCTGCGGCTGCGAGCAGGTGCTGGTGCGCGATGGCCGCGCCGTCGGCGTGCGCCTGTCCGACGGCGAGGAGATCGCCGCCGACTCGGTGGTGTTCAACGGCGACGTCAACGCGCTGGCCCAGGGGTTGCTAGGCGACCCGGCGCGGCGGGCGTCGGCGCCGGTCGCGCCGGCGCGGCGCTCGCTGTCGGCGCTGACCTGGCTGGTCAACGCGCGCACCAGCGGCTTCCCGCTGGTGCGCCACAACGTGTTCTTCGACGAGGACTACGCGTCCGAGTTCGACGACATCTTCCGCCAGCGCCGCCTGCCGCGGCGCGGCACCGTCTACGTCTGTGCGCAGGATCGCACCGACGAAGGAATCGGGTCGGACGCCCCCGAGCGCCTGCTGTGCCTGGTCAATGCACCAGCCGACGGGGACCGGCGACCCTTCGACGTTTCGGAGACCGAACCATGCGAGCAGCGGAGTCTGGCGCTGATGCGCGAGTGCGGCCTGTCGATCGAGTGGAGCCCGCAGACGCACCGGCTGGTGACGCCGGCGGACTTCGAGCGGCTGTTCCCGGCGACGGGGGGAGCGCTCTACGGCCCGGCGACACACGGCTGGATGTCCTCGTTCCATCGGGCGTCGTCGACGAGCCGGCTGCCGGGGCTGTATCTGGCGGGCGGGAGTGTCCACCCGGGGCCGGGCGTGCCGATGGCGGCGATGTCCGGCCGGTTGGCGGCCGAGACGCTGATGGCGCACCTCGATTCGACCAGCCGGTCCCGCCGGGTGGTTATCTCTGGTGGTATGTCGACGCGGTCAGCGACGACGGGCGGCATGGCCTGACCTTCATCGCCTTCGTCGGCAGCGTCTTCTCGCCTTACTACGCCTGGGCCGGCGGCCCGAACGCCGACCGCGCCGACCCGGAGAACCACTGCGCGCTGAACCTCGCGCTGTACGGCGACGCCGGCAAGCGCTGGACGATGACCGAACGCGGCCGGCGCTGGATGCGCCGCAGCCGCGACGAGTTCGTCATCGGCCCGAGCCGGCTGCACTGGGACGGCGAATCGCTGCTCGTCGAGTTCGACGAGATCGGCGTGCCGATCCCGCGCCGCGTGAAGGGCAGGGTGCGGGTCTGGCCGAAGGCGCTGTGCCGCTTCGTCACCTCGCTGGACAGCGGCGGGCGCCACCGCTGGGGCCCGATCGCGCCGTGCAGCCGCATCGAGGTCGAACTCGACAGCCCGCGCGTGCGCTGGAGCGGCCACGCCTACCTCGACTCGAACGAGGGCGACGAGCCGATCGACCGGCCGTTCCACGAATGGGACTGGTCGCGCGCGACGATGGCCGACGGCAGCACCGCGGTGATCTACGACGTGCGCCAGAAGCGCGACGGTGACCGCGTCATCGCCGAACGCTTCCTGCTCGACGGCAGCACCGAGAGCTTCGAGGCGCCGCCGCGCCAGCCGTTGCCGACGACGCTGTGGCGCATCGGCCGCACGATGCGCACCGAGCCGGGGGTGCCGGCGGTCGTCGAGCAGACGCTCGAGGACACGCCGTTCTACGCGCGCTCGATGGTGCGTTCGGGGCTGCTCGGCGAGGTCGTGACCTCGGTGCACGAGACCATGCTGCTGCCGCGCGTGATCACGCTGCCGGTGCGGCTGATGCTGCCCTGGCGCATGCCGCGCCGGGGGTGACGGCGGGGCCGGCCGGGGGGCCGGCTCATTCCTGGTGGTCGTCGGCGCGGCGGCCGTTGAACGAGCTGGGGCGGTAGACGTTGCCCTCGCGCTTGACGTTCGGGGCCCCGCGGCGGGCGCGTTCGATGACCTCGACCGCTTCGCGCTCGGCGTGCCGGCGCTGGCGGCTCCAGCGCCAGGCGCTGCGCGTGCGTTGCAGCATCGCGCTCACACGCTGGCGGCCGACCAGCATGCCCAGCAGCAGGGCCATGCAGACGGCCAGACCGATCGCGGCGAATACCTTCTCGAGCATGGTGACAATCTAGCGCGCTTCGCCGTCGGCGTCGCGCAAGTTGTGCACGGCGCGGGACGCGGTCTTGATCATTGTCGGCCGCAATCCCGCGAACATCGGGCGCCGGTGCGCCGCCTTCAGACGCCGCGGCGTGCCGCCTGGCGTTCCATCAGCTCGAGCACCCAGCCCAGCCGCTCGTTGAACGAGCGCGGCAGCGGGCGGTGGGTGGCCGAGGCGCCGGAGGTCGAGGCGACCGAGGCGTCCACCAGGTACTGGATGGCCGGCAGCGGCGGGATCGAGGCGTGGGCCCGCCCGGGGCTGTTCAGCGCCGCGGACGCGGCGACGGCCATCAGCGCGGCCTTGCGGCGGGCCGGCACGACGACCCGGCGGTTGACCGAATCCAGGCCGTCGCGCTCGAGGCGGTGGCCGATCTCGGCGTAGACCAGCCGGGCGGCGCGGATCGCCGGGCGGCAGTCGCGCGGCAGCGCGGCGATGCCGTGCTCGGAGCGTTCGTACAGCTCGTCGGCAGCCCGCAGCAGCCGGCGCACGGTCTGCGCCACCTCGGGGCAGTGCACGGGGTTCTTCAGCCAGGCGTCGACGTCCAGTCCGGCCTCGCGCAGCCACTGCCGCGGCAGGTACAGGCGGCCGTTGCGGGCGTCTTCGCCGACGTCGCGCGCGATGTTCGTGAACTGCATCGCCACGCCCAGCTCGCAGGCCCGGGCCAGCGCCTGCGGCGAGCGCACGCCCATGATCACCGCCATCGCGGCGCCGACGGTGCCGGCGACGCGTGCGCCGTAGGCCTCGACGTCGGCGACGGTCTCGTAGCGGCGGCCCTCGGCGTCCCAGAGGAAACCTTCGAGCAGCGCGTCGAGCAGCACGCGCGGCAGGCCGTGCCGGTGCACGGTGCAGGCCAGCGCGCGGTCGGCGGCGATCGGCTCGGGCGTGCCGGCGTAGACCTTGTCCAGCCGCGACCGCAGCTCGGCCATCGCGGCGTGCGGGTCGCCGCTCAGATCGACGGCGTCGTCGGCGACGCGGCAGAACGCGTACAGCGCGGTGGCCGGCGCGCGCACGCGTTGCGGCAGCAGCAGCGAGGCGGCGAAGAAGGACTTGGAGCCGCCGCGCATCAGTTCGCGGCAGGCCTGCAGTTCGGTCGAGACGCGCAAGTCAGCGGGCATGGAGCAGGTTGTTGTCGGGCGGGGGCACCAGCATCGGCGGCGGGTCGCGCGGCTCCCCCGGTTCGCGCGAACGCAGCGCCCAGCGCCACAGCGCGGCGACGGGCAGCGGCAGCACCATCATCCAGTGCTCGATGACGGCCATGCCGAGCATCGTGGCCACGAGCAGCAGGCCGACATGCATCGCCGGGCTGGTGCCGGGCAGCAGCGCCTCCTGGACCATCAGGCCGGCCACGATCGTCGGCACGGTGACCGAGATCGGGAACAGCAGGTTCATCGCGCGCCGACGGAAGAAGCTGACGAGGTACTTCAGGTGCTCCGGCAGGAACTCCTCGCTCAGGTTGCGCACGCCCAGGAACAGGTTCAGCTTGGCGCTGGCGCGCATCGTCCAGAGCACGAGGTAGGTCCAGGTGCCGACCTGGTTGGGCTCGCCCCAGGTGACGGCGATGATCGCGATGCCGACGCCGATGATCGCGATCTCGTGCCACAGGATGGCCTGGATGGCGTGGATGAAGCGTGTCCAGGTGCTCGCGCCGGGCGGCGTCGCGGTCTTGCGCGGGCCGGTGATCCAGCCGGTCAGGAAGGCCAGCTCGTGCCAGCCCCAGACCAGCAGCGCGCAGGTGAAGGCGCAGTACGCGTCGGCCGGCGTCGTGTTGCCGGCGGTGTGGACCAGGGCGCCGAAGGCCGTCACCGCCAGAGCGGTCGAGATGACCAGGCTCCAGCGGAAGGTCTTCCGCGGCAGACCGTCCAGCAGCAGGATCAGCCCGGTGCTGAACCACCAGACGAACACCGCGAACAGCACCGGGATCGCCACGCTCAGCATCATGTCCTCGCTTTCACCATGCCGGTGCCATGCGCACCTGCGCCGGCAGCGCGTGACGGCGCACCGGGATCAGGTACATGCGGGCGAAGGTCGCGGCACCCGCCACGGCCCAGACACCCTGCTGCAGGCGGCCGACGAGGCCGCCCCGCTTCTTCGCGGCGTCGAACGCCGTCTTCACGCGCACCAGGCGCTCCATGCCGGCACGGAAGGCCGGATGGTCGATGTCCAGCGAGATCGGGAAGACCTGCTTGGAGATCTCGTTGGTGATCTCGAACACGCGGTAGTCGTAGTCGGTCGACTCCAGCCCCATCGCCTCGTGAAGCAGCGGCCGCATGTGGTCGCGCACGTACATCGTCGTGTAGACGGCGAGCAGGAAGAAACGCACCCACAGAAGGTTGGCGCCCGAGACCAGGTGCGGGTTGGCACGCAGGATCAGCGCGAACGATTCGCCGTGGCGGAATTCGTCGTTGCACCAGCGTTCGAACCAGCGAAAGATCGGGTGGAAGCGCTTGTCGGGGTGGCGTTCGAGCTGGCGGTAGATCGTGATGTAGCGCGCGTAGCCGATCTTCTCGGACAGGTAGGTCGCGTAGAAGATGTACTTCGGCTTGAAGTACGTGTACGCCTTGGTGCGCTTCAGGCCGCCCAGGTCGATGCCCAGGCCGAAATCGCGCAGCGCCTGGTTGATGAAGCCCGCGTGGCGCGACTCGTCGCGCGCCATGAAGCGCATCAGCGCCTTGACGTCCGGGTTCTCGACGTTCTTCTGGATCTCGTTGTAGAGCACGCAGCCCGAAAACTCGGAGGTCACCGACGAGATCAGGAAGTCCAGGAACTCCTGGCGCAGTTCCGGAGACACCTGGGAGAAACGCTCGGCCACCTCCTGCGCGAACTCGGGCGTGCGCTGGAAGTGGTCGTGGTTGTTGTCGCCCTCGTACTCGGCCAGCATCGCGTCCCATTCCGCGCGGATCGACGAGACGTCGATCGCGTTCATCGCGGCGTAGTCCGTGGTGTAGAAGCGCGGGCTCAGGAGCGTGCTCTCCTTGGCCCGGCGGGCGGCCTCTTCGGGTGATTCGATCGTCGGGGTCGCGAGCATGAGGGTCTCCGTGGTGTTTCAGCGGGCCGAAGCCGGCTGGGGTTCGACGTTCAGCAGGCGCGCGAACACGCCGGCGTTGGTCGGGCCGAAGGACTCCAGGTCGATGCGCTCACCCGTTGCCGGGTCCATCAGCGTCAGTCGGCCATCGTTCCGGGCGACGAGTTCGAACGCCTGCTCGGGGCCGAGGCCCCGCTTCATGCGTTCGCGGGCGAGTGCACGCAGGGCCCCACGGAGGAACCCGGCCTCGCCCTGGACCGATTCGAGCAGCGCGCCGTCGCGCGCATCGATGACGGCGATGCTGCCGTCGGGTCGATCCTCGAACCGGAGGGCACGCGTCGCGACGGCATCGCCGTCGGGCGCGCGGATCGACTGCCCGCTCAGGCGCACCGCGGCAACGCCGACGATGACGGCCACGAGCAGCACGCCGATGGCGATCAGCGGCGTGCGGGGCAGGTCGTTGGAACGGGACGTGGTGTCGCTCATGCAGCGGCACCCTGGCCCGCGAGATTGCCGGCGGCAGGCTTGCCGTCGGCCGCCGCGGCAGGCACGGCGGGCAGCTCGTTGGCCCGCGACCAGGCCTCCGACAGCTGCCGGGCCACCGCCTCGGCATCGGGAACGCAGCGCAGCATCGGCTCCGGCTTGGCGTAGCGCCACGGGCGGGCGTGCGGCCAGAGGTGCAGATACGCGATGCGATCCGTTCCGAGCAGCGTGATCGGGATGTCGCCGCTGCCGTCGCGATGACGGCGCAGGCCGGCGGCCGCGATGCGCTTGAACGGAATGTTGAAGGTCACCGTCAGCACGATGCCGATGCGCATGACCACGCGCCGGTCGGTGATGGTGTAGACGGCGCCGCGCGCCGTCAGCCAGGCGAGCCCGGTGATCAGCACGAGCGCGAAGACGACCAGAGGCAGCAGCAGCACGAGCGCGCGCAGTGCGTCGCCGGCGCTGCCGCCCTGGCTCAGCACGTAACCGGCACGGGCCGCCAGGACGGCGGCGAAGTACAGCACCAGCGCAGGCACGTGAAAGGCGCGCCGTGCGAGGGCGCGCCAGTCAGGACTGCCCTGCCAGAGGATGTGCTCCTCGGCAGGGAGGACCTCCGGCAGTCCGTGCACGGGCTCGTATTCGTGCTCGTGCCCGGTGGTGTGCCGGTGGCCGTGTGTCACAGCAGGGGCTCCTGCCGCGACGGCTCGGCGTACAGCGTGCCGGCGCCGTAGTAGGCGCAGATCTTCTCTTCCTCGAGCATCGTGACCTGCTCGGGATGCTTGGTCGCCGGGACGTCGGCGAACTGGCCGGCCAGCAGCGCCGTGACCTTGACCGCGTCACGCTTGAGGATCGCGAAGTTGATCGGCAGCAGCACCTTGCGGGCCCCGTCGTTCAGCTCGACCTCGATGTAGCGGAACAGGTTTTCCGGCGTGTCGACCCACAGGTCGGTCACCGTGCCGGCCTGCACGCCGTCGGCGCCGAAGACCGGCTTGCCGCGCGGGTCGCTGTCCTGCTTGGCGACGTCGAAACCTTCGACGAGGCGCAGCGGCAGGATGCGGGCGTTGCCGTCGGCGTCCGTGTCGGGACGGTCGGCACGCTCGGCCCAGGCGCCCGGGCCGACGCCGGCCAGCAGCGGGTTGCCGGTCGGGACCAGCGGGGCACCGATCCAGCCGTGGGCCGGTTCGGCGGCGAGGTTGTCCTGCGACGGCTCGGCCTTCGGCACGACGTGCTCGTGGCCGTCGGCCAGCTTGAACGTCTTGGGCTCGGGGACCGGCCAGCCGGTGATGACACCGCGGCCCGTGCCGCTGTCCATCTCGGGGTAGCCCTCGCGATGGTTCTCGCGGATCAGGTAATAGCAAAGGCCCGCGAAGAACGCCCAGAAGGCGTACAGCACGAGCTGCGCAACGTCGACATAGGATGTGATGGCACCGGATTCCATGGGGTTCTCCTTCTCGCGAATCTCGCTAGCCGGGGAAATCGGCCAGTCCGAATTGGTTTTGGTCAGGCTGCTGCCGCCGCCCCGAGCGGCGCACCAGCGGGCCGATCGCGACCAGGGCCGCGAACAGCAGGATCATCTCGAGGTGATACACGAAGCTGTAGCCGGTCACGGGGCTGACCAGCACCTGGCCCAGCAGGCCTTGCGTCGCCATGCTCGACACGAGGTCGCGCATCGCGCCGCCGGCTGCAACCGCACCGCCGGCAGCCGTGGCCTGAACGGCGCCCCAGGCGCCGAGGGCCAGACCGACGTGCTCCTTGCGCTCCATTCCCATCGCCGCCGTCAGCGTGCCGACCGAGAACAGACCGCCTCCGAAACCGATCATCACCGTGCCGATGCGGAACATCGCCGGTGAATCCATCGGCGCGGCGAAGACCACCAGCGCGAACGCCGGCAGCCCGCAGACCGCACCCAGCGCCGCGACGCGCAGCGGATCCCAGCCGCGCGCCAGCATGCGTGCGGCGAGCGCGAACGCGACCAGCGCACCGCCGGCCAGCAGGGCCGTCAGCGTGCTCGTGGCGGCGACGCTCAGCTTCAGGATCTCGCCGCCGTAGGGCTCGAGCACGATGTCCTGCATGTTGAACGCCGCGGTGCCCAGGCCGACCATCCAGAGGAAGCGCCGGGCCTGCGGCTGCTCGATGAAGCCGCGCCACATGGTGCGGAATTCCGGCGCGGGCTGGTCCTTGCTGCGGCGGCGGTTCGGGTCGCGCGCCTCCTGCTTCCAGACGGCGATCAGGTTCAGCGCGACGGTCAGCACGGCGGCGCCCTGGACGACCTCGACCAGGCGCTGCTCGGAGAAGTCCGACAGCAGGGCCGAGCAGGTCATGCCGCCGCCGACCAGGCCGACCAGCAGCATCACGTACATCAGCGCGACGACACGCGGGCGGGACTCCTCGCTGGCCAGGTCGGTGGCCAGGGCCAGCCCGGTGGTCTGCGTGGTCTGCAGGCCGGCGCCGACGAGCAGGAAGGCGACGGCGGCGAAGATCTGGCCGACCCAGCCCATGCCGAGGTGGCCCTGGCCGGTCAGCACCAGCAGCGCGAACGGCATGATCGCCAGGCCACCGAACTGCATCAGCGTGCCCAGCCAGATGTAGGGCACGCGGCGCCAGCCGATGACCGAGGCGTGGATGTCCGAGCGGAAACCGACGAAGGCGCGGAACGGCGCCGCCAGCATCGGCAGCGCGACCATCATCGAGACGATCCAGGCGTGCACGCCCAGCTCGACGATCATCACGCGATTGAGCGTGCCGACGAGCAGCGCGGTGGCCAGGCCGACCGACACCTGGAACAGCGCCAGGCGCAGCAGGCGCGACAGCGGCAGGCCGGGGCTGGCCGCGTCGGCAAAAGGCATCAGGCGCGGCACGACACGCTGCAGCCATTCGCGCAGCGGGTCGGGCAGGGCCGGGGTCGCCTTCACGAGCGTTTCCACTCCGTGGCCTGGGAGGTGTAGAAGCCGCTGGCGACGCGTTCGCTGCGGCCCCACTGCCAGTCCTTCAGCCCGGGGTGCGCGGCCATCAGCGCACGCAACTGGTCGGGCGCGACCGGCACGATGGCCGGCGAGCGGTCACCGCGAGGGAACAGCTTGCCGACGGTCCACATCAGCGACAGCAGCGCGGTGCGCGGCGCGAAGGTGAAGACCATCGAGGTCGAGGTGCGCTCGGCGAGCCGCGACAGCGCCGCGACGGCGTCCGGCGCGTCGTAGTGGATCACCGAGTCCATCGCGATGACGTGGTCGAAGCGGCCCAGCGCCGCATCGAGCATGTCGCCGCTGCGGAAGTCGATCGAGCCCGGACCCAGCGACTCGGGCAGGCGCTCGCGGGCGTAGCCGACCAGCGTCGGCGACAGGTCGATCGCGACGACCTCGGCGCCGCGGCGCGCGAGTTCGATCGAGGCCGCGCCGGTGCCGCAGCCTGCGTCGAGCACACGCCGGCCGCGCAGGTCCTGCGGCAGCCACGACAGCAGCGTCGTGCGCATGCGGTCGCGGCCGGCGCGCACGGTGGCGCGCACGCCGCTGACCGGGGCGTCGGACGTCAGCCGCGCCCAGGTCTGGGCGGCGGTGCGGTCGAAGTAGTGCTCGACCTCGCCGCGGCGGTTCTGATAGCTGGTGTTGTCCATGGCGATCAGTCGTAGCCCAGCAGGTCGAAGATCTCGCGGTCCTTCAGCGGCTCGCAGTACAGCGGGTCGACGCCGTCCCACAGGCGCTGGGCGAGCTGCAGGTACTCGGCCTGCACCGCCAGCACCTCGGGGCTTTCTTCCATCTCGAACAGCGTGGCCTTCTTCAGCCGGCTCTTGCGGATGACGTCCAGCGCCGGGATGCGCGCCAGCGAGCGCATGCCGATGCGCTCGTTGAACTTGTCGATCTGGTCGGTGGCGTCGGAGCGGTTGGCGATGATGCCGCCCAGGCGCACGTTGTAGTTCTTGGCCTTGGCACCGATCGCCTGGACGATGCGGTTGGCGGCGAAGATCGAGTCGAAGTCGTTGGCGGTGACGATCAGCGCGCGGTCGGCGTGCTGCAGCGGGGCGGCGAAACCGCCGCAGACCACGTCGCCGAGCACGTCGAAGACGACGACGTCGGTCTCCTCGAGCAGGTGGTGCTCCTTGAGCAGCTTGACGGTCTGGCCGACGACGTAGCCGCCGCAGCCGGTGCCCGCCGGCGGGCCGCCGGCCTCGACGCACATCACGCCGTTGGTGCCCTCGAAGACGAAGTCCTCGACACGCAGCTCCTCGGGGTGGAAGTTCACCGTCTCGAGCACGTCGATGACGGTGGGCACCATGCGCTTGGTCAGCGTGAACGTGGAGTCGTGCTTCGGGTCGCAGCCGATCTGCAGCACGCGCTTGCCGAGCTTGCTGAAGGCCACCGACAGGTTGCTCGACGTCGTGCTCTTGCCGATGCCGCCCTTGCCGTAGATCGCGAACACCTTGGCGTTGCCGATCTTGGCGCCGGTTTCCATCTGCACCTGAACGCTGCCTTCGCCGTCCGGGCGTCCGCCGCGGCCGATCTGGCTGGGGGAGATCGTGGCCGTGCTCATGCCTGCGTCTCCGTCATCCGGGCGTACTGCCCCCGGGTCATCGTCATGCTGGAGTTCCTTCGTATACACCTTCGAGGCGGTCTTCCAGCTCTTCGCCGGCACGGCGCAGGGCTTCGAGCACTTCGGGGTCCGGGCTCCAGTACTGGCGCTCGGACGCTTCGATCAGGCGATTGGCCACCTTCGCCGAGGCGGCCGGGTTCAGACGCGCGAGGCGTTCGCGCATCTCGGGGTCGAGCATGAAGGTCTCGGTGAGCTGCTGGTAGACCCAGGGCTGCACCTGACCGGTCGTCGCCGACCAGCCCATCGTGTTGGTCACGTGGACCTCGATCTGGCGCACGCCTTCGTAGCCGTGCTCCAGCATGCCTTCGTACCACTTCGGGTTGAGCATGCGCGTGCGGGTCTCCAGCGCGACCTGCTCGGACAGCGTGCGCACGGTGCCGTCGCCCTTGGTCTGGTCGCCGATGTAGACCGGCGTCGCGGTGCCGCCCTTGGCGCGGCGCACCGCGCGGCTGATGCCGCCCAGCGTGTCGAAGTAGGTGTCGATCGTCGTCACGCCCAGCTCGACCGAGTCGAGGTTCTGGTAGGCGAGGTCGACGTCGGCGAGCACGCTTTGCAGCAGCTCGGCCTTCTGCATCGGCTTGCCGGCGCGGCCGTAGGCGAAGCCCTTGCGGCGGCTGTAGGTCTCGGCGAGCTCGTCTTCGTCGTCCCAGCGGCCGTTCTCGACCAAGTTGTTGACGTTGGAGCCGTAGGTGCCGTCGGCGTTGCCGAAGACACGCAGCGCCGCGGTCTCCATGTCGCAGCCGTGCTGCTGCATGTAGGCCAGGGCGTGCTTGCGCACGAAGTTCTGCTCGACCGGCTCGTCGGCGGTGGCGGCCAGGTAGGCGGCTTCGGCCAGCAGCTTGATCTGCAGCGGCAGCAGGTCGCGGAAGATGCCCGACAGCGTGATGACGACGTCGACACGCGGACGGCCGAGCTGCTCCAGCGGGATCAGCGTCGCGCCGGCGAGGCGGCCGTAGCTGTCGAAGCGCGGCGTCGCGCCCATCAGCGCCAGGGCCTGGCCGATCGGGCCGCCTTCGGTCTTCAGGTTGTCGGTGCCCCACAGCACCAGCGCGACCGATTCCGGCAGCGCGTTGCCGTCGGCGACGTGGCGGTCCAGCAGCAGCTGCGCCAGGCGCGTGCCGTCCTTAACGGCGAAGGCGCTGGGGATGCGGAACGGGTCGAAGCCGTGCAGGTTGCGCCCGGTCGGCAGCACCTCCGGCGTGCGCAGCAGGTCGCCACCCGGCGCCGGCGGCACGAAGCGGCCGTCGAGCGCGCGCAGGATGCCCGGCACCTCGGTGTCCAGCGCCAGCAGCTTGTTGGCGCGCACCAGGTCGTCGTGGCCGCTGACGGCCTTGCCGGCGACGATGGCCTCGACCACCGAACGCTCCGGCGGCGTGTCGCCGGCCATCGACATCAGCATGTCCACACGCTGGCCTTCGGTCAGCGGCTTGCCGACGACGTGCAGGCCGTGCGGGATCAGCGTGTACTCGAGCTCGAGCACTGCCGAGGTCAGGCGCTGGACCTCGGTCTCGGCCTGTTCCGGCGTCCAGGCCGGTTCGGCGGCGGTGAGTTCGAGTTCGGCGGCCTGGGCCTGGATCACCGAGGCGTACTCGGCGCGTTCGGCGGCGTCGGGATCGAGCCCGCGCCAGCGCTCCAGCGAGGCCTTCAGCTCGAGCAGGCCGCGGTACAGGCCGGCCTGGGCCACCGGCGGCGTCAGGTAGCTGATCAGCGTCGCGGCGGCACGGCGCTTGGCGATCGCGCCTTCGGACGGGTTGTTCGACGCGTAGAGGTAGAAGTTCGGCAGGTCCGAGATCAGGCGGTCGGGCCAGCACATGCCGGACATGCCGGTCTGCTTGCCGGGCATGAACTCCAGCGCGCCGTGGGTGCCGAAGTGCAGCACCGCGTCGGCCTTGAAGTCGTCGCGCAGCCAGCGGTAGAAGGCCGAGAACGCGTGCGTCGGCGCGAAGCCGCGCTCGAACAGCAGGCGCATCGGGTCGCCTTCGTAGCCCATGCTCGGCTGGATCGCGACCAGCGCGTTGCCGAACTGGGCGCCGAGCACGAAGATCGAGCGGCCGTCGGTCAGCTGGCGGCCGGGCGCCGGGCCCCACTGCGCCTCGATCTCCTTCAGGTAACGCTCGCGACGGACGTGGTCGTCCACCGGGATGAAGGCGTGCACGTTGGCGTCGGCGCCGTAGGTCTGCGCGTTGCCCTTGAGCACCGCGTCGCGCAGCGCGTCGACGCTGTCCGGCACCTCGACGGCGTAGCCCTGGGCCTTCATGCCCTTGAGCGTCTCGTACAGGCTCTCGAAGACCGACAGGTAGGCGGCGGTGCCGATGTTCCCGGCGTTGGGCGGGAAGTTGAAGATGACGATCGCGACCTTGCGCTCGGCGCGGCGGGCGCGGCGCAGCGACACGAGGCGCGCCACGCGGGCCGCCAGCATCGCGGTGCGTTCCGAGCAGCTGCGCATGTCCTGCGAGTTGTCGCTGCTGGTGAACTGGCAGCCCTTCTCGCAGCCGGCGCAGGTGGTGCCGGCGGCGCCGCAGCGGCCGCCGAAGATCGTCGGGCTGGTCGCGCCGTCGAGCTCGGGGATCGCGACCATGATGGTGCTTTCCACCGGCAGCAGGCCGCGGTCGGAGCCGCCCCATTCGCCAAGCGTCTGGAACTCGACCGGGTGCGCGGCGATGTAGGGCACGTCGAGCTGGGCGAGGATCTCCTCGGCGGCGCGCGCGTCGTTGTAGGCCGGGCCGCCGACCAGAGAGAAGCCCGACAGCGAGACGACGGCGTCGACCGTCGGCTTGCCGTCCTTCATGAAGAAGCGTTCGATCGCCGGACGCGAGTCCAGACCCGAGGCGAAGGCCGGCACGACCTGCAGGCCCTGGACCTCGAGCGCCGCGATGACGCCGTCGTAGTGCGCCGCGTTGCCGGCCAGCAGGTACGAGCGCAGCAGCAGCAGGCCGACGCGGCCCTGGCATTCGCCGTCCTTGACGACCGTCGGCAGTGCCGCGGCGTCCTCGCCGATGCGGCCCTTCATGCGCGGGTGGTAGACGCCGATGTCGGGGTACTCGACCGGCGCCGCGGGCTTGCCGCGGCCGCGCAGCGCGGCGCGCTCGCCGGCCGCGTAGCGGTCGACGAGGAAACGCACCATGTTGAAGATGTTCTCTTCGGAGCCGCCCAGCCAGTACTGCAGCGACAGGAAATAGGCGCGCACGTCCTGGGCGGTGCCCGGGATGAAGCGCAGCAGCTGCGGCACGCGGCGCAGCATCTTCATCTGCGCGGCGCCGCCGGTGGCGGCCTTGTCCTTGTTGCCGCGCAGGCGCTTCAACAGCGCCAGCGGCCCCGAGGCCGGCTTGTCCATGTCGAAGCCGCCCAGGCGCGTCAGCTTGACGACCTCGGCGGCCGACATGGCGCAGACCATCGCGTCGCACTGCAGGCGCCGCTCCTGCAGCACCGGCATCAGCGGCAGGAAGTGGTCTTCCAGGAACAGCATCGTCACGATGACGATGTCGGCCTGGCGGATGTCGGCGATGCAGCGCTGCAGCCCTTCGGGCTCGTTGGCCCACTCCGACGCGGCGTGCAGCGTCAGTTCCAGGCCGGGCAGCACGCGGCGGAGGTTGACCCGCGCGCGCTCCGCAGCGCTCGCCAGGTGGGTGTCCATCGTGACGATGACGACCCGGATGGGCGTCGCGTCAACGCCCGAAGTGCGCCTTGGCGTCATACAGCGTTTCCACGGTGATGGTCGCGAGGCCGCGTTCGGCGGCGAATCGCTCGGTGTTGCGACGGGCCTTGCCGCGCACGAAGAACGGGATCTTCTGCAGTTCCTTCTGCGCGTCGGGTGCCCATTGGGCGACGGCGATCGGAGCGGAGGCGGCGGGCGCGGCCGTGACGGCCGCAGCGGGGGTGTCGGGGGCGGGCTCGGGGGCTTCGGCGGCGGCGGGCGCAGCGGCCGGCGCCGGCACGGCGGCACGCCCGAGGTGCGAGGCCGCGGCGCCGTCGTGGAACTCGAAGTCGCCGCGGAACATCGTCAGCAGGTGTTCCTCGAGGCCCATCATCAGCGGGTGGACCCAGCTGTCGAACAGGACGTTGGCGCCCTCGAAGCCCATCTGCGGCGAGTAGCGCGCGGGGAAGTCCTGCACGTGCACCGGCGACGAGATCACCGCGCAGGGCACGCCCAGGCGCTTGGCGATGTGGCGCTCCATCTGGGTGCCCAGCACCAGCTCGGGGTGCAGCTCGGCCACCTTGGCCTCGACTTCCAGATAGTCGTCGGTGATCAGCGCCTCGACGCCGTAGAGCTTGGCCGCCTCGCGCACGTCGCGGGCGAACTCGCGGCTGTAGGTGCCCAGGCCGACGACGGTGAAGCCCATCTCCTGGTGCGCCACGCGCGCCGCAGCGACGACGTGCGTGGCGTCGCCGAAGATGAACACGCGCTTGCCGGTGAGGTAGGTCGAGTCGACCGAACGCGAGTACCAGGGCGAGCGCGACAGCGCGTCGGGCAGCGGCGTGTCGGCCGGCAGGCCGGCCAGGCCGAGCACCTCGGCGATGAAGTCCTTGGTCGCGCCGACGCCGATCGGGATCGTCTTCGTGAACGGCTGGCCGAAGAAGCGCTGCAGCCAGCTCGCCGCCTGTCCGCCCGTCTCGGGGTAGAGCACGACGTTGAAGTCGGCCTCGCCCAGGCGGGCGATGTCGTCGGCCGAGGCGCCCAGCGGCGCGACGGTGCGGACCTCGATGCCGAGCTCGTTCAGCAGGCCGGTGATCTCGCGCACGTCGTCGCGGTGGCGGAAGCCCAGCGCGGTCGGGCCGAGGATGTTGCAGCTCGGCTTGGCGCCGGGCTCGCGTGCGGGCCGCGGCGTGCCGGGCGCGGGGGCGTTCGGGCCGGCCAGCGTGCGCACGACCTGGTAGAAGGTCTCGGACGCGCCCCAGTTCTCCTTGCGCTGGTACGACGGCAGCTCCAGCGGGACGACGGGGATCGGCAGCGCCAGCGCACGGGCGAGGCCGCCCGGATCGTCCTGGATCAGCTCGGCCGTGCACGAGGCACCGACCAGCAGCGCGTTCGGGCGAAAGCGCTCGACCGCCTGGGCGCAGGCGGTCTTGAAGAGTTCGGCGGTGTCGCTGCCCAGGTCACGCGCCTGGAAGGTCGTGTACGTGACCGGCGGGCGGCGCGGCAGCCGTTCGATCATCGTGAACAGCAGGTCGGCGTAGGTGTCGCCTTGCGGCGCGTGCAGCACGTAGTGCACGTCGTCCATCGCGGTGGCGACCCGCATCGCGCCGACGTGCGGCGGGCCTTCGTAGGTCCAGAGCGTCAACTGCATGTCAGGCGACCAGTTTCATCCGCCGGGCGAGCGGGCGGGTGAACAGCTCGGCCAGGTCGGCTGCCTGGTCGAAGCCGTGCACCGGCGTGAACACGAGCTCGATCGACCACTTGGTCGTGAGCCCCTCGCTTTCCAGCGGATTCGCGAGGCCCAGGCCGCAGACGACGATGTCGGGGCGGGCGGCGCGGCACCGGTCGAGCTGACGCTCGAGATCCTGGCCCTCGGAAAGCTGGGTACCCGCCGGCAGCAGCGCCAGTTCGGGCGCGACCAGCTGGCGGTGCAGGTAGGGCGTGCCGACTTCGACCGGCACCATGCCCATCTCTCGCGCGAGGAAGCGGGCCAGCGGCACCTCGAGCTGCGAGTCGGGGAAGAAGAAGACCTTGCGCCCCTCGAGCAGGACGCGGTGGCGGGCCAGCGCGCGGGCGGCGCGTTCGCGGCGCGGGCCGACGACCGAGACGAACTTCGTCGCCTCGACCTGGAACTCGCGGGCGATGGCCTGCAGCCACAGCGTCGTGCCTTCGGCGCCGAACGGGAACGGCGCCGGCAGTCGCTTGGCGCCGCGCAGTTCCAGCGCGCGTGCGGTGTCGGCCAGGAAGGGCTGGGCCAGCACGAAGCGCGTGCCCGGGCCGACCGGCGGCATCTCGCCGGCACGGTGGGCGGGGAAGAAGTGGACCGGGCCCACGCCCAGGCCGTCGAAGACGCGGCGGAACTGGTCCTCGACGATGTCGGCGACCGCGCCGACGACCATCAGCGCGCGCTCGTCGCTGGCCGGCAGTTCGGGCACCAGCGCCGCCAGGCAGGTGTCTTCGCCCTGCGTGAAGGTGGTGTCGATGCCGCTGCCGGTGTAGGACAGGATGCGCACGCGCGGCGAGAAGCTGCGCGACAGGCGCTCGGCGGCGCGCGACAGGTCGAGCTTGATGACTTCCGACGGGCACGAGCCCACCAGGAACAGCATCTTGATGTCCGGCCGGCGCTCGAGCAGGCGCGTGACGACGCGGTCGAGCTCGGCGTTGGCGTCGGCCAGGCCGGCGAGGTCGCGGTCGTCGATGATCGCGGTGGCGAAACGCGGCTCGGCGAAGATCATCACGCCGGCGGCCGACTGCAGCAGGTGGGCGCAGGTGCGCGACCCGACGACGAGGAAGAAGGCGTCCTGGATCTTGCGGTGCAGCCAGACGATGCCCGCGAGACCGCAGAACACCTCGCGCTGCCCGCGTTCGCGCAGGACAGGGGCGTCGCCACAGCCCTGCTGCATCGGGGCAGGGGCGATGTCGATGACGGCATTCATGCGTAGGCTTCCGACTGGGCGCTCAATCGCGCGGCCCGGAGCTTAAGGAGGAACTGCCCGGCGTTAATGACGTAGGTCGCGTACGCTGCGAGTGCCAGCCACATTTGTTGACGCGCATCAAGCCAGCCAGTGGCCAGCGCCACGAGGTAGGCCGTGTGCAGCGCCAGCACCAGCATGCTGAACACGTCTTCCCAATAGAAGGAAGGGTGGAAGAGGTAGACGCCGAAGACGTCCTTCTCCCAGATCGCGCCCGTGACCATGATGGTGTAGAGCAGCAGCGTCTTGACGACGATCGAGATCGTCGCCGCGTCATGCCCTTGACCTGTGATCAGGTAGCGCACGACGAGCACGAGGCTGACGAGGAAGACGAAGAACTGCAGCGGCGCGAGCACGGCCTGGACGATCGTCCAGGGCGAGCGGTCGCGCCGAATGCGCTCTTCGGGCGTGTACAGCGGAGGCACGCGCGGCGCCGTGGGTCCGCGGTCGAGTTTGGTCCTTTGACCCATGACGCAGAATCTAGACGGGGACACCCCTGATGTCAACAGGGGTTGACGTCATGCGAGCCTGACACTACTCTTGACTCATGCGGGTTCAGTTCGCCCGCGCCAGGGGAGTCGCTCGCATGATGGACGCCGGAAAAGCCGGTCCGCAGACGCGTTTCACGCGCGCGGCGGCAGGTGCGTCCGTGTCGCGGGCCCCGCGCTCCCGGCAATGCCTTTCGCGACGCGGAGAGCGGCCGTGAGCCCGGCCGCCTGCGCCGCGAGGGTCGATCCGGCATCGGCTGTCGACGGTGTCCAGGTGTTGTCTCCCGATGGTCGTCTCGTGCTGCCGCCGGCGCGTGCCGGCCGCCCCCTCGAAGGCGAGGTGGTGCCGTTGCTGGGGCGTGGCGGGCGCGTCGACCCGTCGGCCCGCGTGGCCGACGACGACCTGTCGCGCTTCATCGAGTTCGCGCTCGCTCCGGGGGATGCGGGCTGGCTCGAGATGATCGCCGATCTGCGCGAGCGCGGCGTCCCCGTCGAGACCCTCTATCTTGATCTTTTGGCGCCGGCTGCCCGGCGGCTCGGCGAGATGTGGGAGCAGGACCTGGTGATGTTCAGCGACGTCACCGTCGCGCTGGGCCGCCTGCACCGCATCATGCGCGGGCTGAGTCCCTCGCTCGGCCACGATCTGCATCTGCCCGCCGAGGGCCGCCGCGCGCTGCTGCTGCCGGCCCCGGGGGAACAACACACTTTCGGCCTGTCGATGGTCGCCGAGTTCTTCCGCCAGTCCGGCTGGGAGGTGGTCTGCGAACTCGACAGCCGCAGTGTCGACCCCGTGCGCCGGGTGCGCCGGGAGTGGTTCGATGTCGTCGGCGTGTCCGTCGGCGTTGAGGCGCGGCTGGATTGGCTGCGCGACGGCATCACGACGATGCGCCGTGCGTCCCGCAACCGCGGGTTGGCGGTCATCGTCGGCGGCCCGGTCTTTGCGCTGCACCCTGAGCGTGCTGTCGAACTCGGCGCCGATGGCACCGCGCATGACGCGCGCGAGGCCCCGGCACTGGCAGCGCGCCTGGTGGCCGCGAAAGCGGTGCGGCCATGAGCGGGCGACGCCACGAACCTGATTTCGGGAAGCTGCTGCATGAACCAAGTGCTGCTGTTTCGATCAACGCAGTTTTTATGAGCTGAAAGGCGGGTCTCCGAATGAGACCGTTTGGAGCACCGGAGAAGACGTTCGGCGGCGTGACCGCCGCGACGGCCGGGTCGCTGCTGTCGGTTGCGAACGACATTACGCTGGTCATCGATGCCCAGGGTGTCGTGTGCGACCTCGCCTGTGGTGGCGAGGACTTCGCCCGCGAGGCCGGCGCCGAGTGGATCGGCAAGCGCTGGATCGACATCGTCACGCCCGAGAGCCGTGACAAGGTCGAGGCGCTGCTGCGCGAGGCCGCGCCCGACGCGGTCGGCGCGATCCGCTGGCGCCATCTGAATTTCGTCCTCCCCGGTGACCGCGAGATCCCGCTGCTGTTCGTCGCCGTGCGGCTGAACGGCGTCGACGGCGACCGGCCGGGTTCGATCCTCGCGTTCGGCCGCGACCTGCGTGCCGTGGCGGCGCTGCAGCAGCGTCTGGTCGAGGCCCAGCAGGCGATGGAGCGCGACTACTGGAAGTTCCGCCACGCCGAGACGCGCTATCGCCATCTCTTCCAGGTGGCGTCGGAAGCGGTGCTGGTCGTCGACGCGACGACGCAGAAGATACTCGAGGCCAACCCGGCCGCGGCCCGGTTGCTGGCCGACGGCGGCGCCGCAAGCCTCGTCGGGCTGACCTTCCCGACCGGTGTCGATCCCCGCACGGCCGAGCAGCTGAACCTGTTGCTGGCCGGCGTGCGCGCCACCGGTCGCGCCGACGAAGGCCGGGCGGAGCTGGTCGACGGCCGCGGCGAGGTCAGTGTCGCGGTGTCGACCTATCGCCAGGATCTGGTCTCGCACTTCCTGGTGCGCCTGTCGCGTGTGCAGTCGCAGGTGGTCGCCGAGATGGCGCCGTCGACCGGGTCGATGCTGCTCAAGCTCGTGCAGAGCGCGCCCGACTGCCTGGTCGTCACCGACCTCGAAGGCCGCGTGATCTCGGCCAACCCGGCGTTCGTCGAGCTGGCCCAGCTGACGACCGAGGAGCAGGTGCGCGGCGAGACGCTGGACCGCTGGCTGGGCCGCACCGGCGTCGACCTGAGCGTGATGATCTCCAACCTGCGCCAGCGCGGCCAGGTGAGGCTGTTCGCGACGACGCTGCGCGGCGAATACGGTGCCGTCACCGACGTCGAGATCTCGGCGACGATGGTCGGGCAGGGTGACCGGCCCTTCCTCGGCTTCACGATCCGCGACGTCGGCCGCCGTCTGGCGGGCCACGACGCGCGCACGACGCGCGAGCTGCCCCGTTCGGTCGGTCAGCTGACCGAGCTCGTCGGCCGCCTGCCGCTGAAGGACATCGTCGGCGAGACGACTGACCTGATCGAGCAGCTGTGCATCGAGGCCGCGCTCGAGCTCACGCGCGACAACCGCGCGTCGGCGGCCGAGATGCTCGGCCTGTCGCGTCAGAGTCTGTACGTGAAGCTGCGCCGCTACGGCCTGGGTGACCTGGGCAGCAGCACCACGGCCGAAGCCGAGAAGTAGAACGGCCGGCAGCCGCCGGCCGTCGTCCTGCGCTTCAGCGGCGGAATGTCGCCGGGTCGGGCAGCACCGACTCCAGCGCCTTGGCTGACATGATGACGCCCGGCACGCCGGCGCCCGGGTGGGTGCTGGCGCCGACCATGAACAGGTTCTTCACGTCCTCGCTGCGGTTGTGCGGGCGGAAGTAGGCGCTCTGCAGCAGCAGCGGCTCCAGGCCGAAGCCGGCGCCCTTGTACGACAGCAGCCGGTGCTGGAAGTCCAGCGGCGTGGTGCAGAACGAGACGCGCAGGTGCTGCCCCAGCCCCGGCAGCACGGTGCGCTCCAGCGCCTCCTGGATCGCCTGGCGATAGGGCTCGGCCTGCGTCGTCCAGTCGGTGCCGCTGTCCAGGTGCGGCACCGGCGACAGCGCGTAGAAGGTGTCGCAGCCCTCGGGGCCCATCGACGGATCGGTGGCCGTCGGGCGGTGCAGGTAGATGCTGAAGTCGCCGGCCAGCTTCTTCTTGCGGAAGATGTCGTCCAGCAGCTCGCGGTAGCGCGGGCCCAGCACCATCATGTGGTGCGGCACGTCGTCGTAGCGGCGGTCGGTGCCGAAGTACCAGACGAACAGGCCCATCGAGTAGTGGCCGCGTTCGATGCGGTTGTCGGTCCAGTGCTTGCGCCAGCGTGCGTCGACGAGGTTCTTGTACAGGTAGCCGGTGTCGCCGTTGCAGACCACGATGTCCGCCGGGATGCGCTCGCCGTCGGCCAGCGTGACGCCGGTGGCGACGCCGTTGTCGATCTCGATGCGCTTGACCTCGGCCTTCAGCCGCACCGTGCCGCCCATGCCCTCGAAGACATTGACCAGGCCGCGGATCAGCTCGCCGGTGCCGCCCATCGCCCAGTGCACGCCCCACTGGCGCTCGAGCGCGTTGACCAGCGCGTACATGCTGGTCACCGAGAACGGGTTGCCGCCGATGAGCAGCGACTGCAGGCTCATCGCGACGCGCAGCTTGGGGTGCTTCAGGTGGCTGGACACCATCTGGTGCAGGCTGCGCCAGCCACGCAGCTTGATGATCAGCGGCGCGGCCTTGATCAGGTCGCCGACGGTGTCGAAGGCCTTGTCGCCCAGCGAGCGGAAGCCCAGCTCGTAACACTGGTCGGCCTCGCGCATGAAGCGTTCGAAGCCCTCGGCGTCCGACGGGCTGATGCGCCGCACCTCGGCCCGCATGCGCGCCGGGTCGCCGCTGTAGTCGAAGTGGTCGCCGTCGTCGAAGCGGATGCGGTAGAACGGGTCGAGCGACTTCAGCTCGATGTCGTCGCTGAACTTGCGCCCGGCCAGCGCCCACAGCTCGTCGAAGAGATAGGGCACGGTGACGATGGTGGGCCCGGCGTCGAAGACGTGGCCTTCGCGGCGGTGCACGTAGGCCCGGCCGCCGGGGGCGTCGAGCTTCTCGAGAACGGTGACGCGGTAGCCTTTGGCGGCCAGACGCACCGCGGCGGCCATGCCGCCGAACCCGCTGCCCACGACCAGCGCCACCGGCGCCTGGGGATCCTGCTTTCCGGCCGCGCCCGTGGCTGCGGCATCCGACTTCATCAGCATTCGCAGAGCTTGTCCTAAGGCAGGGATTGTGTCAACGATAATTGACGCTCTGTTTTGTCAAGCGCAAGATTCAGCCCCATGGCAAGGCCCGCGTTGTCCGCTGTAGCGGAGTTGCTCAAACCGATCACCTGGTTCCCTCCGATGTGGGCCTTCTCGTGCGGCGTCGTCGCATCGGGACAGTCGATCACGGCGAACTGGTTTCTCGTCTTCCTCGGCGTGCTGCTCGCCGGGCCGCTGGTCTGCGCGACCAGCCAGGCCGTCAACGACTGGTTCGACCGTCACGTCGACGCGATCAACGAACCCAACCGTCCGATCCCCTCGGGCCGCATCCCCGGCCGCTGGGGGTTGTACATCGCGATCGGCTGGACGGCGCTGTCGCTGCTCGTCGCCACGCAACTCGGGCCCTGGGGCTTCGGTGCCGCGGTGCTGGGGCTGATCCTGGCCTGGGCCTACAGCGCGCCGCCGGTGCGCCTCAAGCAGAACGGCTGGTGGGGCAACGCCGCCTGCGGCATCTCCTACGAAGGCCTGGCCTGGGTGACGGGCGCGGCGGTGATGGCCGGCGGCGCGATGCCGGCTTCGCACTCGCTGGCGCTGGCGCTGCTCTACAGCATCGGCGCGCACGGGATCATGACGCTCAACGACTTCAAGGCCATCGAGGGCGACAAGAAGATGGGCGTCGGCTCGCTGCCGGTGCGCCTGGGCGTCGACGGCGCGGCGCGCACGGCCTGCATCGTGATGGCGGTGCCGCAGGTCGTCGTCATCGGCATGCTGGTGCAGTGGGGGGCCGTCTGGCACGCCGCGGCGATCGGCGCGCTGCTGGTCGCGCAGTTCGTGCTGATGGCCTGGTTCCTGAAGGACCCGGTCAAGCGCGCGCTGTTCTACAGCGGCTTCGGCGTGCCGCTGTTCGTCAGCGGCATGATGGTCAGCGCCTTCGCGCTGCGCGCGACCGGGGGCCTGGTGTGAGCGCCGCGCACTTCGGCTGGTTCACCGTCTTCCGCCTGGGTCTGGTGCAGGCCTGCATCGGCGCGATGGTGGTGCTGACGACCTCGACGCTGAACCGCATCATGGTCGTCGAGCTGGCGCTGCCGGCGCTGCTGCCGGGGCTGCTGGTGGCGGTGCACTACATGGTGCAGATGATGCGTCCGCGCATGGGCTTCGGCTCCGACGTCGGCGGCCGGCGCACGCCGTGGATCGTCGGCGGCCTGGCGGTGCTGGCCGCCGGCGGCATCGGCGCCGCGGCCTCGGTGGCGCTGATCCCGGTGGCGCGCGTGCCCGGCATCGCTGCGGCCTTCGTGTCCTTCGTCGTCATCGGCCTGGGCGTCGGCGCGGCCGGCACCTCGCTGCTGGTGCTGCTGGCGCAGCGTGTGCCCGAGCATCGCCGCGCGCCGGCCGCGACCATCGTCTGGATGATGATGATCCTCGGCCTGGCGGTGACCGCCGGCGTGGCCGGCAAGCTGCTCGACCCGTACTCGCCGGCGCGGCTGATGGTCGTCGTCACCGGGGTGGCCGTCGCCGCGTTCGTCGTCGCCACGCTCGCGCTGTGGCGCGTCGAGGGCGAGGGCCGGCCGGCGCCGGCCGAGGCCGAGGCCAAGCCCGACTTCCGCCAGGCGCTGGCCGAGGTCTGGGCCGAGACCGATGCCCGCCGCTTCACGATCTTCATCTTCGTGTCGATGCTGGCGTTCAGCGCGCAGGACCTGATCCTCGAGCCCTTTGCCGGCACCGTCTTCGGCTTCACGCCGGGCGAGTCGACCTCGCTGTCGGGCATGCAGCACGGCGGCGTGCTCGCCGGGATGATCCTGGTGGCGCTGGCCGGCCAGCGCCTGGGCACGCTGCGCACCTGGTCGATCGGCGGCTGCCTCGCCTCGGCGCTGTGCCTGCTGTCGCTGGCCGGTGCCGGCATCGTCGGCCCGGGCTGGCCGTTCAAGGCCACGGTGTTCCTGCTCGGCGTGGCCAACGGCGCGTTCTCGATCGCCGCGGTCGGCTCGATGATGCGCCTGGCCGGCGAGGGCAAGGAACGCCGCGAGGGCGTGCGCATGGGGCTGTGGGGTGCGGCGCAGGCCGTCGCCTTCGGCCTGGGCGGCGTGATCGGCACCGGCGCGAGCGACCTCGCGCACTGGCTGCTGGGCGAGCCCTCGGTCGCCTATTCCAGCGTCTTCGCTGCCGAAGCGCTGCTGTTTGTCGTGTCCGCCTTCCTGGCGGCCAAGATCGATGCCCGGCCTCGCGCCACCGCGACGCCGCGCCTTTATGCTGAACCCGCGGTGGCAAAGGTGGAGTGAGATGCAACTGGAGACCTTCGATGTCGTCGTCGTCGGCGGCGGTCCGGCTGGCGCCACGGCGGCCACGGAGATCGCGCGGCAGGGCCGCAGCGTGCTGCTGCTGGACCGTGCCGGCCGCATCAAGCCCTGCGGCGGGGCGATTCCGCCGCGCGCGATCCGCGACTTCGGCATTCCCGACGAGCTGATCGTCGCCAAGGCCTTGTGCGCCCGGATGATCTCGCCGAGCGACGTCAAGGTGGACATCCACATCGAGAACGGCTACGTCGGCCTCGTCGACCGCGAGCACTTCGACGAGTGGCTGCGCGAGCGTGCGCGCCAGTGCGGCGCCGAGCGCCGCACCGGCACCTTCGAGCGCATCGACCGCGACACCGACGGCTGCGCCATCGTGCGCTACCGCCCGCACGACAAGGGCGAGCGCGGCGAAGGCCAGGAGGCCGCGGTGCGCGCCCGCGCGATCATCGGTGCCGACGGCGCCCGCTCGGAGGTCGCGCGCCAGCAGATCGCCTGCGCCAACGAGATCGAGTACGTCTTCGCCTACCACGAGATCATCGAGGCGCCCGAGCCCGGCCACCCCGACTACGACCCCAACCGCTGCGACGTCTACTACCGCGGCACGATCTCGCCGGACTTCTACGGCTGGGTGTTCCCGCACGGCAAGACGATGAGCGTGGGCACCGGCAGCGCCGACAAGGGCTTCTCGCTGCGCAACGCGACCGCCAAGCTGCGCGAGGACGCCGGCCTGGCCAACTGCAGGACGATCCGCCGCGAAGGCGCGCCGATCCCGCTGAAGCCGCTGCGCTGCTGGGACAACGGCCGCGACGTCGTGCTCGCCGGCGACGCCTCGGGCGTCGTCGCGCCGGCCTCGGGCGAGGGCATCTACTACGCGCTGGCCGGCGGCCGCTTCGCCGCCGAGGCGGTGCTGGAGATGCTGCGCACCGGCGACGCCAAGGCGCTGGCCGGCGCGCGCCGCAACTTCATGCGCGAGCACGGCCGCGTGTTCTGGATCCTCGGCGTCATGCAGCGCTTCTGGTACTCCAGCGACAAGCGCCGCGAGCGTTTCGTCAGCATCTGCAAGGACAAGGACGTGCAGCAGCTGACCTTCGACTCGTACATGAACAAGCGGCTGACGCGGCGCAAGCCGATGGCCCACGTGCGCATCTTCTTCAAGGACATCGCGCACCTGCTGGGCCTGGCCCGGGTCTGACGACGGCGGCGTGGCGCTCGTCGACATCGTCATCGCCGTCACGCTGCTCGAGGGCCTGGCGCTCTGGGTCTGGCACGCGCGCACTGGGCGCGGCCTGGCGCCGCGCGAGTTCGTCGCCAACCTCTGCGCCGGCCTGGCGCTGATGCTGGCGGTCAGGGCGGCCCTGTCAGGTGCCTCCTGGACCTGGGTGGCCACCGGCCTGGCCGCCGCCGGCGTCGCGCACCTGCTGGACCTGCGCCGGCGCTGGCGCCGCTGAGGCTCAGGCGTCTTCCTCGGGCGCCTGGAAGTCGGGCACGAGGACCTCGCAGACGATGCCGCGCGGCGTGTTCTCGCGCCAGCGCACCTCGCCGGCCAGCAGCTTCACGCGCTTGCGCACGCCGCCCATGCCCAGGCCGTGGGCCCAGGACTGCGGGTCGCGGCCGTCGCCGTCGTCGCTGACGGCCAGCGTCAGCCGCGCGCCGGCAAGCATCACCTGGACGTCCACGCGCGTGGCGTGGCCGTGGTACAGCGCGTTCGTCACCAGCTCGCGGATCACGCGCGTGATCGCCGACCACTGCACGACGGTCAGGCGGACGTCGCGGTCGTACTCCACCGACCAGCCGAGCTGCACCTGGGCTGCCGTCAGGCGCTGGGTCAGGTCGGCCTTCCACTCGGCCGCGGCGTGCGACAGCCGGTGCTCGGCTGCGGCCAGGCCGCGCGTCAGGGTCTTCAGGTCCAGCAGCGTGTGGCGGATGTAGTCCTCCATCTCCGGTGTCGGCGACTGGTACATCAGCGTCAGCAGGCGGGCCCCGATGTCGTCGTGCAGGTCCTGGGCGATGCGCAGCCGTTCCTCGTTGCGTCCGCGTTCGACGGCCTGGTCATAGGCCACCGCACGGCGCAGCTGTTCGACGACACGCTCGGCCAGTCGCGCGTCGTCGCGCGAGAACAGGCGCTGGCCGCGGCGCGCGAAACGCAGCACCAGCGACAGCGGCCGGCTGCCGCCGCGGGCGCCGCGCACCGGCACGATCAGCGCGGCGCCGCCGCCGACGACCGAGGCACGCGGCGAGTCGCGTTCCAGGCGCAGCACCTCCAGCGGCTCGAACAGGTCGCGCAGCAGCTCGGCGACCAGCGTCGAGTAGCGTGCCGGCTGCTTCTGCAGCTCGCGTGCGACGCGGTAGAGCTGCTCGAAGCTGCGTTCGGTGGTCAGCACCTCGGCGCCGATCGTCTGGTTCAGGATCCATTGGCGCGAGACGGTGTAGGCCCCCAGCGCCAGCAGAACCGCCAGCGTCAGCGACGTCAGCTGGCCGAGCGAGAAGATGGCGACGAACAGCAGGTCCAGCGAGATCGCGATCGTGCCGATGCCCGCCAGCATCGCGAGCTCGCGCAGCGCCAGCCGCGAGCGCGACAGAAAGGGCACCAGCAGCAGCAGCGAGCTCAGGAACAGCGTCCAGATCAGCGAGCCGGCCGCGGCGATCGTGCCGGGCGGCCCCGGCGTGCCGGCGGCAGCGGCCATGCCCAGCGTCACGAGGGCGAAGGCGCCGACGGCGATGAAGCCCAGCCGCCGCAGCACCGCCGAGAACGGATTGGGCTCCAGGCGGTACGACCAGCTGATCGTCGCCAATGCCGCCGCGCCTTGCGCCAGCATCGTGCCCTGGGTCCACCACCAGACCTGCTGCAGCCCGCCCGCGTGCGCCAGCGCCGGCAGCAGCAGCACCGGCAGCCAGCCGGCCGCCGCGATGACCAGCCGGTGCGGCAGCGGGCGCGGGTGCAGCGTGAAGGCGTGCAGCACCGCGGCGCCGGTCGCCAGGTCCAGCGCCATGCGCGCGATGGGCTCCAGGGTGGCGAATCCGGCCGGCAGTCCCAGCCCCCGCATCGAGCCGACGGCGATGATCAGCAGCGTCGCTGCCTGGCACAGCACGACCGTCAGGTACAGCAGGTTGCGCCCCTGGGGCCGGGCGAGCACGACGAAGGCGCCGACCAGCGCGACGGCCAGCGCCAGCCCGGCGAGCGGCCAGAACAGCAGCCCGAGGCCGCCGTAGCCGCGCGGCCGCGCGGGCACCGGCACCTCGATGCCGTTGCGGAACTCGACGAAGACCTCGCGGCCCTCGAGCACCGCGGCCAGCGCCTCCTGCCGGGCGATCAGCTGGGCGCGCATGGTGTCGTCGACCTGCCAGCGCGGCGAGCGCTCGGTCAGCATCTCGTCGACCTGCAGTTCCCGGCCGTCGGCGTTGCGCAGCACGATCGGTGCGCGTCCGACCATCGGCTCGAGCGCCGGGATCGAGGTCGACAGCACCGTCGGCGGGCCGCTGACGGTGGGCAGCAGCACGATGTCCAGCGACGGGATCGCCGCCAGCCAGCGCGCCAGCGCGAGGATGCCCAGGACGCCCGCCACGGCCAGCAGCACCAGCAGCTGGCGCCGCCAGCCCGGGCGCTGGACGGGCAGCTCGCCGCCGAGCGCCGGCTCCAGCGGGGTGTTGTCGAAACTCGAATCGCCGGGGACGGCGGGACGTTCCGTCATGGCGATGGGGCAGCGGCGGTGCGGCGCCGCCGCGGGCTCAGACCAGGCCCTGCTTGCTCGCCAGCACCGCGGCCTCGGCGCGGCTGGAGACGTTCAGCTTCTTGTAGATGGACTTGATGTGGTCGTTGACGGTGAACCACTTGATGCCCATCAGGCTGGCGATCTCCTTGATCGTGAAGCCCTTGCTGAGGTAGGTGAGCACTTCGCTCTCGCGCGGCGTCAGGCGCTCGTGCTCGGGCAGCGCCTTCTCCATCGGCACCGGCCGGCTGGTCGTGAAGCCGGTCGTGCTGACGAAGCCGCTGTCCGGCGGCAGGTCGGGGCCGGCGCCCTGGCGGAAGTGGGTCAGCAGGCGGCGTGCGATCGCCGGCGACAGCGGCGGCTGGCCACGCACGATCTTCTGCAGCTCCTCGACCAGGACCTCGAAGCGGTCCACCTTCAGCAGGTAGCCGTCGGCGCCGTGCTGCAAGGCGGGGAAGAGATGCTCGTCGTCGGAGTACAGCGTCGTGACGATCTTCGTCGCCGGGTAGTGCGCCAGCTCGGCCAGCAGCTCCATGCCGTTGCCGTCGGGCAGTTCCAGGTCGATCAGGATGAGCTTGAACGGATCGACGCCGTGCAGCCCGGTGGCGCCGCCGGCCAGCGTGATCTGGCGGCGCGCCGACTCGAGATCGCCGGCCTCGGTGATGTGGTTCGCATCGCTGAAGCTCTCGCGAACGACCCGGCAAAGGAAGCTGCGCGCCACCGGGTTGTCTTCCAGGATCAGCACCTTGACGGCCATAGCCGACCTCCCCCTTATTCGCTCGGCCGTCATCCTAGCGCGTTCGCTTCGCGCCCGGACAGGTGCACCCCCTGCCTCAGTTGCCGCAGTCGACCAGCAGCTTGCCCAGGGCGCGCCGTGAGGCCATGCGTTCGTAAGCCTGGGGCAAGTCTTCGAGGGCGAAGCGGGCGCCGACGACTGGCTTGACGCGGCCCTCGGCGTACCAGCGCGCGAGCTGGCCGATCGCCGCGGCGCTGGCCTGCGGTTCGCGGCGCACGAACTCGCCCCAGAAGACGCCGACGATGGACGCGCCCTTGAGCAGCGCGAGGTTCCACGGCAGCGCCGGGATCGTGCCGGCGGCGAAGCCGACGACGAGGTAGCGCCCGCGCCAGGCGATCGAACGCAGCGCCGGCTCGGCCAGGTCGCCGCCGACCGGGTCGTAGACGAGGTCCGGCCCGCGGCCGCCGGTCAGCGCCTTCAGCGCGTCGCGCAGCTTGTCCACCGAGTAGTCGATGGTCGCGTCGGCGCCCAGCTCGCGGCACAGCGCGCATTTCTCGGCGCTGGACGCGGCGGCGATGACCCGCGCCCCGGCCGCCTTGGCGATCTGCAGCGCCGCGCTGCCGACGCCCCCGGCGGCCCCCAGCACCAGCACCGTCTCGCCGGCGACGAGGCCGCCGCGGTCGATCAGCGCGTGGTGCGAGGTCCCGTAGGTGAAGGCGAAGGCCGCCGCGTCCTCCAGCACGAAGCCCGGCGGCAGCGCGATCGCCCGGCCGGCGTCGACGCAGGCGTGGGTGGCGAAGCCGCCATGCGTGCCGATCACGGCCACCGGCTGGCCGACGGCCAGCGTCGTCACGCCCTCGCCGAGCGCCTCGACGACGCCGGCGAACTCGGCGCCGGGCACGAAGGGCAGGGCAGGCCGCGCCTGGTACTTGCCCTCGACGATCAGCAGGTCGGGGAAGTTCAGGCTCGCGGCGCGGATCGCCACGCGCACCTCGCCGGGTGCCGGCTCGGGTGTCGGCAGTTCGCGCCATTGCAGGCCGGCCACGCCGTCCAGCGATTCACAGAGCCAGGCCTTCATCGTCGTCTCCTGTCGAGTGCCGCGGGCATCTTAGGCAGCGCGGCACCGGCAGGCCGTCGCGAAGGCGACGTCCGGGCGACTCCCTACAATGCTCCGATGCGCATCCTGATCGCCAACGACGACGGTTATCTGGCCCCCGGCATCGCCGCGCTGGTCAAGGCCTGCGAGGGCCTGGGCACGATCGACGTCATCGCCCCGGAGCAGAACGCCAGCGGCACCTCCAACGCGCTGACGCTGAACCGGCCGCTGTCGGTGTTCGAGGCGCGAGGCGAGCCGGTGCAGGGCTTTCGCGTCGTCAACGGCACGCCGTCGGACTCGGTGCACGTCGCGCTGACCGGGCTGCTGCCGCACAAGCCCGACCTGGTGCTCTCGGGCATCAACCAGGGTGCCAACATGGGCGACGACACGCTGTACTCGGGCACCGTCGCTGCGGCGATGGAAGGCTACCTGTTCGGCATCCCGGCGATCGCCTTCTCGCAGGTGGAGAAGGGCTGGACCCACCTCGACGCCGCCGCCGCGACGGCACGGGCCATCGTCGAGCAGGTGCTCGCCGGCGGCCCGCCCAGCGGGCCCTGGCTGCTGAACGTCAACATCCCCAACCGCGCCGACGCGGCGTCGCTGCCGCGCCTGGTCACGCGGCTGGGCCGCCGCCACGCCAGCGAGCCGGTGATCCACCAGACCAACCCGCGTGGCGAGCCGATCTACTGGATCGGCCCGGCCGGCGACGCGCGCGACGCCGGCGAAGGCACCGATTTCCACGCCGTCGCCCACGGCGCGGTGTCGATCACGCCGCTGCAGGTCGACCTCACCGACCACGCGATGCGTGGCGCCTGGGCGTCCCGGCTGGGTGTGCCGCTGGCATGAGCCCGCAGGACATGTCCGGGGCTCATTCCCGCTCGGCGGGACCGGCCGCCAGGCCGAAGGGTGCCCCAGCGAGCCCGCAGGACTTGTCCGGGGCTCGTTCCCGCCTGGCGGGACCGGCCGAAGGCCGAGGGGTGCCCCGGTGACCACCAAGCCGCCGCGCTTTCCGCTCGGGCTGCACCACGTGCAGCCGCGTTCACCGGCGCGGCCGGCCACCGACGTGCTGCGCCCGCAGCGCCTGCTGCACGACGCGGCGCGCGACGCCGCACGCCGCGTCGCACCCAGCGGGCTGGGGCTGGACTCGCCCGCGGTGCGCGAGCGCATGGTGGCCCGCCTGCACGCCGACGGCCTGCGCTGCGAGCCGGTGCTGCGCGCCTTTGCCGCGGTGCCGCGCCACCACTTCGTCGACAGCGCGCTGGCGATCCAGGCCTACGAGGACACCAGCCTGCCGATCGGCCTCGGCCAGACGATCTCCAAGCCTTCGGTGGTCGGCCGCATGCTCGCGCTGCTGTTCGGCGGCGAACGTGCCGCGGCCGCCGGCCAGCTCGGCCGCGTGCTGGAGATCGGCACCGGCTGCGGCTACCAGACGGCGCTGCTGGCGCATCTGTCGCGCCGCGTCGTCTCGATGGAGCGTCTGAAGCCGCTGCACGACAAGGCCCGCGAGAACCTGGCCGCACTGCGCCTGCCCGGCGACCTGCGCCTGCTCTACGGCGACGGCCGCCTCGGGCATGCGCCGCTGGCCCCTTACGACAGCATCGTGGCCGCCGCCGGCGGCGAGGACATCCCGGCCGCCTGGCTCGACCAGCTGGCCGAAGGCGGGCGCCTCGTCGCCCCGATGCACGATCCGGCCCTGGGCGGACAGGTGCTCGTCGTCGTCGACCGCCGCCCCGAAGGGCTGAGGCGCCAGATTCACGATGCCGTCCATTTCGTCCCTCTAAAATCCGGCACGGCATGACCTACGACGCACCCCAAGAGTTGAATCGTCGCGTGACCCGGGGCCGCCCCGCGTCCGCCCTGCTGCCGATGGCCGTCCTCGCCGCCCTGGTGGCCGGCTGCGCCAGCCCGACGCATCGCGCCCCGGTCGAGGACCGCGGCGGCCGCGGCACCGCGCCTGTCGCCGCCGCCGACGCCGCAGTGAAGCCGCCGCCCGGCCAGGAGAACCTCGGCAAGCCCGGCTACTACGCCGTCAAGCCCGGCGACACGCTGATCCGCATCGGCCTGGAGAACGGCCAGAACTGGCGCGACATCGCCCGCTGGAACAACCTCGAGAACCCCGACCGCATCGAGGTCGGGCAGGTGGTGCGCGTGGTGCCGCCGGCGGCCGAGACCTCGGCCGTCGTCGTGCGCCCGGTGCTGCCGCCGGGCCGCACCGAGGCCCGGCCGGTGGGCGCGCCGGCCTCCGGTGCGTCGACCGCCGCGTCGTCGGCGACGCCGTCGACGAGCGCGCCCTCCGCGGTCGCCACCCCGGCACCGTCGTCGCCGCCTCTGGCCGCGCGTGACGGTGACGACGACCTGAACTGGACCTGGCCGGCTTCGGGCCACGTGGCCGCCGGCTTCGACGAGCTGCGCAGCAAGGGCCTAGCGATCACCGGCAAGGCCGGCGATCCGGTCTTCGCCGCCGCCGACGGCCGTGTCGTCTATGCCGGCTCCGGCCTGCGCGGCTACGGCAACCTCATCATCGTCAAGCACAACGCCACCTTCCTGTCCGCGTACGCGCACAACCAGACGCTGCTGGTGAAGGAAGACCAGGTCGTGCGCCGCGGCCAGAAGATCGCCGAGATGGGCTCCAGCGACGCCGACCGGGTGCAGCTGCACTTCGAGATCCGGCGCCAGGGCAAGCCGGTCGATCCGGCGAAGCTGCTGCCCTCGCGGTAGTGCACGCGGAGCCGGGCGGATGGTCACGCGGCGCGATGCGCACGACGGCCCCGCCGAAGGCTCCGACACGTTCGAACCGGGCGCCGCCCCCGAGGCGCCCGAACTCGCGGCGTCCCCGCCGCCCGCCGACGGCGAGGCCGAGCACGGCAACACGCTGCAGAGCTATCTGCGCGACATCCGCCGCGCGCCGCTGATGAGCGCCGAGGAGGAGCACGCGACCGCGGTGCGTGCACGCGCCGGCGACTTCGCGGCGCGCCAGACGATGATCGAGCGCAACCTGCGCCTCGTCGTCAGCATCGCCAAGCACTACGTCGGCCGCGGCATGCCGATGATCGACCTGATCGAGGAAGGCAACCTCGGCCTGATGCACGCCACCGGCAAGTTCGAGCCCGAGCGCGGTTTCCGCTTCTCGACCTACGCCTCGTGGTGGATCCGGCAGAGCATCGAGCGGGCGATCATGCACCAGGCCCGGCTGATCCGGCTGCCGGTGCACGTCGTGCGCGAGCTCAACCAGGTGCTCAAGGCGCGCCGGGCGCTGGAGTCTTCGCGCCATGGCGAGGCCGAGCGGCCGGTCTCGGTCGACGAGGTCGCCGCGGCGCTGGGTCGCCCGGTCGACGAGGTCGCCGAGCTGCTGAAACTCGCCGAGCAGCCGACCTCGCTGGACATGCCGCTGGAGCGCGAAGGCGGCGAGTCGATGCTCGACACGGTGGCCGACGACGATGCCGTCGACCCGCTCGGTCTGACGCTCAGCCGCGAGGCCGTGCACCTGCTGGACCACGGTCTGGCCGAGCTCAACGAGCGCGAGCGCGAGGTGCTTGCCGGCCGCTTCGGCCTGCACGATCGCGAGCCCGAGACGCTGGAGGAACTGGCCGTGCGACTGGGCCTCACGCGCGAGCGCATCCGCCAGATCCAGCAGGAAGCCCTGCTCAAGCTCAAGCGCCGCATGATGCGCCGTGGCGTCGATCGCGACGCGCTGTTCTGAGTCGGGGCGCCGGCCCGGGATAATCGGGGCATGAGTTCAGGTACGGATTGGCTGCAGGTCGAGTCGCTCGACCTCGAGGCCCAGGGCGTCGCGCATCGCGCCGACGGCAAGGTGGTGTTCATCGAAGGCGCGCTGCCGGGCGAGACCGTGCAGGTGCAGGTCGCGCGGCGCAAGAACCAGTGGGAGCAGGGCGTGCTCTCCGCGCTGGCACGCGAGAGTTCGCAGCGCGTGCGCCCGGGCTGCCCGCACTTCGGCTTGCATGCCGGCGCTTGCGGCGGCTGCAAGATGCAGCACCTGCATCCGTCGGCCCAGGTCGCCGTCAAGCAGCGGGTGCTGGAGGACAACCTCTGGCATCTCGGCAAGGTCAAGCCCGAGCGGCTGCTGCGCCCGGTTCACGGGCCGGCCTGGGGGTATCGCTGGCGCGCGCGGCTGTCGGTGCGCTACGTGCCGAAGAAGGGCACGGTGCTGGTGGGCTTTCACGAGCGCAAGTCGCGCTACGTCGCCGACATGCTCGAGTGCCCGGTGCTGCCGGCCCAGGTCAGCGCGATGCTGCCGGCGCTGCGCGAGCTGGTCGGCGCGATGGAGCAGCGAGACCGCCTGCCGCAGATCGAGCTGGCCGCCGGCGACGAGGTCGTCGCGCTGGTGCTGCGCCACCTCGAGCCCTTGTCGGCCGGCGATGCGGCCAGGCTGCGCGCCTTCGGTGCTGAGCACGGTGTGCAGTGGTGGCTGCAGCCCAAGGGGCCGGAGACCGTTCACCGTCTCGACGACGGTGGGCCGCAGCTCTCTTACTCGCTGCCGGAGTACGGCGTGACGATGCCGTTCAAGCCGACCGACTTCACGCAGGTGAACCCGCAGATCAACCGCGTGCTCGTCGACCGCGCGGTGCGGCTGCTCGACCCGAAGCCGCACGAACGTGTCGTCGACTGGTTCTGCGGCCTGGGCAACTTCACGCTGCCGCTGGCGCGGCGTGCGGCCGCGGTGCACGGCATAGAAGGCAGCGAGACGCTGGTGCAGCGGGCGCGCGACAACGCCGCCGCCAACGGCCTCGCGGCCAACACCAGCTTTGCCGCGCGCAACCTGTTCGAGATGAGCGCCGACGAGCTGATGACCAGCGGCGCCGCCGACGCCTGGCTCGTCGACCCGCCGCGCGAAGGCGCGTTCGCGCTCGCCAAGTCGCTGGCCGAGCTGCGCGGCCGCGAAGGCTGGACGCCGCCGCGGCGCATCGTCTACGTCAGCTGCAACCCGGCGACGCTGGCGCGCGACGCCGGGCTGATCGTGCACCTGGCGGGCTTCCGCTGCGTCGCCGCGGGCGTCGTCAACATGTTCCCGCACACCGCCCACGTCGAGAGCGTCGCGGTGTTCGAGCGCACCGAGGCGGCGCTCGGCCCGCGCCCCGAGGGCGAGGCGCAGCCGGAGCTCGCCGGGGTGGAAGTCGCGCCCGAGGCTGGCTGACGCGTCCGCGACGCACAAGAAAAACGGGGCCCTCGGGCCCCGTTCTCGTTGCTCGTGCGAGCGTCAGTCGCGTTCGCCGCCGAAGATGCCCAGCAGCATCAGCAGGCTCTGGAACACGTTGTAGATGTCCAGGTAGATCGCCAGCGTGGCGCTGATGTAGTTCGTCTCGCCGCCGTCGATGACACGCTTGACGTCGACCAGCATGAAGGCCGAGAAGATGCCGATCGCGGCGACCGACAGCGTCAGCATCAGCGCGCTGGACTGCACGAAGATGTTGATGACGCCAGCGACCAGCAGCAGGATCGCGCCGACGAACAGGAACTTCGACAGGTTCGACAGGTCGCGCTTGACCACCGTGGCCAGCGAGGCCATCGCGAAGAACACCGCCGCGGTGCCGCCGAAGGCGGTCATGATCAGCGACGCGCCGTTCGAGAAGCCGAGGATGGCCGCCAGCATGCGCGACAGCATCAGGCCCATGAAGAACGTGAAGCCGAGCAGCACGCCGACGCCGGCCGCCGAGTTCTTGGTCTTCTCGATCGCGAACATGAACGCGAACGCGCCGCCGAGGAAGACCAGCGCGCTCATGCCCATGCCGAGGCTGGCCGTGATGCCGGTGGTGACGCCGATCCAGGCACCGAGCACGGTCGGCACGAGAGACAGCGCGAGCAGCGCATAGGTGTTGCGCAGGACGCGGTTGCGCTGCGCGGTCAGAACGCCGCCGCCTGCGAAACCGCCGTAGGTGGGCGAAGTGCGATCCATCAGACCTCCGAAGGGGGTTGTGACAAAGACGACTCTTTGAGTCGGAAAGCAATTGTAGGTTCCGTCATTCGTCGAATGGCCCCGCGGCGCCCTGGGCTGTTCTCCTGGCGGGGCAGGCGGCGGGAAGTGCCGCCTCCGCGGCTGCGGCCACGGGGCTGTATCACGATCGTTGACCGGTGGGTGCCACGAATCGGCTATACTCAGCAGGTTTACCCGCCATCACCGCAGCCCTAGCGAAACTCCGTCGTCGGTTTCCCCCTCGGACCACCCTTCACCGGGTGGCGCTGGGCGCGCGAATCCCGGAGCTTTTCACTTGCTGCCCGTCCTGCCCCCCGCACTCCTCGCACTCGCAGACGGCACGACCTTCCTCGGTACCTCGATCGGCGCGCCCGGTCGGACCGTCGGCGAGGTGGTGTTCAACACCGCGCTCACCGGCTACCAGGAAATCCTCACCGACCCGAGCTATTGCCGGCAGATCGTCACGCTGACGTATCCGCACATCGGCAACGTCGGCGTCAACGAGGAAGACGTCGAGGCCGCCAAGGTTCACGCCGCCGGCCTGGTCATCAAGGACCTGCCGCTGCGCGTCTCCAACTTCCGCGCCACGCTGTCGCTGGCGCAGTACCTCGAGCGCGAGGGCACGGTGGCCATCGCCGGCATCGACACCCGCCGCCTGACGCGCGTGCTGCGCACGACCGGCGCGCAGAACGGCTGCATCGTCAGCTTCGTGCCCGGCACCGTCGTCGGTGAAGCCGAGATCGCCGCCGCCGTCGCCGCCGCCCAGGCCGCGCCGTCGATGGCCGGGCTGGACCTGGCTCAGGTCGTGTCGGCCGACGCGCCCTACGAGTGGACCGAGACCTCCTGGCAGCTCGGCCGTGGCCACGGCACGCTGACCGACGCGAAGTTCCACGTCGTCGCCTACGACTTCGGCGTCAAGCGCAACATCCTGCGCCTGCTGGCCGACCGCGGCTGCCGCGTCACCGTCGTGCCGGCGAAGACGCCGGCCGCCGAGGTGTTCAAGCTGAAGCCCGACGGCGTCTTCCTCAGCAACGGCCCCGGGGACCCGGAGCCTTGCGACTACGCCATCGCCGCGGCGCGCGAGATCATCGACGCCGGCGTGCCGACCTTCGGCATCTGCCTGGGCCACCAGATCATGGCCCTGGCCTCGGGTGCGAAGACCTTCAAGATGAAGTTCGGCCACCACGGCGGCAACCATCCGGTGAAGGACCTGGACAGTGGCCGCGTCAGCATCACCAGCCAGAACCACGGCTTCGCGGTCGACGAGAAGACGCTGGGTGCCAACCTGCGCCCCACGCACGTCAGCCTGTTCGACGGCACGCTGCAGGGCCTGGCCCGCACCGACCGCCCGGCCTTCTGCTTCCAGGGACACCCCGAGGCCAGCCCCGGCCCGCACGACATCGGCTACCTGTTCGACCGCTTCGTGGCGCTGATGCAAGAGAGAGCCTGACCCATGCCCAAGCGCAACGACATCCACAAGATCCTCATCATCGGCGCCGGCCCGATCATCATCGGCCAGGCCTGCGAGTTCGACTATTCCGGCGCCCAGGCCTGCAAGGCGCTGCGCGAGGAGGGCTACAAGGTCATCCTCGTCAACAGCAACCCGGCGACGATCATGACCGACCCGGAGATGGCCGATGTCACCTACATCGAGCCCATCACCTGGCAGGTCGTCGAGAAGATCATCGCCAAGGAGCGCCCCGACGCGATCCTGCCGACGATGGGCGGCCAGACGGCGCTGAACTGCGCGCTGGATCTGCACCGCCATGGCGTGCTCGCCAAGTACGGCGTCGAGATGATCGGCGCCAACGAGCACGCGATCGAGAAGGCCGAAGACCGCATGAAGTTCAAGGACGCGATGACGGCCATCGGGCTGGAATCGGCCAAGAGCGGCATCGCGCACAGCATGGAGGAAGCGCTCGCGGTGCAGCGGCGCATCCAGTCCGAGATCGGCGGCACGGGCTTCCCGATGGTCATCCGCCCGAGCTTCACGATGGGCGGCACCGGTGGCGGCATCGCCTACAACCCGGAGGAGTTCGAGGAGATCTGCAAGCGCGGCCTCGACCTTTCGCCGACCAAGGAACTGCTCATCGAGGAGTCGCTGATCGGCTGGAAGGAGTACGAGATGGAAGTCGTCCGCGACCGTGCGGACAACTGCATCATCGTCTGCTCCATCGAGAACCTCGACCCGATGGGCATCCACACCGGTGACTCGATCACCGTGGCGCCCGCGCAGACGCTGACCGACAAGGAATACCAGCTGATGCGCAACGCGTCGATCGCGATCCTGCGCGAGATCGGCGTCGACACCGGCGGCTCCAACGTCCAGTTCTCGGTCAATCCGAACAATGGCCGCCTGATCGTCATCGAGATGAACCCGCGCGTGTCGCGTTCGTCGGCGCTGGCGTCTAAGGCCACCGGCTTCCCGATCGCCAAGGTCGCGGCCAAGCTGGCTGTCGGCTACACGCTCGACGAGCTGAAGAACGACATCACCGGCGGCGCGACGCCGGCCAGCTTCGAGCCCTCGATCGACTACGTCGTCACCAAGATCCCGCGCTTCGCGTTCGAGAAGTTCCCCGCCGCCGACCCGCACCTGACGACGCAGATGAAGTCCGTCGGCGAGGTGATGGCGATGGGCCGCACCTTCCAGGAGAGCTTCCAGAAGGCGCTGCGCGGCCTGGAGACCGGCATCGACGGCCTGACCGAGCGCAGCACCGACCGCGACGAGATCGTCGACGAGATCGGCAACGTCGGCCCCGAGCGCATCCTGTTCCTGGCCGACGCCTTCCGCATCGGCATGACGCTGGACGAGGTCTTCGAGGAGACCGCGGTCGACCCGTGGTTCCTGGCCCAGATCCAGGACCTGGTGACCACCGAGCAGCAGGTCGCCGCGCGTGCCGACCTGGCCGCGCTGTCGGCCGCCGAGCTGCGCTGGCTGAAGGCCAAGGGCTTCTCCGACAAGCGTCTGGCCAAGCTGCTGGGCACGAACCAGCACGCGGTGCGCGCGCGCCGCCACGAACTGGGCGTGCGCCCGGTCTACAAGCGCGTGGACACCTGCGCCGCCGAGTTCGCGACGCAGACCGCCTACATGTACTCCACGTACGACGAGGAGTGCGAGGCCGAGCCCACCGACAAGAAGAAGATCATGGTGCTCGGCGGCGGCCCCAACCGCATCGGCCAGGGCATCGAGTTCGACTACTGCTGCGTGCACGCGGCGCTGGCGATGCGCGAGGACGGGTACGAGACCATCATGGTCAACTGCAACCCGGAGACCGTGTCGACCGACTACGACACCAGCGACCGCCTGTACTTCGAGCCCGTGACGCTGGAAGACGTGCTGGAGATCGTCGACAAGGAAAAGCCGGTCGGCGTCATCGTCCAGTACGGCGGCCAGACGCCGCTGAAGCTGGCGCTGGACCTCGAGCGCGCCGGCGTGCCGATCATCGGCACGACGCCCGACTCGATCGACATCGCCGAGGACCGCGAGCGCTTCCAGAAGCTGCTGCACGAGCTCGGCCTGAAGCAGCCGCCCAACCGCACCGCGCGCACCGAGGAGCAGGCGCTGGCGCTGGCCCACGAGATCGGCTATCCGCTGGTCGTGCGCCCGAGCTACGTGCTCGGCGGCCGCGCGATGGAGATCGTGCACGGCGACAAGGACCTCGAGCGCTACATGCGCGAGGCGGTCAAGGTCAGCGACAAGAGCCCGGTGCTGCTCGACCGCTTCCTCGACGACGCCGTCGAGGTCGACGTCGACTGCATCGCTGACGCGACGGGCAAGGTGCTGATCGGCGGCATCATGGAACACGTCGAGGCCGCCGGCATCCACAGCGGCGATTCGGCCTGCTCGCTGCCGCCGTACTCGCTGTCGCCGGCGCTGCAGGACGAGATGCGCCGCCAGGCCGCGGCGATGGCCAAGGCGCTGGGCGTCGTCGGCCTGATGAACACCCAGTTCGCCGTCCAGGGCGAGGGCGACGACGCCGTCGTCTACGTGCTCGAGGTGAACCCGCGCGCCTCGCGCACCGTGCCCTTCGTCAGCAAGGCCACCGGCCGCCCGCTGGCCAAGATCGCCGCGCGCTGCATGGCCGGGCGGTCGCTGGACGAGCAGGGCATCGGCGAGGAGATCGTGCCGCCGTTCTTCAGCGTCAAGGAAGCGGTCTTCCCGTTCAACAAGTTCCCCGGCGTCGACCCGATCCTCGGCCCGGAGATGCGCTCCACCGGCGAGGTGATGGGCGTCGGCAGGACCTTCGGCGAGGCGATGCTGAAGAGCCAGCTCGGCGCCGGTTCGCGCCTGCCCGAGAAGGGCACGGTCGTCATCACGGTGAAGAACAGCGACAAGCAGCGCGCCGTGAAGGTCGCCGCCGATCTGGTCGACCTCGGCTACGAGGTGCTCGCCACCAAGGGCACGGCGCAGGCGATCGCCGACGCCGGCGTGCCGGTGAAGCTCGTCAACAAGGTCAAGGACGGCCGCCCGCACATTGCCGACAAGGTCAAGGCCGGCGAGGTGCAACTCGTCTTCACGACGGTGGACGAAACGCGCACGGCGATTGCCGATTCGCGTTATATCCGTACGGCGGCTCTGGCCAATCGTGTCACCTATTACACGACGATGGCCGGCAGCGAGGCGGCCACCGAGGCGCTGAAGCACCAGGATGACCTCGAAGTGCTTTCGCTGCAGGAATTGCACGCGGAACTGAATTAGACTCCGGCCCTTCGCTGATCCGCCGCAGGCGCCCGACCGGGCCCCTGCGGCGGATTCACTTTGTCCGAACACAAGACGCTCACCATGGCCACCATCCCCCCTGACCCGGCGCGGCGCCGAAAAGCTGAAGGAAGAACTGCAACGCCTGAAGACCGTCGAGCGCCATGCGGTCATCCAGGCCATCGCCGAGGCTCGTGCCCAGGGCGACCTGTCCGAGAACGCCGAGTACGACGCGGCCAAGGACAAGCAGGGCTTCATCGAAGGCCGGATCAAGGAGCTCGAGGGCAAGCTCGCCGCGGCCCAGGTCATCGACCCGTCGGCGCTGGACGCCGGCGGCAAGGTCGTCTTCGGCGCCACGGTCGACCTCGCCGACGAGGACACCGGGGCCGAGGTCACCTACCAGATCGTCGGTGACGACGAGGCCGACCTGAAGGAAGGCCGGATCTCGATCAGCAGCCCGATCGCGCGCGCGCTGATCGGCAAGATGGCCGGCGACGTCGCCGAGGTGCAGGCGCCGGGCGGCGTCAGGCACTGGGAGATCGTCGAGGTGAAGTACCTCTGACGATGGCGCTGCAGCGCTGGAGTCGCCTGCTGCCGGGCCTGTGGGCCGGCTGGCTGCTGTGCGTCGCGCTGCTGGCAACGCCGGCGGGGTTCGCGCTGCTGCCGCAGGCCGACGCCGGCCGGCTGGCCGCGCGCATGCTGGCGCAGGAAGCCTATACCAGCCTCGCGCTGGGCGTCGTGATGGTGCTGCTGGAGCGTGCCTGCGTGCGGCGTGATGGCGGCGCGCAGTTCTCGTGGGGCTTCGGCCTGGCGCTGGGTGCGATCTTCTGCACCGTCGCCGGCTACTTCGTCATCCAGCCGATGATGCCGGCGGCGCGCCTGGGGCAGGGGCCGTTGTCGTTCGGCGCCCTGCATGCGATCAGCAGCGCGTTCTACGCGCTCAAGTGCATCCTCGTGATGGTGCTGGCCTGGCGCGCGACGCTCAGTCCGAGACCTTCTTCTTGACGCTGGTGGCGCGCGGCTTCACGCGCTTGATCTGGCCGCCGGCGGTGACCCGCTGGTTGCCATAGACCTTGACCTTCGTGACCGTCGCGCGGTGGTTGCCGCTCTTGGAGAACTTGACCAGCTTGACGACACGCGGCCCCGGCTTGCGGTCCTCGCGCTCGGTCTTCTCCTTGGCCGGGATCGGGCGCCACAGCACCAGCAGCTTGCCGATCTGCTGCACCGGCGCGGCGTTCAGCTCGCCGGCCAGCTGGGCCATCATCGCCGCACGGGCGTTGCGGTCGTCGGAGAAGATGCGGACCTTGATCAGTCCGTGGGCGTTCAGCGCCGCGTCGGTCTCCTTGACCACCGCGGGGGTCAGGCCGTCGGCTCCGATCAGGACGACCGGGTCGAGGTGGTGGGCGTCGGCGCGGTGTTGCTTGCGCTCGGCAGGCGTGAGTTCAATGGCGGGCATCGCCGTATTATCGACCGACGAATGAAATCATCGAAGAGCAAACGCGTCAATCGAGCCTGGCTGCACGATCACCTGACCGATCCGTACGTGAAGGCAGCCCAGCGCGACGGCTATCGTTCGCGTGCCGCCTACAAGCTCAAGGAGATCGACGAGGCCCTCGGGCTGATCAAGCCCGGCCAGGTGGCCGTCGACCTGGGTGCCACGCCCGGCGCCTGGAGCCAGTACCTGCGCCGCCGCTTCGCACCCGAAGGCGCCGCGGCGGGCGCGCTCGACGGCACGATCATCGCGCTGGACATCCTCGACTTCGAGCCGATCGAAGGCGTCACCTTCCTGCAGGGCGACTTCCGCGAGGACGAGGTCGCCGCCCGCCTGGCCGCCGAGCTCGCCGGCCGTCCGGTCGACATCGTGGTCTCGGACATGGCGCCCAACCTGTCGGGCATTCCGGTGTCGGACGCGGCGCGCATCGCGCACCTGGTGGAACTGGCGGTCGAGTTCGCGCTCCAGCACCTCAAGCCCGAAGGGGCGCTGGTCTGCAAGGCCTTCCACGGCAGCGGCTACAGCCAGCTCGTCAAGCTCTTCAAGGACAGCTTTCGCGTCGTCAAGCCGATCAAGCCCAAGGCCTCGCGCGACAAGTCGGCCGAGACCTTTCTGGTCGGCATCGGCCCCAAGAACGGCAAGGGCGTCGCCGACAGCGGAAAATGACGCTGTCCGGTGGTGTTTCACCCGGTTTTTCTCGTCCAGGCCCATACCCTTGTGTCGAATAGAATGATCCCCACCTACCGTGGAATTCGGTTGGCCCGCGTGGTGGCCTTCCGCGCCGTTGAACTGGAGAAGGAGCCGCGGTGAACAATCAGTGGTTTTCCAAGGTCGCCGTCTGGCTGGTGATCGCCCTCGTGCTCTTCACCGTCTTCAAGCAGTTCGACCGGGGGGCGGCGGCGGGCAACCAGATCGGCTACTCCGACTTCCTCGAGGAAGTGCGCAGCAAGCGCATCAAGTCGGTCACGCTGCAGGAGAACCCCGGCGGCGGCACCGAGATCATCGCGACGACGACGGACGACAAGCGCCTGCGCAGCACGGCGACCTACCTTGATCGCGGCCTCGTCGGCGACCTGATCAACAACGGCATCAAGTTCGACGTCAAGCCGCGCGAGGAGCCCTCGGTGCTGATGAGCATCCTCGTCAGCTGGGGCCCGATGCTGCTGCTGATCGGCGTCTGGGTGTACTTCATGCGCCAGATGCAGGGCGGCGGCAAGGGCGGCGCCTTCAGCTTCGGCAAGAGCAAGGCGCGCATGCTCGACGAGGCCAACAACTCGACCACCTTCGCCGACGTCGCCGGCTGCGACGAGGCCAAGGAAGAGGTCAAGGAACTCGTCGACTTCCTGAAGGACCCGCAGAAGTTCCAGAAGCTGGGCGGGCGCATCCCGCGCGGCGTGCTGCTGGTCGGCCCTCCGGGAACCGGCAAGACGCTGCTGGCCAAGGCCATCGCCGGCGAGGCCAAGGTGCCGTTCTTCAGCATCTCCGGCTCCGACTTCGTCGAGATGTTCGTCGGCGTCGGCGCGGCGCGTGTGCGCGACATGTTCGAGCAGGCGAAGAAGAGCGCGCCCTGCATCATCTTCATCGACGAAATCGACGCCGTCGGCCGCCACCGCGGTGCCGGCCTGGGCGGCGGCAACGACGAGCGCGAGCAGACGCTGAACCAGATGCTCGTCGAGATGGACGGCTTCGAGACCAACCTCGGCGTCATCGTGATGGCGGCCACCAACCGGCCCGACATCCTTGACCCGGCGCTGCTGCGCCCGGGCCGTTTCGACCGCCAGGTCTACGTGACGCTGCCCGACGTGCGCGGCCGCGAGCAGATCCTCAACGTGCACATGCGCAAGGTGCCGGTCGGCCAGGACATCCGTGCCGACATCCTGGCACGCGGCACGCCGGGCTTCTCCGGTGCCGACCTGGCCAACCTGGTCAACGAGGCGGCCCTCTTCGCTGCGCGCCGCAACGGCCGCGTCGTCGAGATGGTCGACTTCGAGAAGGCCAAGGACAAGATCATGATGGGCCCCGAGCGCAAGTCCATGGTCATGCCCGAGGAGGAGCGCAAGAACACCGCCTACCACGAGGCCGGCCACGCGCTCGTCGCGCGCCTGCTGCCCAAGACCGACCCGGTGCACAAGGTGACGATCATCCCGCGCGGCCGTGCGCTGGGCGTGACGATGCAGCTGCCCGAAGGCGACCGCTACAGCATGGACAAGGAGCGCATGCTGTCGACGATCTCGGTGCTGTTCGGCGGCCGCATCGCCGAAGAGGTGTTCATGAACCAGATGACCACCGGCGCCAGCAACGACTTCGAGCGTGCGACGCAGATCGCGCGCGACATGGTCACGCGCTACGGCATGACCGACGAGCTGGGCCCGATGGTCTATGCCGAGAACGAAGGCGAGGTCTTCCTCGGCCGTTCGGTGACCAAGACGACGACGATGTCCGAGGAGACCATGCGCAAGGTCGACGAGGTCATCCGCCGCATCATCGACGAGCGCTACGTCGTTGCGCGCAAGCTGATCGAGGACCACCAGGACAAGATGCACTCGATGGCCCAGGCGCTGCTCGAGTGGGAGACGATCGACGCCGAGCAGATCGACGACATCATGTCCGGCAAGCCGCCGCGCCCGCCGAAGGACTGGACGCCGTCGGCCAACAAGGGCGGCGGCACCACGCCGCCGGCGCATCCGGACGGCACGCCGGCGACGGTCTGAGCTCGCACGACGCCGGGAACGCGGGGCCTTCGGGCCCCGCGTTCGTTTCCGCTGAGCGCCGGCATTCGGGGTCAGGTCTCACGAGACCTGACCCCAGCTGAAGAACGGGGTCAGGTCTCGTGAGACCTGACCCCTGAGTTCGGCCGAGACCTGACCCCTGAGTTCGGCGGCCCGTCCCGCCTCCGCGCCACCAAGGCACACTGCCTCTCTCGACGACTCAACCGCTCCACCCAGGATGTCCGCTTCCGCCACCGTCTGGCAGACCGCACGTTTCCGCATCGACCTGTCGCGCCCGCGCGTGATGGGCATCGTCAACGCCACGCCCGACTCGTTCTCCGATGGCGGGCGCTACCGTGACGCCGACGCGGCCCGGGCGCACTGCGACGCGCTGGTCGAGCAGGGCGTCGACATCCTGGACATCGGCGGCGAGTCCACCCGGCCCGGCTCGGTGGCGCCCGGCGTCGACGAGGAACTGGCGCGCGTGCTGCCCGTGGTGCGCCACGCCGTGACGCTGGGCGTTCCGGTCTCGGTCGACACGAGCAGCCCGGAGGTCATGCGCGCGGTGCTGGCGGCCGGGGCGGACATCGTCAACGACGTGCGCTCGCTGCTGCGCCCCGGTGCCCTCGAGGCGGTGGCGGCGCACCCGACGGCCGGCGTCTGCGTCATGCACATGCGCGGCGAGCCGGCCACGATGCAGTCGCTGACCGACTACGACGACGTCGTCGCCGAGGTCGCCGGCTTCCTGCGCGAGCGGGCGGCCGCGCTGGAGGCCGCCGGCATCGCGCGCGAGCGCATCGCCGCGGACCCCGGCGTCGGCTTCGCGAAGACCGCCGCGCACAACCTCGAGCTGCTGGCGCGCCAGCGCGAGCTGCTGGACCTGCAGATGCCGCTGCTGGTCGGCTGGTCGCGCAAGGGCACGCTCGGCCAGCTGACCGGCCGGCCGGCCGGCGAGCGCCTGGCGGCCAGCGTCGCCGCGGCGCTGATGGCCGTCGAGCGCGGGGCGCGCATCGTGCGCGTGCACGACGTCGGCGCCACCGTCGATGCGCTCAAGGTCTGGTCGGCGGTGGCCTGCTGCCGCCGCCCGGCCGCCTGAGCCGGCTCAAATCCACGCTTGCGGGGGCGCCGGGCGCCGCCGCCAACCGCGACAATCACCCCATGAGCAGAACCTATTTCGGCACCGACGGCATCCGCGGCACCGTCGGCCGCGCCCCGATCACGCCGGACTTCATGCTGCGCCTGGGCCACGCGGTCGGCCGCGTGTTGCGCCGCAGCAGCGCACGCCCGACGGTGCTCGTCGGCAAGGACACCCGCATCTCGGGCTACATGATCGAGTCGGCGCTGGAAGCCGGCTTTGCCTCGGCCGGTGTCGACGTGCTGCTGAGCGGCCCGCTGCCGACCCCCGGCGTCGCCTACCTGACGCGCGCGCTGCGGCTGGATCTGGGCGTCGTCATCAGCGCCTCGCACAACCCGTTCGCCGACAACGGCGTCAAGTTCTTCTCCGCCGCCGGCGAGAAGCTGCCCGACGAGTGGGAACGCGAGGTCGAGGCCGCGCTGCAGGAGCCGGCGCAGTGGGTCGACTCCGCCGGTCTGGGCAAGGCGCGCCGCCTCGCCGACGCCAGCGGCCGCTACATCGAGTTCTGCAAGAGCACCGTGCCGCACAGCCTGTCGCTGCGCGGGCTGAAGATCGTCGTCGACGCCGCGCACGGCGCCGCCTACCACGTCGCCCCCGACGTCTTCCACGAGCTCGGCGCCACGGTCGTGAAGATCGGTTGCGAGCCCGACGGCCTGAACATCAACGCCGGCGTCGGCGCGACCTCGCCGAAGGCGCTGGTGGCGGCCGTCGCCGAGCACTGCGCCGACTACGGCGTGGCGCTGGACGGCGACGCCGACCGGCTGCTGATGGTCGACGCCCAGGGCCGGCTCTACAACGGCGACGAACTGCTGTACGTGCTGGCCCACGACCGCCTGACGCAGGGCCAGGTGGTGCCGGGCGTCGTCGGCACGCTGATGACCAACATCGCCGTCGAGCAGGCGCTGCAGCGCCGCGGCGTGCCGATGGTGCGCGCCAAGGTCGGCGACCGCTACGTGCTCGAGGAACTGGCCGCGCGCGGCTGGCAGCTCGGCGGCGAAGGCTCCGGCCATCTGCTGGCGCTGGACCGCCACACCACCGGTGACGGCATCGTCAGCGCGCTGCAGGTGCTGCAGGCGGTGCGTCGCGCCGGCCGGCCGCTGGCCGCGCTGCTCGAAGGCGTGGACCTGTTCCCGCAGACGCTGCTCAACGTCCGCCTGCCCGAGGGCAGCGACTGGACGCGCAACGCCGCGCTGCAGGACGTGCGCGAGACCGTCGAGCGTGAACTCGGCGACGGTGGCCGGGTGCTGATCCGCGCCTCGGGCACCGAGCCGGTGCTGCGTGTGATGGTCGAGGCGCGCGACGGCGAACTGGGCCGCCGCTGCGCCGAGCGCCTGGCCGCGGCCGCCGTGCGCGGCTGAACGCACGACGAGCCGCGGGCCGGGAGGCCGGGCGGCTCGTCATCGTGCGACAGGGCCGCCTCGGGCGGCCCTTTTCAATCACTTCTTCGGCGGCATCAGCACGCGGTCGACGACGTGGATCACGCCGTTGGTCGCCGGCACGTCGGCCTTCTGCACCAGCGCCTCGTCGACGGTGACGAAGTCGCCGGCGTGCGAGACGGCGACCTTGGCGCCCTGCAGCGTCGCGACCTGGCCGTCCTTGACCTCGGCGGCCGTCACCTTGCCCGGCAGCACGTGGTAGCCGAGCACCGACTTCAGCAGTTCCTTGTTCGTCGACAGCTCGGCCATGGTCTTGGCCGGGACGGCCTTGAAGGCCTCGTCGCTGGGCGCGAAGACGGTGTACGGGCCGGCGCCGCGCAGCGTGTCGGCGAGGCCGGCTTCCTGGATCAGGCGGTTCAGCGTCGACAGCTCGGGCGTGCGCGCCGCGGTGTCGGCGATCGTCGTCGGCGCCGGCGTGGTGGCGCAACCGGCGAGCCAGGCCGAGGCGGTCAGCGCCAGGGCGCCGAGAAAGAGGCGGGGAGTGCGGGTCATCGAAAGGTCTCCGGTCTGAAGGGAAATCGTCCGGCGCAAGGCTAGGCGGCGTTCGTGACGTTCCCGTGACCTCCGCGTGACGGGATCGCGTCGATGACAGTCCTTTCGGCAGGTGTCACAGCGCCGTCACGAAGCCTTTCTAGAGTCCAGCCCGAACGTCAGGACCTCACCCCACCCTCCACAAGGTGCAATCGATGACTCTGAATCTGTCCCGCGGTATCGCGCTGGCCGCCACGATGGCGCTCGGCACCTCCTTCGCCTGGGCCCAGGACGTGACCGGCGCCGGCGCCTCGTTCCCCGCCCCGATCTACGCCAAGTGGGCCGACGCCTACAACAAGGCCACCGGCGTGCGCATCAACTACCAGTCGGTGGGCTCGGGTGCCGGCATGCGCCAGATCCGCGGCAAGACCGTCGACTTCGGCGCCAGCGACGCACCGCTGGCCGACGCCGAGCTCGCCAAGGACGGCCTGATCCAGTTCCCGACGGTGATCGGCGGCGTCGTGCCGGTGGTCAACGTCGCCGGCATCAAGCCGGGCCAGCTCAAGCTCACCGGCCAGGTGCTGGGCGACATCTACCTGGGCAAGGTCCAGAAGTGGAACGACCCGGCGATCGCCGCGCTGAACCCGGGCGTGTCGCTGCCCGACACCAAGATCGCCCCGGTGCGCCGCGCCGACGGCTCCGGCACCAGCTTCCTGTTCACCAACTACCTGTCGAAGGTGAACGCCGAGTGGAAGGCCAAGGTCGGCGAAGGCACGGCCGTGAACTGGCCGACCGGCGCCGGCGGCAAGGGCAACGAAGGCGTCTCGGCCTTCGTGCAGCGCCTGCCGAACTCGATCGGCTACGTCGAATACGCCTACGCCAAGCAGAACAAGATGGCGCACGTGCTGCTGAAGAACCAGGCCGGCAGCTTCGTCGCCCCGGACGACACCGCCTTCAAGGCCGCCGCCGCCGGTGCCGACTGGGCCAAGAGCTTCTATCAGGTGCTGACCGAGCAGCCCGGCAAGGACAGCTGGCCGATCACCGGCGCGACCTTCATCATGATGCACAAGGCGCAGGACAAGCCGGCCAGCGCGGCGGCCTCGCTGAAGTTCTTCGACTGGGCCTACACCAACGGCGACAAGATGGCCGAGGAACTCGACTACGTGCCGCTGCCGGCCTCGGTCAAGGACCTGATCCGCAAGCAGTGGGCGGCCGAGCTGAAGGACGGCGCCGGCAAGGCGATCGCCTTCAAGTAATCGCCTGTCCGATCGTCACGTCACCAGGGAACCGGAGCTCCTCTTGGCCGCTACACTCCCCGCGACTCCCTACGAGCAGGATCGCGACATGGCACGAGCGGCCCCGAAGGGCCAGCCGCCGCGCAAGCGGCGGGACGGTCCCTGGGCCGACGCGCTGTTCTCGGCGCTGGCCCATGGCGCCGCGCTTCTCACGCTGGCGCTGCTGGCCGGCATCATCATCTCGCTGCTGATCGGCGCTGCGCCGGCGATCCAGGAGTTCGGCCTGGGTTTCCTCTGGTCCAAGGACTGGGACCCGGTGCAGCAGAAGTTCGGCGGCCTGGTGATGATCTACGGCACGATCGCCACCTCGCTGATCGCGCTGCTGATCGCGGTGCCGGTGAGCTTCGGCATCGCGCTGTTCCTCACCGAGCTGGCGCCCAAGTGGCTGAAGCGGCCGCTGGGCACGGCCATCGAGCTGCTCGCCGCGGTGCCGTCGATCGTCTACGGCATGTGGGGTCTGCTGGTCTTCGGGCCGATCCTGGCCACCTACGTCCAGGGCCCGCTGCAGTCGCTCTTCGGCGAGGTGCCGGTGCTCGGCGCGCTGTTCAGCGGCCCGCCGGTGGGCATCGGCATCCTGTCGGCGGGGATCATCCTCGCGATCATGGTGATCCCGTTCATCGCCGCGACGATGCGCGACGTCTTCGACGTCACGCCGCCGCTGCTCAAGGAATCGGCTTACGGCCTGGGCGCGACGACCTGGGAGGTCGTCTGGAAGGTCGTGCTGCCCTACACCAAGACCGGCGTCGTCGGCGGCATCATGCTCGGCCTGGGCCGCGCGCTCGGCGAGACGATGGCCGTCACCTTCGTCATCGGCAACTTCAACCAGCTCGACTCGCTGTCGCTGTTCGAGGCCGCCAACAGCATCACCTCGGCGCTGGCCAACGAGTTCGCCGAAGCCGAGGCCGGCCTGCACCAGGCCTCGCTGATCTACCTGGGCCTCGTGCTGTTCCTCATCACCTTCGTCGTCCTGGCCTTCTCGCGCCTGCTGCTGGTGCGGCTGCGCAAGGGTGAAGGGAGCCGTTCATGAGCCTCGCCGACTCCTTCGGCGCCGGCCGCCTGGCCATGCACGCGCGGCGCAAGCGCGTCAACGTCATCGCGCTGACGCTGGCGCTGGCGGCGATGGCCTTCGGCGTCTTCTGGCTGGTCTGGATCCTCGTCGAGACCGTGCGCCTGGGCTATGCCGGGCTGACGCTGCAGGTCTTCACCGTCTCGACGCCGCCGCCGCTGGCCGAGACCGGCGGCCTGGCCAACGCCATCGTGGGCTCGCTGGTCATGGTCGGTCTGGCGACGCTGCTGGGCACGCCGATCGGCGTGCTCTGCGGCATCTACCTCTCCGAGTACGGCCAGCGCACCTGGCTGGGCCGCACCACCGAGTTCATCAACGACATCCTGCTGTCCGCGCCGTCGATCGTCATCGGCCTGTTCGTCTACTCGGCGGTGGTGGCGCACACCCGCAGCTTCTCGGCCTTCGCCGGCGTGCTGGCGCTGGCGCTGATCGTCATCCCGGTCGTCGTGCGCACGACGGCGACCATGCTCGGCCTGATCCCGAACTCGCTGCGCGAAGCCGCCTACGCGCTGGGCACGCCGAAGTGGAAGGTCATCGCCTCGGTGACGCTGAAGGCCTCGCTGGCCGGCGTCGTCACCGGCGTGCTGCTGGCGCTGGCGCGCATCTCCGGCGAGACCGCACCGCTGCTGTTCACCGCGCTGTCCAACCAGTTCTTCACGCTGGACGTCAGCCAGCCGATGGCCAGTCTGCCGGTGACGATCTTCAAGTTCGCGATGAGCCCCTACGAGAACTGGCAGAAGCTCGCGTGGGCCGGCGTCTTCCTCATCACGCTGGGCGTGCTCGGGCTGAACATCCTCGCCCGCGTGCTGTTCCGCAACAAGCAATAAGGCTCTCCGCGATGGACCGACCCGTCGACCTGCCGACCACCGAGAAGGTCAAGATCTCGGTGCGCGACCTGAACTTCTATTACGGCAACTTCCATGCGTTGAAGCGCATCAACCTCGACATCCCCGAGCGCAAGGTCACGGCCTTCATCGGCCCGTCGGGCTGCGGCAAGAGCACGCTGCTGCGCACCTTCAACCGCATGTTCGAGCTCTACCCGGAGCAGCGCGCCGAGGGCGAGATCCTGCTCGACGGCGAGAACATCCTCGGCAGCAAGACCGACGTCTCGCTGATCCGCGCCAAGGTCGGCATGGTGTTCCAGAAGCCGACGCCGTTCCCGATGTCGATCTACGACAACATCGCCTTCGGCGTGCGGCTGTTCGAGTCGCTGCCGCGCGTCGAGATGGACGAGCGTGTCGAGTGGGCGCTGAAGAAGGCGGCGCTGTGGAACGAGGTCAAGGACAAGCTCGGCCAGAGCGGCGCCGGCCTCTCGGGCGGCCAGCAGCAGCGCCTGTGCATCGCGCGCGGCATCGCCATCAAGCCCGAGGTGCTGCTGCTCGACGAACCCTGCTCGGCGCTGGACCCGATCTCCACCGGCAAGATCGAGGAGCTGATCCACGAGCTCAAGGCCGACTACACGGTGATGATCGTCACCCACAACATGCAGCAGGCGGCGCGCTGCTCCGACTACACCGCCTACATGTACCTCGGCGACCTGGTCGAGTTCGGCGCCACGACCGACATCTTCATGAAGCCGAAGAAGAAGGACACCGAGGACTACATCACCGGCCGCTTCGGTTGATGCCCCCCGCGTCGAGGACCCGACCATGACCGACAAACACCTTTCGACGCAATTCGACGCCGAGCTCAGCGGCATCTCCAACCGCGTGCTGGAGATGGGCGGCCTCGTCGAGGCCCAGGTCGCGCAGGCGATCTACGCGCTGACGCAGTTCAGCGGCGAGACCGCCTCGCAGGTGCTGCAGCAGGAGGAGCGGGTCAACCAGTTCGAGGTCGAGATCGACCGCGACCTGTCGGCGATCATCGCCCGCCGCCAGCCGACCGCGCGCGACCTGCGCCTGCTGATCGCCGTCAGCCGCACGATCGGCAACCTCGAGCGTGTCGGCGACGAGGCCGCGCGCATCGCGCGCACCGTGCAGCGCCTGATCAACACCGGCGTCTCCAGCCGGCTGCGCCTGCCGGTGGCCGACCTGGACTTCGAGGCCAACCTGGCGCTCGCCCAGCTGCGCAAGGCCCTCGACGCCTTTGCCCGCCTGGACACCGCGCGTGCGCTCGAGGTACTCAAGCAGGACGACCAGATCGACCAGGAGTTCGACGGCCTGCTGCGCAAGCTGATCACCTACATGATGGAAGACCCGCGCACGATCTCCTCGAGCATCGACCTGGTCTTCGTCGCCAAGGCCATCGAGCGGGTGGGCGACCACGCCAAGAACCTCGCCGAAGCCATCATCTACGTCGTCAAGGGCACGGACGTGCGGCACGCCTCGGTCGAGGCGGTCGAGAACGTCGTGCGCTGAGGCACAAGGAGGCACGATGAGCCACGTTCTCGTCGTCGAAGACGAATCGGCGATCGCCGAACTCATCTCGATCAACCTGCGCCACGCCGGCTACGAGGTCACGGTCGCCGCCACGGCCGACCAGGCCCAGGCCGCCGTCGACCGCGTGCTGCCCGACCTGGTGCTCGTCGACTGGATGCTGCCCGGCCAGAGCGGGCTGCAGCTGGCGCGCCGCTGGCGTGCCGAGACGCGCACGCGCGAGATCCCGATCATCATGCTGACGGCGCGCAACGAGGAGGCCGACAAGATCGCCGGCCTCGACGCCGGCGCCGACGACTACCTGACCAAGCCGTTCTCGCCGAAGGAGCTGCTGGCGCGCATGCGTGCCGTGCTGCGGCGCAAGGCGCCCGAGGCGCTGGACAGCCCGGTCGAGGTCGCCGGCCTGCGCCTGGACCCGGCCACGCGCCGCGTCACGCGCCGCGTCGACGGCGAGCTGCGCGAGGTCAAGATGGGCCCGACCGAGTTCCGCCTGCTGCACTTCCTGATGACGCACCCCGAGCGTGTGCACAGCCGCGCGCAGCTGCTCGACCGCGTCTGGGGCGACCACGTGTTCATCGAGGAGCGCACGGTCGACGTGCACGTCAAGCGCCTGCGCGAGGCGCTGGCGCCGGCGCAGTGTTCGGCGCTGATCGAGACCGTGCGTGGTGCGGGCTACCGCATGACGCAGCAGCTGGGCAGCGTCGCCGCCTGATCCCTCATGGGTGCACTGCTGTCGCGCGCCGTCTGGGCGATGCTCGCCGGCGCGCTCGGTGCGCTGGTCGGTGACGTCGTCGGGCGCTCCGTCGGCCAGCCCGGCCTGGGCGCGCCGCTGGGCGCCGCCTTCTTCGCTGCGCTGGCGGCCGCGGTCGAGGGCTGGCGCGGCCGGCGTCTGCTGGGCTGGCTGCGCGGCGACCAGGCGCGTGGCGCGCCGCGCGATACCGGTTTCTGGGGTGAGCTCGGCTACCGGGTCGAGCGCGCGCTGCGCCAGCGCGAGGCGCAGATCGAACGCGAGCGCGAGCGCCTGGAGCAGTTCCTGTCGGCGATCGAGGCTTCGCCCAACGGCGTCATGCTGCTCGACGCCGGCGGCCAGATCGAGTGGTGCAACTCGGTGGCCGCCGACCACTTCGGCCTCGACCCGGTGCGCGACCGGCGCCAGCGCGTCACCAACCTCGTGCGCCAGCCGGCCTTCGTGCAGTTCCTGCAGGCCGGCGACTTCTCCGACACGCTGTCCCTCGTCGACCCGCTGGGCCGGCGCAGCTTCTCGGTCATCGTGCGCGAGTACGGCGAAGGCCTGCGCCTGGTGCTGTCGCTGGACGTCACCGAGCGCGAACGGGCCGACGCGATGCGGCGCGACTTCGTCGCCAACGTCTCGCACGAGATCCGCACGCCGCTGACGGTGCTCGCCGGCTTCGTCGAGACCATGGCCTCGCTGCCGCTGACGCCGGTCGAGCGCGAGCGTGTGCTCAAGCTGATGGCGCAGCAGACCGACCGCATGCAGGCCCTGGTGGCCGACCTGCTGACGCTGGCGCAGCTCGAAGGCAGCCCGCGGCCGCCGCCGGACCGCTGGTCATCGGTGTCCGCGCTGCTGCGCCGCGCCGAGGCCGACGGCCGCGCGCTGTCGGCCGGCCGCCACGAGATCGACGCCGCCGGCGGCGAGGACTTCGAGATCGCCGGCAGCGAGACCGAGCTGCTCAGCGCGATCGGCAACCTCGTCGGCAACGCCGTGCGCTACACGCCCGAAGGCGGCCGCATCGACCTGCGTTTTCACGCCCGCGACGACGGCAGCGCCGAGATCGAGGTCGCCGACACCGGCGTCGGCATCGCGCGCGAGCACCTGCCGCGGCTGACCGAACGTTTCTACCGCGTCGACGGCAGCCGCTCGCGCGAGACCGGCGGCACCGGGCTGGGGGCTGTCGATCGTCAAGCACGTCGTGCAGCGCCACGGCGGCGAGATCGACGTGCGCAGCGAGCCCGGCAAGGGCTCGTGCTTCAGGCTGGTGTTCCCGGCGGCGCGGCTGCGTCAGCGTGTCGCGGCGGCCGCCTCGCCGGCCGCGGTCGGCTGACGCCGGTACAGCGCCAGGCGTTCACCGCGGTCGTTCATGCGCTGGAAGGTGGCGACGTGCTGCCAGCCGGCCGGCGCCGGCGGCGCCTTCAGGCCCCGCACGCGGTACAGCAGATGCCCGCAGTCGCCGCCGGCGGCGTCGGGCCGGGCGTCGACGCGGTAGCGGCCGAAGACCTCCAGCGCCGCGACCGCGACCGCCGGCGCCGCCGGTGCCGCGAGGCAGCTGCCGGCGGGCAGGTGATGCTGCATCTGCTCGATCTCGGGCCGCGAGCTGCGCGCGTAGTCCAGCGGCGCACGCCACAGCGTCATCATCAGCAGCCAGCACAGCGCCACGCCGCCGGCCGGGATGACCATGCTCTTCCACAGCGCCTCGCGGTGGCGGCCGGTGCGCCAGCGCAGCAGCCACAGCCAGGCCAGCGTGCCGGCCGCGGCGAAGGCCAGCTCGACGGGTTCGAAGCGCACCGTGAAGCCCGGCACCAGGCGCAGCGCGTTGGCCGCCGGCTTGGCCGGCACGCCGGTCTGCATCGCGACGTAGAAGAACCAGATCGCGACCGCCCCGAACGTGAAGAAGAACATCGAGAACCAGTCGATCGCCGCCGAGCTCGCGCGCTTGAGCGTCGGCAGCGCGAACGCCGCCAGCACCGCCAGCCCGGGGATGGCCAGCATCAGCACGCGGTCGTTCATGTTCGTGGCGATGGCCGAGACCATCGCGACGACGACCGTGACCAGCGGCACCGAGATGTGGCGGTGCGTCAGGTGGCGGCGCCACTGCCACAGCGTCCACAGCACCAGCGGCCAGGCCGGCCACAGGAACCAGGCCCACTGGCGCGCCAGCGTCGCGGGGTCGTCGGCGTCGGGCCAGGAGGCGCGCCAGTGCCAGGCGCCCAGCCAGGCGGCCAGCGCCGCCGAGGCCAGCGTCGCCGCGGCCACCCAGGGCACGAAGCGGCGCACGCTGTCGTAGGCCGAGCGCCAGCAGACCAGCATGCCGCCCAGGCCGACACCCAGCGCAAGCGACGGCGCGCCGCTGCCGGCCAGCACCAGCAGCGCGGCGACGACGGCCACGCGCGGCTGCCAGCGCCGGAACGGCGCGATCGCCAGCGCGAGCATGAACAGGCCCATGCCGACCAGCTGCCCGAGCTCGGGCGTCGTCTCGTGGCCCAGCTGCAGCAGGCCCAGCGTGGCGATCAGCGCCAGCAGCGCGCCGTCGGCGATCGCGCGCGCGTAGTCCACCGGGTCCGCCTCGCCGCCGAAGGCGAAGGCCACCGGCTGCGCCGCCTGGGTGCGGGCGAGGTAGTAGGTGGTGTACCAGACCAGCACCATCGCCAGCGCCAGCAGCAGCGCGAACGGGATGCGCGCGGCGAAGGCGCCGTCGCCGAACAGCGGCCCCAGCCACTGGATCGCCAGCGCGCCCAGCCAGTGCGGCAGCAGCGCCGCGTCGGCGCCCACGCCGCCGAGTGTCGGTGACAGCCAGGTCGTGCGGCCCTCGGCGATGGCTGCCATCACGCCGTAGGCGACGAGGTCGGCGTTGCGCCAGGGGTCGCGATGGAAGACGCCCGGCAGCACGTAGGCCGCGCAGAACACCAGCAGGGCCAGCCGCGGCAGGGAGCGTGCGCCGCGCTGGGTGACGAGGGCGGGATTGGGGCTGCTCACCGGGGGACGATGATGCTTGAAGACGGCCGGAAAAAGAAAAGGCAGCCGAGGCTGCCTTGTCCTGCGGGGGCCGAGAGCCGGCCCCGGCGGGCATGCCTCACTTCTTGAGGCCGATGCGCGCGAACTTGTTGCGGAACTTCTCGACGCGGCCGCCCAGGTTGTCCACGCTCTTTTGCGTACCGGTGTAGAACGGGTGCGTCTCGCTCGTCGTTTCGAGCTTCACCAGCGGCAGTTCACGGCCGTCGTCCAGCTTGATCGTTTCCTTGGTCTGAACGCACGAACGCGTCACGAACTTGAAGCCGTTGGACAGGTCCTGGAAGCAGACCTCGCGGTAGTTCGGGTGGATGCCTTCTTTCATGGTGCCTCTCGAGTGCAGGTGTGGCAGCCACGCCGAAACATCGGCGCACTTGCCCGGTGGCGGAAAAACCGCTGATTCTAGCGTGAAACGGGGCCCCTTGGGGCCCCGTGTGCGCGCCCGGGGCGCGCGGAAGACGACTCGAGCCGGTCCGGCTCACCCGCCTCTTCGCATCATGTCGAAGAAGTCCAGGTTGTTCTTGGTCGCCTTCATCTTGTCGAGGATGAACTCCATCGCCTCGATCTCGTCCATCGGGTAGAGCAGCTTGCGCAGGATCCAGGTCTTCTGGAGGATCTCCGGCTTGAGCAGCAGCTCCTCGCGGCGGGTGCCCGACTTGTTGATCAGGATCGACGGGTAGACGCGCTTCTCGGCCATGCGGCGATCGAGGTGGATCTCGCAGTTGCCGGTGCCCTTGAACTCTTCGTAGATCACCTCGTCCATGCGGCTGCCGGTGTCGATCAGCGCGGTGCCGATGATCGTCAGCGAGCCGCCTTCCTCGACGTTGCGCGCGGCACCGAAGAAACGCTTCGGGCGCTGCAGCGCGTTGGCGTCGACGCCGCCGGTCAGCACCTTGCCCGACGAGGGCAGGACGTTGTTGTAGGCGCGGGCCAGGCGGGTGATCGAGTCGAGCAGGATCACGACGTCCTTCTTCAGCTCGACCAGGCGCTTGGCGCGCTCGATCACCATCTCGGCGACCTGCACGTGGCGCGCGGCGGGCTCGTCGAAGGTCGAGCTGATGACCTCGCCGCGCACGGTGCGCAGCATCTCGGTCACTTCCTCGGGCCGCTCGTCGACGAGCAGCACGATCAGGTGCACCTCGGGGTGGTTGGCGACGATGGCGTGCGCCAGGTGCTGCATCATCACCGTCTTGCCGGTCTTGGGCTGGGCGACGAGCAGCGCGCGCTGGCCTTTGCCGATCGGGGCGATGAGGTCGATGATGCGACCGGTGATGTTCTCCTCGCCCTTGAGGTTGTCGCGCTCGAGCTTGAACTGCTCTTTCGGGAAGAGCGGCGTCAAGTTCTCGAACATGATCTTGTGCTTGCTCTCCTCCGGGGTCACGCCGTTGACGCGGTCGACCTTCACGAGGGCGAAGTAGCGCTCGCCGTCCTTGGGTACCCGCACCTCGCCTTCGACCATGTCGCCGGTGTGCAGGTTGAAGCGGCGGATCTGGCTCGGCGACAGGTAGATGTCGTCGGTCGAGGCCATGTAGCTGGCTTCGATCGAGCGCAGGAAGCCGAAGCCGTCGGGCAGGACTTCGAGCACGCCGTCGCCGAAGACCTGTTCACCGGCCTTCGCGCGCTTTTTCATGATCGCGAACATCAGCTCCTGCTTGCGCAGGCGGGCGACGTTCTCGATTTCCAGCGCTTCGCCCATCTTGATGAGCTCGGAGACGTGCTGCGCTTTCAGTTCGGACAGATGCATGGGTCGAGACCCTGGTCACGCGTGGCGCGTGCCCGTGGTCGGGGCAGGGCGCCGAGGCGTCGAGAGGCTGAAGGGGGGAGCCTGGCCCGCGAATCGCTGCCGATCAGGAGGCCGGCGGGTGAGCCGGCGGCAGCGGGGCGGGGGGCGTACCGTCGGCGCCGGCGAGCGTGCTGCTCAGGCGCCGATCGGACGCATTATAGATGGCTGTCGATGAAGGCCGACAGTTGTGCCTTGGAAAGCGCGCCGACCTTGGTCGCGGCGAGCTGGCCGCCCTTGAAGATCATCAGCGTCGGGATGCCGCGGATGCCGAACTTGGCCGGCACTTCGCGGTTCTCGTCGACGTTCATCTTGGCGATCTGCAGGCGGCCGTCGTAGGCCGGCGCCAGTTCGTCGAGCACCGGGGCGATCATCTTGCAGGGGCCGCACCACTCGGCCCAGTAGTCGACGAGGACGGGCTTGTCGGACTGCAGGACGTCGCTGGAGAACGACGCATCGGTGACGTGCTTGATCAATTCGCTGCTCATGGGGATTGGTCTCCGGGTGCCGCGGTGAGGCCGGCAGGCGGGCGCTGGGAGGGAGGACGGCCCGCAGCGGACGGCGGGCAGGGCCGGCGGATTCTTGCACAAAGCCCCGGCGGCGCCGTGCCGCCTGCGGCTATCGCCGCGATAGCCCAGGGGCGCGGCGGCGCCCACGAACTGGGCGCGATTCGCCCGGCACATCGGGTTATCGTGCCGGCCGTCCGCGGATTCCAATCGCCAACATGTCCAACCCCGTTCCAGCCACGGAGGCGACGCCGCGCGCGGGTGCGGTGCGCCACTTCGGCTCCTACCAACTGCTGCGGCTCGTCGGCAAGAGCGAGCGCACGATGGCCTGGCGGGTCGCCGACACGCGGGGCGGGCGCGAGCTGCTGCTGCTGCTGCCCAGGGCGCAGCCGGCCGACCTCGCGGCGCTCGAACGCTGGACCGAGACCGTGCAGCGTGCCTCGCGGCTGCAGCATCCCCATCTGGCCGTCGCCGTGGACATCGGCGTCCAGGACGGCTGGCCCTATGTCGCCTACGACGCCGACGATCTGGCCACGCTGGGCGAGCGCGTCGGCCCGCAGGGCCTGCCGGCGTCCGAATGCGCCGGGATCTTCGTGCAGCTGCTGGCCGGGCTGGCCTTCGCGCACCAGGCCGGCGTCGCGCACCAGGATCTGCAGGGTTTTGCCGTGCTGGCCGACGACCAGGGCCGCGTGCGGCTGGCCGGGCTCGAGGTCGCCGCCCCGACCGGTGCGGCGCCGACGCTGGCCGGCCAGCGTGACGCCTCCCAGCGCGACGTTCTCGCCGCCGGCCTGCTGCTGCACCATGCGCTGGCCGGCCAGCACGCGCTGGACGAGCCCGACACCGGCCGCGTCGTCGAACGCCTGCCGCCGCTGGGGCGGGAGATCGTCCGCCTGCCCTGGGCGACCGCGCAGCTGGTGCCCGAGCCGCTGCGCGCCATCGTCAACCGCGCCACCGACCGCCAGGAGCGCCAGCGTTACCGCACCGCCCGCACGCTGTCGCGGGCGCTCGAAGGCTGGATCGAGACCGAGGCCGGCGGCGGCGGCGCGCTGGCGCTGCTGTCCGACCGGCTGCGCGCCGCCGGCGTGCTGCCGGCGCAGCCCGGTGCCGCCGGGCGGCTGAACCGGCTGGGCGCGATGGAGCGCCAGCGCACCGACGAGATCGCCGAGGTCGCGCTGCAGGATCTGGCGCTGGCCTTCGAGCTGCTGCGCGCCGTCAACACCGCCCACGTGCGTGGTGCCCAGGTCTCGGGCAGCGGGCCGGTGCTGACGGTGCGCCGCGCGATCGCGATGCTGGGCATCGACGGCGTGCGCCGCGCGGCGACCGCGCTGCGCCCCTGGCCGGGGCCGCTGTCCGAGCACGCCGCGGCCGACCTGCTGCAGCTGATCGCCCAGGTCAAGCGCGCCGGGCGCATCGCCGCGGCGCTGCGCCCGGCGGGTTACGACGCCGAGGTCGTGACGCTGCTCGCGATGCTGCAGAACCTCGGCCGGCTGGTGCTGCAGTACCACTTCCCCGACGAGGCGCAGCAGATCCGCCGCCTGATGCTGCCGGCACCGGGCGCCGAGCGCGAGACCCGGGCATGAACGAGCAGGCTGCGGCCTTCGCCGTGCTGGGCATCGACGTCGAGTCGCTGGGACTCGCCGTCGCCCGCCACTGGGGCCTGGACGACACGGTGCTGCACATGATCCGCCGGCTGCCGCTGGAGACGCCGGTGCGCCATGCCGACGACGACACCGAGCTGCTGCGCCAGGTCGCCAGCGCCGGCAACGAGATCGTCGACGTGCTCGCGACGGCGGGGGCGGCGAGCGGCCCGGCGCTGCAGCGCGTCGCGCTGCGTTACGCGCGTGCGCTGGGGCTGTCGGCCAAGGAGCTGCAGGACGCGGTCGCGGCCTCGTTGCGCCCGGCCGGCGCCGAGCCGCCGCCGGCGCGCCCGGCCGCGACGGGTGGCCGCGCGTGACACCCGGGGCCCGCGTCGGGCGCTTCGAGCTGCGCCGTGAACTCGGCCGCGGGGCCCAGGCCAGCGTCTGGCTGGCCCACGATCCCCGGCTCGACCGCGAGGTCGCGCTCAAGCTGCTCAACGCCGGCGCCGGCGGCAGCGATGTCGATGCCTGGCTGCACGAGGCGCGCAGCGTCAGCCGTCTGAGCCACCCGAACGTCGTGCCGGTCTTCGAGGCCGACCGCCACGGCAGCCAGCCGTACTTCGTCTTCGAGTACGTGCCGGGCCGCACCCTGGCCGAGACGCTGCGCGAGCGCGGCGCGCTGCCGGCGCGCGAGGCGGTGACGCTGATGCTGGGCATCCTCGACGCGCTGGCTGCGGCGCACGCCCAGGGCATCGTGCACCGCGACCTCAAGCCGTCGAACGTGCTGCTCGGCGAGGACGGCCGGCCGCGGGTGATGGACTTCGGCATCGCCACCCGGCTGGATGCCGGCGGCGCCCACCGCGGCGTCATCGTCGGCACGCCGGGCTATCTGTCGCCCGAGGCGGCGCGCGGCGAACGCCCGACCCCGGCGCTCGACGTCTTCTCCGCCGGCGTCGTGCTCGGCGAGATGCTGGGCGGCACGCGGCTGCTGCCCGAGCGCGACCCGCGCCGGGCGATCGAGCGTGTGCAGCACGAGGACCTCGACATCCCGGCGCAGGCGCCGGTGGAGGACACGCTGCGTGCCGCCGTGCGCCGCGCGCTCGAACGCGACACCCGCCTGCGTTACGCCTCGGTGCAGGAACTGCACGCGGCGCTGACGCGCTGGCTGGACCCGGACACCGACGCCGAGTCGCCGGCCGCGGCCGGCCACGGCACGCTGGACTTCCTGCTGCGCCGCATGCGCCGCAAGGGCGACTTCCCGGCGCTGTCGGAGTCGGTGGTGCGCATCCAGCGCGTGGCCACCTCCGAGACCGACACGCTGGCGCGGCTGTCGGCCGAGATCCTCAAGGACGTCGCGCTGACCAACAAGCTGCTGCGTGTCGTCAACACCGCCCACTTCAGCACCGCCGGCGGCGCCGTCAGCACGGTCTCGCGCGCCGTCGCGCTGGTCGGCTTCGCGACGATCCGCGACATGGCGTTGTCGCTGGTGCTGCTCGAGCACATGCGCGACAAGGCGCACGCCAGCCAGCTCAAGGAGGAGTTCCTGCGGGCGCTGATGGCCGGCACGCTGGCCGACGAGCTGAGCGCCGGCGCGCGCGACGGCGAGGAGACCTTCCTCGGCTCGATGTTCCAGAACCTCGGCCGCATGCTGACCGAGTACTACTTCCCCGAGGAGGCCGAGCAGATCCGCGGCCTGCTCGACGGCCGCGACGCGCCGGCCCGGGTGCACGAGGCGGCGGCCGCACGGGTGCTGGGCATCGGCTTCGAGGAGCTGGGCGTCGGCATCGCGCGCTCCTGGGGGCTGCCCGAGACGCTGCTGCGCACGATGCGCGCGCCCGAGGGCGAGGCGCCCGCGCGCCCGGTCGAGCGCGGCGTCGAGCGCCAGCGCTGGCTCGGCCGGCTGGGCAACGAGATGGCCGACGCGATGCTGTTCCTCGAGCCCGAGGCGCTGCCCGAGCGCCTGGCCGAGCTCGGCGCGCGCTACGCGCCGGGGCTGGGCATGGCCGCGCGCGACATCGTCAAGGCTGCCGACACCGCGCGCCAGCGCCTGGCCGAACTGGTGCCGGCGATGGGCGTGCAGACCGCACGCGGCGCGCGCGCGCGGCGGCTGCTGCAGGCGCAGGCCCCGGCCGAGGAGGCCGACACGCTGTCCGCCCTGCAGCTCGACGCCCAGACCGTGGCCGTGGCGCAGGACACCCAGGGCCGCGTCGCGCCGGCGCCGCCGGCGATGGTCGACGTGCTCGCCGCCGGCATCCAGGACATCACCAACACCATGGTCGCCGACGACTTCCGGCTCAACGAGGTGCTGCGCATGGTGCTGGAGACCATGTACCGGGCGCTGGACTTCCGCCGCATCGTCTTCTGCCTGCGCGACCCGAAGACCGAGACGCTGACCGGCCGCTTCGGGCTGGGCGAAGGCGTCGACGCGGTGAGCCGCGTCTTCCGCGTGCCGCTGCGCCCCGGCCCGACGCCGGACCTGTTCGCCGCCGTCTGCGCCAAGGGCATGGACACGCTGATCGCCGACGCCACCGCCGCCAACATCGTCGCCCGGCTGCCGGCCTGGTATCGCGAGCAGGTGGCGGCGCCGTCGTTCCTGCTGCTGCCGATGACGCTGAAGAACTCGACCTTCGCGCTGATCTACGCCGACAAGGCCGAGCCCGGCACGCCCGGGCTCGGCGAGAAGGAACTGGCGCTGCTGCGCACGCTGCGCAACCAGGCGGTGATGGCCTTTCGCCAGCGCGGCTGAGCGCCGCCTCGCGGCGGCGCCGTCGCCGTCACTCGTCGTGGCCGGAGACGCTCGCGGTGATGTCGTTCACCGTGCCTTCGTCGACGAAGCTCAGGACCGCCTTCTGGCCGCTGGCGCCGGTCGACAGGACCACGAAGGTGCGCGGGGCCCTGTCGTAGTCGACGTTGTCGTCGACCCAGGTGCCGGAGTTGAGGTAGCACTTGCCGCCGCCCAGGTCGCGGTATGAGGGCACGTGGGTGTGGCCGAAGACGACGACGTCGACGTTCTCGTCGGGGTTCTCGAGGTACTGCGCGCGGGCCTGGGCGTAGAAGTACTCGTACTTGATCGCGCCCTTGACCGCGCTGACGAAGCTGCTGGGCACCTTCACGCCGTTGAGCGTCTGCCGGTCGGCCCAGGTGCGCTGGATGTTGCGGAACAGCACCGGCGCGGTGATCGTGCCGTCGGCCTGCTGCGCCGGATAGAAGTCCAGATAGCTGTAGCGGTCGTTGAAGCCGCAGATGCGCATGTCGAAGATCTTTTCCTCGACGCCCTGGTAGGGCGTCATGCGCGTCGAGATGTCCCTCAGCACCGAGTGGTAGAGGAAGGCCCCGTACTGGTCCACGTCCGACTCGTCGGGGATGTTCGTGACCGTCGGCAGGATCTTCGGCACGCTGGGCTTGTCCTGCAGCACCCAGGTGGCGGCGTAGCGCGCGTAGAAGTAGCCGGCGGGCAGGAAGGTGTCGGCGTTGCCGCAGAGCTCGGCATTGGTCAGCGTGTCCGGCGCCGAGAACACGTCGTAGCGGTGGCCGTGCTCGATGACGATCTCGCGGCGGTCGCCGGTGTAGTAGGCGCCGAGCCCGCGGACGTCGCGGGCCTGCACCAGGCGCGGGATCGCGGCCTGCAGCACGGCGGCTTCGAGCGTCAGGTCGTGGTTGCCGGGCACGTAGACCAGCCGGATGCCGCTGGAGATCACCCGGTTCAGTTCCTTGAAGACCTCGACGTTGTTCGCGATGACGTCCCGGTAGAACTGCACCTGGTCGGTGTGGCTCGGGTAGTCGACCGGCAGGAACCATTCGTCGAGGAAGTCCCCGGCGATGACCAGCTCGCGCACGTCCCGGGTGTTCTGCAGGCACTGCAGGAACCTGACCAGCAGCGGCCGGTTGTCCAGCGTCTCGGTGTAGCGGTCGTCGATGCCCAGGTGCAGATCGCTGATGACGACGATCTTGTCGCGGCTGCTGCCGGCGGCCCACAGCGGGGTGGCGTCCGACGCCGGTTCGGAGCCGTCGTCCCAGCAGCCGGAGAGATTCAGCGTCGCGAGGCACGCGCCGGTGCCGGCGCCGAGGGTCTTGAGGAAGTTTCTGCGGGAGAAAGTCATGTGGACCTCCGACAACCGGCGGGTGTCTTCTGAAGATATGCTCCAAATGCTAGCGCGCACCCCTGCGGGAAATTGCGGGTGCACTTCAGCGGTCGGCTTTTGCACTCAAAAGCGGTTTTTCGGGCGGGGCTTTGAAATCCCGCGGCGAATACTCCGGAATTCGCCGTCGCGGCCTTATCCGGGTATGTCGTGAACAGTTCCCGAATCCTCTGTCGGGTTGTCCTCGGGGTGTTCGCGGCTTGCGCTCGGACAACACCCCGCGGGCCGCTCTAGATCAGCAGCCGGACGCGGAACGAACCGTTCTCGACGCGGTACAGCAGCTCCGCGTCGTGTGTCTTGGCGAAGGCCGCGACGCTCCGGCTGCCGATGCCATGGCCTTCGCGCCGCACGACCGGCTGGCCGGCGTCGTCGAGCGCGGTGTCGGCGCTGCAAGAGTTCTCGATCTCGAGCAGCAGCCGTCCGGCGTTGCGGGCGATGAAGCGCAGGTAAGGCGTCTGCCCCTCGGGCAGGCGCGTGCAGGCCTGCAGCGCGTTCTCCATCAGGTTCGACACCACCATCGACAGCGCCAGCGCGTCGACCTTCAGTTCGGCCGGCACCTCGAGGCTGATCTCGGTGCGGATGCCGGCCTGCTCGGCGAGGCCGGCGTAGTGGCTGACCGCCGCGTTCACCACCGGGTTCTCGCAGAACACCCTGGCGAGTTCGGGCGCCGGCCGGTCCTCGCTGCGCAGCAGGGCGGTGGCTTCGGCCGTCTGGCCGCGCTCGAGCAGGCCTTGCAGCACGTGGTTGAAGTGGCGACGGTCGTGCGCCGCGCGGCTGTTCTGCAGCGCCGCCGTTTCCATCAGCTGCAGCCGCGCCGCCATGCCCGTCGTCGCCAGCTGCAGATACTGGCGCTCGGCCGCGATCACGAGGTGGTGTTCACGCATCCGGTACTGCGCCGTGATCGTCTTCAGCGAATGCACGATGGCGACGTAGATCGACAGGCCGAGCAGGGTCAGCAAGAACAGCGGCGAGCCGTTGTCCGTCAGCATCTGCTGGATGTCGCCGCCGAAGAAGTGGCCGAGAAAACACAGCAGCAGCGCCGTCGCCGGCAGGATGTAGACCGGCCAGTTGTCCAGCACCCGCCGGTACAGCGCCGACACCCAGCGGCGAAAGGCCAGGATCACCGCCGCGAACAGGAGAAAGCGCAGCAGCGTGTTGCCGTACTCTGGATCGGGCAGCACCGCCCGGAAGTAGTAGCTGAGGAAGACGATCGCCGCGTAGATATTGATCATGGTGATGTAGCTGAAACACCACTGCATGACGCTGTCGCTGAACAGCGGTTTCATCACGATGGCGATGACGAGCAGCATCGCCAGATCGACGTAGAAGACCGCGGTGTAGTCTCCGTTCAGATAGAAGTAATAGTTCGCGCCGAGGTTCGCCGCCAGAATCAGTGCCGTCGCCGCGATGTAGATTCTCTTGTCGCGATACTTCGGCATCGCCATCGTGCACAGCAGCAGTATCAGCATGACGTCGGTGACGAGCGCCCGTAGCAGATCCGGAAAATGCTCGCTCAAGGCCGCCCCGCCAGATCATCCAGGTACGCGTCGCGCACCGCCGCGTAGCGTTTTTCGGCGATCGGCACGAGCTTGCCGTGGCGCAGCGAGAAGCTGTCCCGGCTGAAGCGCTCGACGTGGCGCAGGTTGACGACGTAGGCCGCGTGGCACTGCACGAAGCGGCGGTCCTCGAGCAGCGGCGCGCAGTGCTCCGCGAAACTCTCGCGGAAGGTCCGGCTGACGATCCGGTCGCCGTCCCTGAGGGTGACGGCGGCGGTGTGATCCTGGTATTCGCAGCAGGCGATGTCGGCCAGCCGCAGCACACGCAGGCCGTCGCCGCTCTTCACCCTGAAGGTCCGGTCATCGTGCACGTCGGCCTTGGCGACGGCCAGCGCCAGCGCCTCGAACAGCGGCGCCTCGGCGATCGGCTTGACGAGGTAGGCCAGCGGCTGGGCGGCATAGGCGCGCAGCGCGAACTGCGGCTCGGTCGTGGTGTAGACGATCTGCGCCTCGCGGTCGACGCGGCGGATCTCCTGGCCGAGCTCCAGGCCGCTGACCATCGGCATGACGATGTCCAGCAGGTAGAGGTGAAAGCTCTTCGTCGCGAGGGCGTCGAGCAGCGCGTCGGGGTGGGCGAAGGTGCTGACCTCCGCGTCGAGCTCGTGCTCGCCGAGGTAGCGGCGAGTCAGCGACGACAGGTGTTCCAGTTCGTCCGGGACGTCGTCGCAAATCGCTATTCGGATCATCGGTTCGGCCGTCGCGCCGCGAGGGCGGTCGCCCATTGTCGCGGCATGCCCCGGTCGCCGTGGCGAAATCTGGTGCAACGGGCGGACGAACGGCGGCCGTGTCCGGTGCCGGGGCGTCGGCCGCGTCTTGTTTCGCGGCGGCGCATTGCCTCGCGGTAATAGCGTGAGACGCCAACGCGAACGGTGAACGAAAAAAGGCCCGCCAGTGGCGGGCCCGTGACGTCGGTCGACGTGGGGGTCAGAACTTGTAGCCGACGCCGAAGGTGAAGCCGTCGACCTTGATGTCGTCCTTGTTGTAATAGCGCATGTAATCCAGCACGCCGTACACGTTCTTCGAGAAGGTGTACTTCACGCCGGCGCCGAACGAGAAGTCGTTGTCGCTGTCCGAGGCGCTGCCGTAGCCGACGACCGTCGCCTTGACCTTGCTTTCGGCGAAGCCGATGCGGCCGAACAGTTCCAGGCCCTCGGCGACCTCGACCTTCGGCTTGACGTACAGGCCGTAGGTGCGCTGAACCTTCAGCTTGAGGGTTTCGCCTTCGAAGCTGACCGAATCGTCGGAAGTGCCGAGGCCCAGCATGGCTTCGATGGCGACATTCGGGTGGATTTCGTAGCCGAGGATGCCGCGGATCATGCCGAAGTCGAGGTCGACGCCGGCGACGTCGGCGTTCAGCATCGAATAGCCCACTTCGCCGTAAATCGGCGAGGCATTCGTTTGAGCTTGCGCGGCGCCGCAGGCCAGAACGGCGGCGGCGATCATTGCGATCTTCTTCATTGTTTCCCTGTGATTTTTTGGCTGCAGGTCGAAAGCCTGCAGGGCCGCGAAATTACAGATAGAAACGGCGAACGTCAACGCCCGGCCAGAGGGCAGGGGGCTGTGTCATGTCGACTTTTTGATCCGTGTCAGGGTGCGTAAATCGCAGCCCCGGTGCGCCATCGGCGGCGCGCAATGGCGGGCCGGCTGGCGTCAGAGAGGGAGGGTGACGAGCCTTACCCCCGGCACTGGTTGCAACGCTTAGGGCTGCTTGGTTCCCCACCTGACCCGGTTGGGCGCGCTCCCATGCGGGGAGGCCCGTCACGGCGCATTCTAGCCGCAGTGCGCGGCCGGCCCGACGGTGCCCAGGTGGCACCGCGGGCCATGGCCTCGTCAGCGCAGCTGCAGCGCGTCGTCGCCCCACTCGATGCCCAGCGGCTCGACGCTCAGGCGCTTCGGACCGGCCTCGACACGGCCGGCGACGAGGGCCTCGATGCCCTGGGCGCGCGCGATCTCGACGGTGCGCTCGGCGTCCGCGGCGGCGACGTAGAGCGCGAAGCCCGCGCCCATGTTCAGCGTGCCGTAGGCCTCGGCGTCGTCCTGGCCGGCGTGGCGCTGGATGAAGGCCAGCACCGGCGTCACCTTGGGCACTGCCGTGATGCGGTAGGTGAAGCTGCCCGGGTGACGCAGCAGCTTGCGCCAGCCGTGGCCGGTGATGTTGGCGGCGTAGCGCACACGCACGCCGGCGGCGGCCAGCGCTTCGGTGACCGGCGAATAGAGCGTCGTCGGCGCGAGCAGCGCGTCGCCGTACGTCAGGCCCGGTTCGACCTCGGTCAGGTAGCCCTCGGGCAGGCGCTCGACCAGCTTGCGCGCCAGGCTCAGGCCGTTGGCGTGGATGCCGCTGGAGGCCAGCAGCACGATGGCGTTGCCCGGTTCCAGCTCGTCGCCCAGCGACAGGCGCTGCTTCGGGTTGACGATGCCGGTGCACGAGGCGGCCAGGTCGATGCGGCCGCTCTCGACGATGCCGGCCAGCGCCGGCGTCTCGCCGCCGCCCCAGGCGACGCGGCAGGTGTCGCAGGCGGCCTTCCAGCCGGCCACCAGCGCCTGCGCGCGTTCGGCGTCGCCGAACCAGTCGCTGCCGCCGGCGGCCCAGTAGGCCTGCACGACCAGCGGCGTGGCGCCGACGGTGATCAGGTCGTTGACCGCCATCGCGATCGTGTCCTGCGCGATTGCCGAGTAATAGCTGCGGCCGGTGAGCTTGTGCATCTCGTCGGCGACCAGGGCCTTGCTGCCCAGGCATTCGACGATGCTGGCGAGGTAGAACGGGCCGACGTCGACGACGTAGGCGGATTCGCCGCGCGAGGCCTTCACCTCGGTGAAGCCGTGGCCCGCGAGATGCGGGGCGGTGGCGGCGGCGGCGCGCTGCGCGGCCACTTTGAGCGGGTCGATCAGGTCGTAGACGACGCCGGACTGCTCGTAGCTCAGCGGAGTGTTGGCGGGTGCTTGCATGGGCCGGGATTATCGCCCCCCGCCCGTAGAATGGCCCGGTGAGCTACGTCGTCCTCGCGCGCAAATACCGTCCCCGCAGCTTCGACCAGATGGTCGGCCAGGAGCACGTCGTCCGTGCGCTGAGCAACGCGCTGGAGCAGCAGCGGCTGCACCACGCCTACCTCTTCACCGGCACGCGCGGCATCGGCAAGACCACCGTCTCGCGCATCCTGGCCAAGAGCCTGAACTGCACCGGGCCCGACGGCACCGGCGGCATCACCGCGCATCCCTGCGGCGTCTGCAGCGCCTGCACCGAGATCGACGCCGACCGCTACATCGACTACATCGAGCTCGACGCGGCCAGCAACCGCAGCATCGACGAGATCCGCGACCTGATCGAGCGCGCCGCCTACAAGCCCGGCATCGGCCGCTTCAAGGTCTTCATGATCGACGAGGCGCACCAGCTCACGAAGGACGCCTTCAACGCGCTGCTGAAGACGCTGGAGGAGCCGCCCGAGTACCTGAAGTTCGTGCTCGCGACGACCGACCCCGAGAAGATGCTGCCGACGGTGCTGTCGCGCTGCCTGCAGTTCAACCTGCGGCCGATGGCGCCGCAGACCGTGCACGAGCACCTGCAGAAGGTGCTGGCCGCCGAGCACGTGCCGCACGACGAGCCCTCGCTGCGCCTGCTGTCGCGCGCCGCGCGCGGTTCGATGCGCGACGCGCTGTCGCTGACCGACCAGGCCATCGCCTACGGCGGCGGGCGTGTCGACGAAGCCGTGGTGCGCGCCATGCTCGGCAGCGTCGATCGCGGCCATGCACGCCGGCTGGTCGAGGCGCTGGCCGCACGCGACGGCGCCGCGGTGCTGGCCACCGTCGACGCGCTGCGTGCGATGGGGCTGTCGGCCTCGGCGACGCTGGAGGAGCTGGCCTCGCTGCTGCAGCAGATGGCCGTCGAGCAGGCCGTGCCCGGCGCGCTGGATGCGCAGGACCCGGACACCGAGGACGCGCGTGCGCTGGCCGGCGTGCTGCCGCCCGACGAGACGCAGCTGCTCTACAGCATTGCGCTGCACGGCCGCAGCGAGTTGGCGCTGATGAGCGACGAGTACGGCGCGCTGACGATGGTGCTGCTGCGCCTGCTGGCCTTCCCGCCGGCCGGCGCCGCGCCGGTGCCGCCGCGCGAAGCGCCGCG
>NZ_AEWG01000075.1 GCF_000190375.1 Rubrivivax benzoatilyticus JA2 = ATCC BAA-35
CGTCGCAGCGCTGCAGCGCAGCGCCGGCGGCGCTGGCGCCGCCCAGCGAACCGAAGACGCGGCGCAGCGCGGGGGCGCGCACGCCCGGCGGCGGCAGCGTCAGGCCCTGGAGGAGCCGGGGAACGGAGGACATCGTGTGCACGGAACGCTCCTGGACATCGGGGCGCACGTGCTGGCGGATCGCTGGCTGGTGCTGCGGTGGAAAGACGGCGCGGACTACTTGGTCAGGATCAGCTTGCCCATCGAGGTGATGCGCATGCGGTAGACGGCCTCGCCATGCTGGATCTCGATCTCCTCGGCGCCGGCGAACAGTTCGGCGCTGGTCCAGCGCGGGCGGCGGGCCGCGGCGCAGGAGGCGGCGGCACGCAGCGGCGGCTGGGCGGCCGGCGGCCGGGGGTCACGAGAATCGGGTTGCATCGGGGGTGTCCTGTGTCCGAAGCCGCACTCTAATGCGAACCATTCTCATTAACAAGCCCCTGAGGCCGTGTCGATGGCCCGGACACCACGCCGCAGCCGGCACGAAGCCCTTTTGAGCGGCCGCCGCGGGCTCGGAGCCGCGGCGAACCGTTACAACATCGCCTGCCGCCGACCGTTCCCCGTCCCGATGCCCCGTTTCCCCCTCGACGCCCCTGCCCGCCTGCCGCTGTCGGCGATGCTCGAACAGCTCGCCCGCGACGACTCGCGTGAACGTGTCGCCGTCGGCGACCTGCTGGCCGCGCTGGGCGACCGCGCGCTGGCGGCGCTGCTGTTCGTCTTCGCCTTCCCGAACGTGCTGCCGACGCCGCCGGGCACCTCGGCGATCCTGGGGGCGCCGCTGATCTTCCTCGCCGCGCAACTGGCCTTCGGCCTGAAGCCGTGGCTGCCCCGGGTGATCGCGTCGCGCTCGATGGCGCGTGCCGACTTCGAGCGCCTGATCACGCGCGTGTCGCCATGGCTGGCGCGCGCCGAACGCCTGCTGAAGCCGCGCTGGAGCACGCTGGCGGCGCCGCCGATGGAGTACCTGATCGGCCTCGTCTGCCTGCTGCTGTCGTGCGTGCTGGTGCTGCCGGTGCCGCTGGGCAACATGCTGCCGGCGCTGGCGGTGAGCCTGTTCGCGCTCGGCGTGCTCGAACGCGACGGCGTCTGGGTCATCGCCGGCGCGGTGGCGGCGGTCGTCGCCGCGGTCGTCGTCTCCGGCGTCGTCTGGGCGATGGTCAAGGGCGCCGTCTACTTCGCCACCCAGGTGCTGGGCCTGGGCGGCTGAGCCGGCGCCGACTCAGGGCGCCGGCGGCGGCCCGTCGCGCAGTTCGCGGCGCAGGATCTTGCCGATGTTGGTGCGCGGCAGCGGCTGCTCGCGGAACTCGATCTGGCGCGGCATCTTGTAGCCGGTGAGGTGCTGGCGGCAGTGCGCCAGCAGCTCGCGCTCGGTCAGCTCGGGGTCGTGGCGCACGACGAAGACCTTGACCGCCTCGCCCGAACGTTCGTCGGGCACGCCCACCGCGCCGGCTTCCTGCACCCCGGGGTGCATCGTCAGCACGTCCTCGACCTCGTTCGGGAAGACCTTGAAGCCCGAGACGACGATCATGTCCTTCTTGCGGTCGGTGATGCGGATGTTGCCCTGCTCGTCCATCGTGCCCATGTCGCCGGTGCGCAGCCAGCCGTCGGCGGTCAGCACCTCGGCGGTCTCCTCGGGCCGCTGCCAGTAGCCGCGCATGATCTGCGGGCCGCGCAGGCGGATCTCGCCGACGCTCCCGGGCGGCAGCGCGCGGCCCTCGTCGTCGGCGATGACGACATCGGTGCTCGGGATCGGCATGCCGATCGTGCCGCTCCACTCGTGCACGTCGACCGGGTTGGCGATCGCCACCGGCGAGGCCTCGGTCAGGCCGTAACCCTCGACCAGCGGCACCCGGGCGCGTTCGCGCCAGCGCTGGGCGACGACGTGCTGCACCGCCATGCCGCCGGCCACCGCGAGCTTCAGCCCGCCGAGGTCGACCCGGGCGAAACCCGGTGCGTCGAGCAGCGCGCGGTACAGCGTGTTGACGCCGACGATGCCGGTGAACGGCACCGTCTGCAGCGTCTTCAGCATCTCGCCCATGTCGCGCGGGTTCGGGATCAGCACCAGCTTGGAGCCCTTGCGCAGGAAGACGAAGGACGCCATCAGCGCGAACACGTGGTACATCGGCAGCGGCAGCACGACTGTCTCGCGGCCGTCCTGCATGTCGCGCGCCAGCCAGGCCGTCACCTGCAGCACGTTGGCCAGCACGTTGCCGTGGGTCAGCATCGCGCCCTTGGCGACGCCGGTGGTGCCGCCGGTGTACTGCAGGAAGGCCAGGTCGTCGTGGCCCAGCGTGACCGGCGACAGCGCGCGGCGGCGCCCGGCGGCCAGCGCCTGGTTGAAGCCGACGGCACCCGGCAGCCGCCACGGCGGCACCATCTTCTTCACGTGGCGCACGACGGCGTTGACGACGTGGCCCTTGAAGCCGAGCAGGTCGCCGGCGCCGGTGGTGACGATGGCGCGCAGCCGCGTCGCCGCGACCACCTGCTCCAGCTTGGACGCGAAGTTCTCCAGCACCACGATGGCCGCGGCGCCCGAATCCTGCAGCTGGTGCTCCAGCTCGCGCGGCGTGTACAGCGGGTTGACGTTGACGACGACCAGCCCCGCGCGCAGCACGCCCAGCAGCGCCACCGGGTACTGCATGAGGTTGGGCATCATCAGCGCGACACGTTCGCCGCGCACCAGGCCGGCGCCGTGCTGCAGCCAGGCGGCGAAGGCGAGGCTCGCCTCGTCGAGCTGGCGGTAGCTCATCGTGCGGCCCATCGACCACAAGGCGGGCTGATCGGCGAAGCGGGTGCAGGCGTCGGCGAGCGCGTCGACCAGCGACGCGTGGCAGCCGACGTCGATTTCCGGCGGAATGCCGTCCGGATAGTGGGCGAGCCAGGGCTTGAACATGAGGCCGGCGATGGTCGCACAGCGCGTGCATGCCGGGTTCGCCCGGCGATGACGGAGCATGAGCGAAGTCAAATCACCGCACCGCTTCGGGGCATCGGCTGTCACACGGCGTTCACGGCGCTGCCATCCGCCAGGCCCAGCATGGGGGCTCCTGGAGGCGAAACGATGCTGATCTTCGTGAACACCGAGTGCCTGACGCGCCTGGCCGACGCCGAGGATGCGCAAGGCGGGCTGCCCGGTTTCGAGGCCGTGCTGCAGGCCTGGCCGCAGCTGCGGGTGGTGCTGGCCGACGAGCGCCGCCACTGGACGACGATCGACCGCCTGCGTGCACCGTTCAGCGCGCCGCTGCACGGCCGCATCCTCGGCACGACGCCGATCTACGGCGCGCTGGCGCAGTCGCGCCCGGGGCGCGAGGACGAGATTCTCGACTGGCTGCGCCAGGCCGACGCCGAGGACGCCGACTGGCTGGCGGTGGACGACCGTGCCGACGAGTTCCACGCCCACGCCCACCGGCTGCTGGCCTGCCGCCGCTTCGGCACCGCCGAGGCCGCCGAGCTGCACGGCCGGCTGCACCGGCGCTCGCTGCGCCGCGAGGCCGTGGTGCGCGTGCTGCCGCCGCCGCCGCGGCGCACGCTGCCGCTGGGCGCTTGAGCCCGGCCCATGTCCCGGACGCTGCGCGAGCGCCGCCGGGCGGCGGACAATGCGCGGCTTCACGAGGATTTGCGCATGGACCAAGAATTCCTGGACGGCATCGCCGAGCAGTTCGCCGACATCCCGATGGACGAGCTGATCAGCGGCCCGCTGATCGCCGACTGCGACCCCGCGCTGAAGGCCGCGCTGGCGCAGGCGCGCTACATCCGTTTCGCCGGCTTCGCGCTCGACGCCGACGGCGGCCTGCCGCAGGTGAAGTTCGAGTGGCAGCGTGCCGACGCCGCCGCGCCCGAGATCCTGCAGGTGCCGCTGCCCGGCACGACGCCCGACGACCTGAGCGACACGCTGGCCCGCGAGGGCGGCGGCAGCCTCTGAGCGCCATGGCCACGACGAGCCGCGCCCGGGCCGGGGACGAGGCGCGTGTCGAGCGCCGGCTCGAAGACCTCGAGGTCAAGCTCGCCTTCACCGAGGACCTGCTGGAGAAGCTCGACGCCGTCGTCGTGCGCCAGCAGCAGCAGATCGACCTGCTGACCCGCGAACTGCTCGAGCTGAAGCGCCAGGGCGCGGCCGCCGAGCCGGCGACCTGGCGCAGCCTGCGCGAGGAACTGCCGCCGCACTACTGAGCGGCGGCCTCCCGGCGGCGCACCAGCCGCACGGCGTTGGGCAGGTTGCGGTCGTCGAGCACCTCGTCGCCGCTGCGGAAGTCCACGGCCCAGGCGTCGTAGTCGTTGCCCGGCTCGGTGTCGGCGCTCCAGAACCACAGCGGCGGTGTCGCCGGGAAGACGCGGCCGTCGATCGCCGGGTCCACGCAGTGGCCGTCGACCAGCGTGCGCAGCTCGGCGCGTGTCGGCAGCCGCCAGTCGTGGCGGCCCTGCCAGCCCTCGCGCGCCAGGCGTGCGACCAGATCCTGGGCCTGCATCGCGCTCAGTCGGCGCGGCGCGCCGTCGCTGCAGTCATCGCCGGTCTGGCCCCAAGGGCAGCGCTGCCACTGCAGGCCACGCGCCGGGTCGTCGACCAGCGCCGGCGAGACGACGACGAACGCCGGCGGGGGGCGCGGGCCGTCGCGGCAGATCGGCGCCGCGCCGGCGGCGGCCGCCAGCAGCAGCGCGGCGGCAAGCATCAGCGATCCAGCGCCGCCTTCACGACGCGGAAGACGTCGGTGTTGTCGACGTAGCGGCCGTCGTCGTTGTGGCCGGTGACCTCGGCGAAACGCGGGTCGCGGCCACGCTGGTGGGCGGCGAACCGCTCCGCGCCGGCACCCCGCGCCCACAGCCGCACCAGTTCGTTGGTGTGGTTGTCGCTCCAGAAACGCGGCGCCGGGCGCACGCCGGCGCCGCCGTTGGGCACCGGCTGGAAGGCGACGCGGTCGGACTGCGGCCCCATCGGCATCGCGTTGCCGTGGTCGGTGGTGACGATCAGCAGGTTCTGCTGCCAGCCGCCGTGGGCGGCGATCCAGGCTTCGACGACGGCCAGCGCGGCGTTGAACTCGGCCTGCTCCTCGACCAGACGGCCGGCCTGGTTGGCGTGCGCCGCCCAGTCGACGGCGCCGCCTTCGATCATCAGGAACAGGCCGTCGGGGTCGCGCTCCAGGTGGCGCAGCGCGGCGCCGGCCATCGTCGCCAAGTCGGGCACGTTGGCGATGCGGCGCACGCCGCTGGGCTGCGCCGGGTCGGCACCCAGCACCTCCTCCTCGCGCGCCTGCTGCAGCGTCCAGCGCACGCGCGGGATGCCGACCAGCGGGCCGTCGACACGGCGCTGGCCGGCGGCCAGGCGCTCGAAGTCGGTGCGGTCCTCGACCAGCGTCCACGGCCGCTCGGCACCCGCCGGGCGCAGCGTGCCGGCGCGCAGCTCGCGCCACTCGGCTTCGGCGAGCACGTCCCAGCGTTTGCTGCAGGCCGTGCGCGCGGCGCAGTCGGCGGCCGACAGTCCCAGCACGCTGGCGCCGTTGCCGTCGTGCTCGGGGTGGCCGGCGCCCATGATCAGGTCGAGGTTGCCGTCGCGCAGCATGTCGCGTGCGAGCTCGGTCATGCGGCTGCGACTGGCGTTGCGCGCGCCGAAGGCCGCCGGCGTGGCGTGCGCCAGCGGCACCGAGGTGACGACGCCGGTGGCCTTGCCGGCGCCGCGTGCGATGCGCGTCGCGAAGTCCAGCGGCTGGCCGAAGTTGTCGACGTTGATCGCGTTGTTGTAGGTCTTGCTGCCCGAGGCCAGCGCGGTGCCGGCGGCGGCCGAGTCGGTGTACTGGCGCTTCAGGTACTGGTAGCCGGCGATCGCGGTGGCGTAGGCATCGCCCGGCACCGGGGCCACCGGGCTCGGGTCCCAGGCGCGCGCCGGGTCGTAGCTCACCTGCGGCGTCGCGTCGTGCGTCGGCTTCGTCGAGGTGTTCAGCGGGAAGGTCGTGACGCCCCAGCGCTCGGTCAGCAGCTGGTACTCGGGCAGGTCGTTGGCGCGTGTGCCGGCGCGGAAGTGGGCCGCCATCTCCCAGGTGTTCCAGCTGGCGCCGTCGCTGATCATCACGATGACGTTCTTCGGCTTGGCAGGCGCCGGCGCGGACGGCGCGGCGGCGCAGGCCGACAGCAGCGCGGCGGCGGCCAGGGCAGCGAACACGGTGCGGCGCGGCGGGACGGCGGGGGGAGTCGGGCGGCGGGTCATCGGCGGAGGCTCGGAGTTCGCGGGAGCCGCGAGCCTAGCCCATGCCCGTGTCGCGAGCCTTGATATTGCGACAGCAATATCATTAAGGCCCTGCTCCCCGCCTCCCTCCATGGAACGCAACACCCGCCAGCGCTCCGCGATCCGCGACGCGATCGCCGAAGCCGCGCGCCCGCTGCTGCCGCAGGAGGTGCTGGAGCGCGCGCAGCGCACGGCGCCCGGGCTGGGCATCGCCACCGTCTACCGCAACCTGAAGGCGCTGGTCGACGAGGGCCTGCTGCGCACCGTGACGCTGCCCGGCGAGGTGCCGCGCTACGAGGCCGCCGAGCACCGCCACCACCACCACTTCCAGTGCACGCGCTGCCAGCGTGTCTTCGACGTGCATGCCTGCCCCGGCGATCTGTCGCACCTCGCGCCGCCGGGCTTCAGCGTCGAGGACCACGAACTGACGCTGTACGGCCGCTGCAGCGACTGCGCCGCGGCACCGAACTGAGACCGGAGAACACGATGCTGATGGCAGGGGCGCTGACCCGGCTGGCCGGCGCGGCGCTGATCGTCGCCGTGCTGTGGGCCGCCGTCGCGTGGGCGCTGTCATGAGCCCTCGGGACTTGTCCGGGGCTCGTTCCCGTCTGGCGGGACCGGCCGACGGGCCGAAGGGTGCTCCAGTGACCGCCGCCGTGCGCCTGCACGACCTGACGGTCGCCTGGCGCGGCCACCCCGCGGTGCACCACCTGAGCGGCAGCTTCGCGGCCGCCAGCGCCACCGCGATCGTCGGCCCCAACGGCGCCGGCAAGAGCAGCCTGATGGCCGTGCTCGGCGGCACGCTGCGGCGCTACCAGGGCCGTGTCGAGCGCGACCCGGCGCTGCGGGTGGCCTACCTGCCGCAGGCCGGCGAGATCGACCGCTCGTTCCCGGTGCGGGTGCAGGAGTTCGTCGCGATGGGGCTGTGGCAGCGCATCGGCTGCTTCGGCGTCGTCGACGCGGCGATGCGCCGCCAGGTGCACGAGGCGCTGCACGCCGTCGGCCTCGAAGGTTTCGAGGACCGGCCGATCGGCGAGCTCTCGGTGGGCCAGATGCAGCGCGTGCTGTTCGCGCGCCTGGTGGTCCAGGACGCGGCGCTGATCCTGCTCGACGAGCCCTTCAACGCGCTGGACGAACGCACCACCACCGACCTGCTGGCGCTGCTGGAGCGCTGGAAGGCCGAGGGCCGCACGCTGATCGCCGTGCTGCACGACCTGGAGCAGGTGCGTGCGCATTTCGAGCACACGCTGCTCTTGGCACGCGAGAAGGTCGCCTGGGGCCCGACGGCGCAGGTGCTCAGCGACGAGCACCTGGGCGCCGCGCGCCGCATGGCCGAGGCCTGGGACGCGCATGCGCCGCGCTGCGCCACGGAGGCCACGCCGTGATCGAGCTGCTGCAACCCTTCGTCGAGTTCGGCTTCATGCGCCGCGCGCTGGTCGCGACGCTGGCGCTGTCGCTGGGCGCGGCGCCGATCGGCTGCCTGCTGGTGCTGCGCCGCATGAGCCTGGCCGGCGACGCGCTCGCCCACGCGGTGCTGCCGGGCGCGGCGGTGGCCTACCTGATCGCCGGGCTGTCGTTTCCGGCGATGAGCGCCGGCGGTTTCGTCGCCGCGCTGATCGTCGCGCTGGCCGCCGGCTTCGTCACGCGCAACACGCCGCAGCGCGAGGACGCGAGCTTCGCCGCCTTCTACCTGATCGCGCTGGCGCTGGGCGTGCTGCTGGTGTCCTGGCGCGGCAGCCAGGTCGACCTGATGCACCTGCTGTTCGGCAGCGTGCTCGCCGCCGACGACGCGGCGCTGCTGCAGACCGCCGGCGTCGCCAGCCTGACGCTGTTCGCGCTGGCGCTGGCCTGGCGCCCGCTGGTGCTGGAAAGCTGCGACCCGGGCTTCCTGCGCAGCGTCGGCGGCCCCGGCGCCACCGTGCACGCGCTGCTGCTGGTGCTGCTGGTGGCCAACCTCGTCAGCGCCTTCCAGGCCCTGGGCACGCTGATGGCCGTCGGCCTGATGATGCTGCCGGCTGCCGCGGCGCGTTTCTGGGCCGCCGGGCTGGCGGCGATGTGCACCGTGGCCGCGGCGATCGGCGCCGCCTCGGGTGCGATCGGCCTGCTCTGGAGCTACCACGCCGAGCTGCCGTCGGGTCCGTGCATCGTGCTCGTCTGCGGCCTGGCCTATCTCGGTTCGGTGCTGCTCGGCCGCCGCGACGGCGTGCTCGTGCGGCGTTTCCAGGCCGCCCACCATCTGCAACGCTGAGACCATGACCCCCCTGCCCCGCCGTTCGCTGCTCGCCGCCGCGCTGGCCTGCGCCACCGCCCCCGTCTTCGCCCAGGCGCCGCGTGGCGGGCGCATCGTCGCCAGCTTCTCGATCCTCGCCGACCTGGTGCGCGAGGTCGCGCCGGCGGACTTCGAAGTCGGCTCGCTGGTCGGCGCCGACGCCGACGCCCACGCCTGGGAGCCGCGCCCGGGCGACGTGCGCAAGCTCGCCGGCGCCGACCTCGTCGTCGTCAACGGCCTGGGTTTCGAAGGCTGGATGACGCGGCTGGTGAAGAACTCGGGTTACCGCGGCGAGATCGTCGTCGCCAGCGCCGGCATCACGCCGCGCCACGCGGCGCACGACGACCACGACCACGACCATGGTCATGGCCACGACCACGGCGACGCCGACCCGCACGCCTGGCAGGACCTGGCCCACGCACAGCGTTACGTGGCGACGATCGCCGCCGCACTGGCGCGGCGCTGGCCGCAGCGCCGCGCCGAGTTCGAGGCCCGCGCCGCGGCCTACGGCGAGCGCCTGGCGACGCTGGACACGCGGCTGCGCCGCCTCGTCGACACGGTGCCGCGCGAGCAGCGCCGCGTCATCACCTCGCACGACGCCTTCGGCTACCTGGGCGCGGCCTACGGCATCGAGTTTCTCGCGCCGCAGGGTTGGACGACGCACAGCGAGCCCTCGGCGGCGGCCGTCGGCCGGCTGGTGCGCCAGATCCGGCAGCAGAAGGTGCGCGCGGTGTTCGTCGAGAACATCAGCGACCCGCGGCTGGTCGAGCGCATCGCGCGCGAGACCGGCGCGCGCCTCGGCGGCCGGCTCTATTCGGACGCGCTGTCGGCGCCGGGCGGCCCGGCGGCGAGCTTCGTCGCGCTCTACGAGTACAACGTGCGCGCGCTGGTCGCCGGCATGAGCGGCGCTTGAGGCGCCGCCCCGGCCTCAGCCGCGACGGCGGCGCGCGGCGCCGACGCCCGCCAGGGCCAGCACCCCGAGCGCCAGCGTGCCCGGCTCGGGCACGTCCTGCGGGTTCTCGTCGAACACCAGCGAGGTCGTGATCTGCAGGTTGGACTGCGTCGTGTGGCGCTCGGCGAAGAAGAAGTCGAACGAGTAGGTGCCGGACTCGCGCGCGTTGGCGCCAGAGAACAGCGCATCCAGGTTGACCGTCTGCGACTGCGCGCCGTGCACGCCGCCGAGGTCGATGCCCAGCAGATCGTCGAAGTACACCCAGACGTCGTCGTCGCCGGTGAAGGTGAACTCCTGGCCGGCGCCCTTCAGGTACGAGAACGTCGTCGAGATCGTGTACGTGAAGTGGTAGTTGTGGTCGCGGCCCTCGTTGCCCAGCAGCTGGCCGTCGATCGGGAAGAAGCTGTTCGACGAATAGGTGTAGAGGCCGGGTGAGGTCTCGTCGAGCACCAGCGCGTACGAGGCGCTGGCGGTGGGCCGGGTGTACCAGAGGTCGAAGGCGCCGGCCCCGGTGTTGGAGATCACCGACTGGCCGAGCGCGGTGAGCGTCGGCGAGGCACCGCTCAGCGTCGACTGCACGTAACCCTGGCCGGCGGCCAGCGCTCCTTCGAAGTTGATGCCGTCGGCGTTGAAGTCGCGCACCGTGCCGGTGAGCGTCAGCGTGCTCGCCGACGCGGCGCTGGTGGCGGCGGCGAGCAGGGCCGCGGCGAAGAGCTTGGATCGCATGTTGTCCCTCCGGGTGTTCGGGACATTGTCCGCAGCCGTCGTCCGGCCGTGATCCCCGGAGGCGCGGGGAGCGCTGCGCTCACCCCCTCGTTCGCGGCGGGCTCAGCGCAGGGCCCAGGCCAGCGCCGGCGCGACGAGCACGTTCAGCGCCCCGACCAGCACCATCACCAGCCCGGCGACCGCGCCTTCCTCGGCACCGACACGGTGCGCCTGGGCGACACCGGCGCCGTGCGCGCCCATGCCGAACAGCGCGCCGCGTGCCAGCGTCGAACGCAGCGGCAGCCAGCGCAGCAGCGCCTGGCCGATCGTCGCGCCGAGCACGCCGGTGAAGACGACGAACACCGCCGCCAGGTCGGGCACGCCGCCGATGTCGCCGGCGACCGTCATCGCGAACGGCGTGCTGACCGAACGCGGCACCAGGCTCAGCCGCAGCTCGCCACCGACACCCAGCCAGGACGCCAGCCACCAGGCGGTGAGGATGGACACCGTGCTGCCGACGAGCATGCCGACGGCCAGCGCCGCGGCGTGGCGGCGCAGCAGCGCACGCTGCTCCCAGACCGGCACCGCGAAGGCCACCGTCGCCGGCCCCAGCAGCGCCAGCAGCCAGTGCGTGCCGCGCAGGTACTCGGCATAACTGCCGTGCAGCGCCAGCACGACGAGCAGCAGCACCGCCGGCGCCAGCACCAGCGGCAGGGTCCAGGCGCGCGGATGGCGGCGGTGCAGCGCCTTGGCCGCGGCGTAGGCGGCGATCGTCGGCGCCGACCACAGCAGCACCGCCGCGGCAGCCGACGCCGAGAACATCGCCATCACGGCTGCGCCCCGCCGCGGCGCAGCATGCACTCGACGGCCAGCGCGGTGGCGGCCATCACCGCCAGCGTGCCGCCGGCGATGACGACGAGCAGCTTCAGGCCCAGCCAGCCGAAGAGCTCCGGGTGGTCCAGCACCGCCAGCACCGCCGGCACGAAGAACAGCAGCATCTCGGCGATCAGCCAGCTCGCGCCGCGGCGCCAGCTCGCCACGCGCACCGCGCCGGTGGCCAGCAGCACGAACAGCAGCGCCATGCCGACCAGCCCGCCGGGCAGCGGCAGGCCGGTCGTGCGCACGATGAGTTCGCCCGCCGCCCAGACCGCGCCGATCGCGCCCAGCTGGGCGATGCGGCTGCGCCGCCAGCGGCGCCGCAGCGCCACCGTCGTGCCATGCCAGTCGGGTGCGAGATCCATGGCTTGCACTCTAGGTTGCAGCGCAGCATGATGAAAGCGAATGTTTGGACTGCGCTCCAGTCCCTTTTGGAATGGACATCAAGCTGCGCGCCCTGCGCGCCTTCATCGAGGTCGTGCGCCAGGGCGGTTTTTCGCCGGCGGCGCGCCAGGTCTTCGCCACCCAGTCGGCGGTCAGCAAGGCGGTGCGCCAGCTCGAGGACGAGCTGGGCGTCGTGCTGCTCGACCGCGGCGTGCAGCCGGCGCGCCTGACCGACGCCGGCGAGGTCGTCTACCGCCGCGCGCTGGCGCTGCTGGCCGAGCAGGACGACCTGCGCGCCGAACTCGACGAACTGCGTGGCCTGCAGCGCGGCCTGCTGCGCCTGGGCCTGCCGCCGATCGGCAGCAGCCAGCTCTTCGCGCCGCTGTTCGCTCGCTTTCGCAGCCTGTATCCCGGCATCGAGGTGCAGCTCGTCGAACACGGCAGCAAACGCCTGGAGCAGATGCTCAGCGACGGCGAGCTCGACCTCGCCGGGCTGCTGGCGCCGACCTCGGCGGCCTTCGACTGGCAGTCGGTGCGCGAAGAGCCGATGTGCGTGCTGGTCGCCGAGTCGGTGCCGCTGGCGCTCGACGGCGACTCGGTGGGCTTCGCAGCGCTGGCGGCCCAGCCCTTCGTGCTGTTCGAAGCCGGTTTTGCGCTCAACCCGATGCTCGTCGACGCGGCGCGCAGCGCCGGCTTCGAGCCGCACGTCGTCGCACGCACCAGCCAGATCGACTTCATGGTCGAGCTCGTCGCCGCCGGGCTCGGCGTCGGCTTCCTGCCGCGGCTGATGGCCGAGCCGCGGCGCCGCCCGGGCGTGCGTGTGCTCGCGCTGGCCGAGCCGGCGCTGGTCTGGCACATGGCGCTGGCCTGGCGCCGCGGCGGCTACCTGCCGCACGCCGCACGCGCCTGGCTGGCGCTGGCAGCGGCCGCCGCCTAGGGCGTTCAGCGCACCGGCAGCGCGCGCGGCACCCAGCCCGAGGCGCCGAGCACGTCGACCCGCGCCCGGCGCGCGACGCTGTAGTGCAGCTCGGTGCCCGGCGCGACACCGAGCTCGTCCAGCCGGCGCTGCAGCAGCGCACGCGCCGGCGCGAGCTCGTGCACCTCGATGTCGATGCGGTGGAAACGCAGCGGCCGAACGCCGGCGCCGCCAGCCTCACCGAGCGAGCCGCCCCAGCCGAGCAGCGTGCCCTGGCCGGCTTCGGCGAGGGTCTGCTCGAGCGCGGCGTGCAAGGCATGGTGGGCATCGGCCGCTTCGTCGGTCGACGGGATCTTCAGATACAGGAATTCCATGGACGGCAGGACGGCAGGCGCCGGGGACGGGCGCCAGAACACAACGTGCGGGGCCGGGGTTGCGAGGACACCACCCCGGCACGCCGAAGTCCGCGGCGCGACGCCCGCGGCGGCTTAGACTGCCGCCGCGGCACCTGCCGCCATGACAAGGAGGAGAAGCCGGCGATGGGCATGCGCACCACGCCCGGGCGCTGTCGCCCGAGTTCGGCCCCCCATCGGCAGCGCGGCCCTGCCGGGCGCCTGCGGCCTGCACGATGACCACGGCGCTGCTGGCCACCGCCCGCCGCCGTCGCGTGCTGCCGCTGGTCGCCACCGCGCTGCTGCTCGGCGCCGTGCTGGCCTGGGGCTGGCTGGCGCATCACCGCGCCGTGGCCAGCGCCGACGCCCAGACCGCCGCGCTGCGCCAGATCGCCGCCGAAGTCGAGCCCGGCATGCTGGTGCTGGCCGCCGGCAGCGGCGACACCGCGCCGGCCGCGGTCGCGCAGCGGCTGGACCGCGCGCGCAACGAGCTGCTCGAACTCGGCCGCCGTGCCGCGGCCGATGCACCGGCGGCTCGTTTCTCGGCCGCGCTGGACGCGGCGCTCGCCGCCCCCCACGAAGGCCGCACACTGCGCGCGCTGGCCGCCGCCTGGCGCGACTTCGAGGACACGACACAGGCTGGCGCCGAGCAGCGCCGGCGCGACGCCGACCGCCGCTTCGCGCTGCTGCTGCTGAGCGCCGCGGCCCTGGTCGCCGCGGTGCTGGCCTGGATGCTGCGGCCCTTGCGCGCCGATGCCGCGCTGCCGGACGCGCCGCTGGAGGCCACCGGCCACAGCGTCTTCGAACCCGGCGAACATCCGCTGGCGCGCCTGTCCGGCGAGACGCCGGCGATGCTCGTCGCCTACTGGGACCGGGCACTGCGGCTGCGTTTCGCCAACCAGGCCTATCTCGACTGGTACGGCCTGGAACGCGACGCGGTGCTGGGCCGCACGATGGGCGAGGTGCTCGGCGCCGAGGTCCCGGTGCGGCGGCGCGAGGCGCTGGAGCGTGTGCTCGCCGGCGAGGTCGTGCAGACCCGGCTCGACATCGAGGGCTCGCGCGGGCGGCGCGGCCACTTCTGGGTCTACCGCCTGCCCGACAAACGCCGCGGGCGCATCGCCGGCTTCTACTTCATCGCCAGCAACGTCAGCGAGCTGCAGGACGCGCGCCTGGCCGCCGAAGCCGCCAACCTGGCGCTGGCGCGCGCGGAGGCCTTCACGCGCGAGCTGGCCGACACGCTGCCGGCGGTGGTGCTGTACTGGGACCACGAGGAACGCTGCCGCTTCGCCAACCTCGCGGCGCAGGACTGGTTCGCGCGCGGCGAGGCCGAGCTGCTGGGCCGCTCGATCGCCGAGCTGATCCCCGCCGAGCAGTACGAGGGGGCGCGGCCCTTCATCGAAGGCGCGCTGCGCGGCGAACGCCAGGAGTACGAACGCACGCTGGTGCGCGCCGACGGCCGCGCCGTGCCGCTGTACGCGCACTACGTGCCGCGTGTCATCGACGGCCAGGTGGTCGGCTTCCTGGCCGTGCTGACCGACGTCGGCGCGCTCAAGCAGGCCGAGCAGCGCCTGGCCGAGGCCAACGGGCAGCTCGAGCAGCGCGCCGTGCAGGCCGAGGCGGCGACCCGCGCCAAGAGCGCCTTCCTGGCCAACATGAGCCACGAGATCCGCACGCCGATGAACGCGATCATCGGCCTGACGCACCTGATCTCGCGCGCCACCCAGGACCCGCTGCAGCGCGAGCGGCTGCGCAAGGTCGACGGCGCGGCCGCGCACCTGCTGCAGATCCTCAACGACATCCTGGACCTGTCCAAGATCGAGGCCGGCAAGCTGCGGCTGGACCCGGTGGACTTCTCGCGCGACGAGCTGATCGCGCGGGCGCTGGACGTCGTCGAGGCCAGCGCACGCGCCAAGGGGCTGGAGCTGGTGCTCGACACCGACCACCTGCCCGCGCGGCTGCGCGGCGACGCACGGCTGCTGTCGCAGGCCCTGATCAACCTGCTGGGCAACGCGGTGAAGTTCACCGAACACGGTTGGGTGCGGCTGCGCGCCGCGCTGCTGCGCGAGCACGGCCAGCGGCTGCAGGTGCGCTTCGAGGTCCAGGACACCGGCATCGGCATCGCGCCGGAGCAGCAGGCCCGCCTGTTCACGGCTTTCGAGCAGGCCGACAGCTCGAGCACCCGGCGCCACGGCGGCACCGGGTTGGGGCTGGCGTTGACGCGCCACATCGCCGAGCTGATGGGCGGCAGCGCCGACGCCGTCAGCCGCCCCGGCGCGGGCAGCACCTTCGGGCTGACCGTCTGGCTCGAACGTGCGGAGTCCGTGCCTCCGGAGTCCGGCTCGCTGCCGCCGTCGCTGCGGGCGCTGGTCGTCGACGACCTGCCCGAGGCGCGCGAGGCCATCGCCTCGCAGCTGGAGCTGCTGGGCGTGCAGGCCGACACGGCCGACGGCGCCGAGCAAGCGCTGGCCCGGCTGGCGGCAGCGGGCCAGCGTCGCTACGACCTCTTCATCGTCGACTGCGTGATGCCGGTCTGCGACGGCTTCGAGACGCTGCGCCGGCTGCGTGCGGCCCCCGGCGGGGCCGGGCCGGCGGCGGTGCTCGTCAGCGCGCACGACGCCCCGGCGCTGCGTGAACGCGCCCGCGACGCCGGTTACGGGGCGGTGCTGATGAAGCCGCTGACGCCGTCGGCGCTGCACGACACGATCGCGCAGCTGCTGCGCTCGTCGCCGCGGACCGAGGCCGCGGCCGATGCCTCGGAACCGGCCTTCGTGCGCCTGTGCGCACGCGCCGCCGGCCGGCGCGTGCTGCTGGCCGAGGACAACCCGGTGAACCAGGAGGTGGCCGTGGCGCTGCTCGAGTCGGCGGGGCTGGAGGTCGTGGTCGCCGACGACGGCGCCCGCGCCGTCGAGCTGGCCTGCGGCTCGCCGCCGTTCGACCTCGTGCTGATGGACGTGCAGATGCCGGGCATGGACGGCCTGACGGCCACGCGCACGATCCGTGAACGCGCCGGCCGCACGCTGCCGATCGTCGCGATGACGGCCAACGCCTTCGGCGAGGACCGCGAGGCCTGCCTGGCCGCCGGCATGGACGACCACGTCGCCAAGCCGGTCGATCCGGCGATGCTGTACACGACGCTGCTGCGCTGGCTGGACTGACGCTATTCGGCGCGGAAGCCCGAGGCACGCAGCAGCTCGGCGCCGACGGCCGCCTCGCGCGCCACGAAGCGACGGAACCCGTCGCCGCCGAGCACCGCCGCGCTGAGCCCCAGCGGGGACAGCGCGCCGGCGTCTTCGAGCGCCCGCGCCGCGGCGCCGATGGCGCCGGCCAGCGCCTGCACACGCGCGGCCGGCGTGTCGCGCGGGGCCCAGACGCCATACCAGGAGTGGTGCTGGAAACCCGCGAAGCCGCTCTCGGCGAAGGTCGGCACCGCGGGCAGCAGCGGGCTGCGTTCGGCCGCGCTGATCGCCAGGGGTCTGACGCGGCCCGCACGTGCCAGCGGCAGCAGCGCCACCACCGAATCCAGCAGCAGGTCGGCGTGGCCGCCGGCAACGTCCATCAGCGCCGGCTGCGTGCCCTTGTACGGCACGAGGTTCAGGCGCAGGCCGGCACGGCGCTGGAAGTCCAGCGTCGCGAGGTGTGCGGGAGCACCGAACGCGGGCACGCCGGCGGTCCAGACCCCCGGCTCGCGGCGGATGGCCGCGACGAGGGCCTGCAGGCCGGGCTCGGCTCGGCCCGGGGCGACGACGAGCAGCAACGGCGCCTGGCCGAAACGCGCGACGGCGGCGAAATCGGTCTGCGGGTCGTAGGGCGGCAGCACCAGGACCTGGCGCGTGAAGACGTGGGTGGCGGCAGAAAACAGCAGCGTGCGGCCGTCAGGCGGGGCCGCCATCACGAGGCGGCCGCCGATGGTGCCGCTGGCACCCGGGTGGTTCTCGACGTTCACCGGCGTGCCCAGCACCGCGGGCAGCGCGCCGGCCAGCGCACGCGCCACGGCGTCGACGCCGCCACCGGGCGCGAAGGGCACCACCAGCCGCAGCGGCGTGGCCGGCGTGGCGGCGGCCACCTGGCCGCCCGCCGCCCAGCCGAAAGCCGTGATCAGCAGCGATCGGCGCCTCAGCGCCGGCATTCGCGCTCCACCATGACGCCTCCGGAACGGCCGAGATGGCCGGCGGAGACGAGCATGCAGCCACCGCCCGCCAGGCGCAATGCCCCGTCCCGGGCTGCGCAGCGTGCGGCGGAGCGAGGCGGCGCGGTCGAACGAACGCGCCGCCGAGGCTTCACTGGACGCGCAGGTCGTCCAGCGTCTTGCCGGCGGCGAGCGCGGCGCGGATCCACTCCGGGCGCTTGCCGCGGCCGACCCAGGTGTTGCCCTGGCCGTCGGCATAAACCGGCTTGCCGGCGGCCTTGCGCGAGCGCGCGGCCCTGGGCGCCAGGCCCAGATCGGCGGCGCTCAGGCCATAGGCGGCGATCTGCGCCTTGATGTCGGCGACGACGTCGGCGATTTCCTTCTTGCGCAGCGATTCGGCCTCGGCCTTGAGCTTTTCGATCTGCGCCTGGATTTCAGCGTAGGTCGCCGTGGGCGCTGCATTCTTCTTGGTGGCCATTCGGTGATGTTCCGTCATTTGTCGGGTTGAAAAGGATAACGCGAAAACGCCGCAGCGCGCAGGACGGTTTACACCGACCTCGCCGCGCACAGGCAAATGGCAACGCAATGCGAAAGAGGATCGTGCCGACGGCAGCGGCTTCGCATGCGACCAAAGCCGGCCGATCGGGCGTCGATTCAAGGGGCCGACCGCAACACGAAACGCGCCAATGCGGCGCAATGGCCGCGCCTCAGAGCCAGCCGAAATGGGCGCGCAGCTGATGCGCCGTGAGGTTCACCGGATCGACCGGCGCCTGGGGGAACTGGCGCATCGCCGCGCCGCGCCAGCCGCCGGGGTTCTGCCCGAGCACCGCGATCGACTTCAGGCGCCAGCCCGCCGATTCGAAGTGTTCGAGATACCTGCCGGCATCGGGCATGTTCGCCGGATCGACCGGATTGGCCAGTGGCCAGAGGCAGAACAGCACCGCCGCGCAGCGCCGGCCGGCAACCTCATGAACGAAGTCGGACGGCGTCGTGCGCGTTTCCTGCAATGCGCCGGCACGTGCATAGAGCCGGAATGCGGGGGCGCCCGAGACGGGCTGGATGTCCCGCAGGCTGCGATTGAAACAGCCGCTCAGGCTGCGCACGAGGGTCGACTTGCGCGTGTTCGGGTTGCCGATCAGAACGTAGGCTTGCACGGGGAGTCCCGGAATGTCGTGCCGGCCCGATGATGCCGCAGACCGCGGGCGCGGGATATCAGCGCGGCGGCGGAACGCACGCAGCGGCGTCGCGCCGGCCCAGCAGGCGCACGCCGTCGGCGCCGACGCCGAGCAGCAGATCGGCGTCGCCATGGCGCACCAGCACCAGCCGCTCGCGTGGCCCCAGCGCCAGCGTGCGCAGCACCCGCAGTTCCGGCGCGCCGGCGTCCGCGGGCGGCTGGGCGAAACGCCGCATCCAGCGCAGCCCGAACCACGCCAGCGCTAGCACGAAGGCCAGCGCGAGCACGCTGCCGGCCAGCCCGCTCCACGCCACGCTCATTGGAGGGCTCATGTCGCGGGCTTCCGGGACGCCGCCGGCGGCCGGTCGGCGTAGGCACTCAGGTCCTCGCCCGGCGCGGGCCGTGCCGGCGGGCCGTCGCCGCGTTCCATCGCCTGGCGCACCTCGCGCGCCCAGAGGATGACCTCGGCGACGACGTCGAACAGGTCCGCCGGCACCAACTGGCCGACCTCGCCGCGGCCGAGCAGGTCGCGCGCCAGCGGCACGTTGCGCACGATGGGCACGCCGGCCTCCTCGGCGGCTTCGCGCATCGCGCGGGCGACGTGGTCCTCGCCCTTGGCGCTGATCGTCGGCACCGGGCAGGTGTCGCGGTCGTAGTCGATCGCGATCGCGACGTGCGTCGGGTTGACGACCAGCACGTTGGCCTGGCGCGCAGCCTGCTGCGCGTTGCGCTGCGACCATTCCTGGTGGGCCTGGCGGCGCTGCTGGCGCACCTGCGGGTCGCCTTCGCTTTCCTTGGTCTCCTGCTTGATGTCGCGCAGGCTCATGCGCAGCTTCTTCGTGAACGAATGGCGCTGCCAGGCCATGTCCAGCGCGGCGACGAGCACGAAGGCGACGAGCGTCCAGGTCAGTGCCTGGCGCGTCACCTCCAGCAGCAGCGTGCCGACGGCCCCAACGCCGGCCGGCGCCTGCAGCAGCCGCGCGCTGTCGGCCAGAACGCCGCGCAGCACCAGCGCGCCGATGGCCAGCAGCAGCACGCACTTGGCCAGCGACTTGGCGAGCTCGACGAGGTTGTCCAGGCCGAACATGCGTTTGATGCCTTCGACCGGGTTCAGGTGCTCGGCCTTGGGCTTGAGCCGCTCGGCGCTGAACACCGGGCCGGCCTGTAGGAACTCGACGAGCACGCCCAGCGCCGCCGCCGGCAGCAGCGCCAGCGCGCTCAGCCACAGCGTGGTGCGCCAGGCCAGTTCGCCCAGCGCCGGCGCCGCGACCTCGAAAGGCCGGCCGATGCTGGCCAGCGCCGCGTCGGCCAGCGCACCCAGTTCGCGCCCGGCGTAGGCCGAACCCAGCACGACGACCGCCAGCCAGGCCAGCAGCGGCACGGTGCTCGACAGGTCGCGGCTCTTGGACACCTGGCCCTTGCGGCGTGCGTCCTGCAGCTTCTTCGGGGTCGGCTTCTCGGTCTTGTCGCCGCCGTCGTTCTTGTCGGCCATGGGCGGGCGCGTCCTCCTCTGGATGGCAGACGCGATCCTCGGCCCGACCCGCTGCGGTTGACACCTCGGGTGCAACGGCCTGTTTCCTAGGGATGCCGGCCGCTCCCATATGAAAGGGCGGACCTAGCGGATGGCACAGACGGATACCGAATGGACGAGTTCGATGTGACCGCCGTCACGAAGTCCCGGGAGCATCGCGCCGCGCACCAGAAGAGCCGTCATAAGCCGTCAGAGGAGGTCATGTGCGACGCCGTGAGGCCTGTGCCCCCGGATCAGTCCGGCATCCGTTTTTTTTGCGCCGCAGCGCTGACGCTGGCCTGCAGCGCGAGCTTGGCGGCCACGCCGGAACTCGACGCCGAGACCTGCGCCGCGCTGCGCGGCGCGGCCTCGGCCAAGTTCAGCCTCGGGCTGCAGGCCTGCGGCGCCGAGGCCCCC
>NZ_AEWG01000074.1 GCF_000190375.1 Rubrivivax benzoatilyticus JA2 = ATCC BAA-35
ACCCGACGGCGCCGGTCTCGGCCGCGCTGCCGCACGCCTCGCCGTCGATCCGGCGTTACGCGCGTGAGCTCGGCGTGCCGCTCGAGGAGATCAAGGGCAGCGGGCCCAAGGGCCGCATCACCCAGGAGGACGTGCAGTCCTTCGTCAAGGGCGTGATGGCCGGCGAGGCCCAGACCAGCGCTCAGAAGGCCAAGGCGCCGGCCGCAGCGCCGGCCGCGGCCGGCGGCACGCTGCCCGGCCTGCTGCCCTGGCCGCAGGTCGACTTCGGCAAGTTCGGCGAGGTCGAGCGCCAGCCGCTGTCGCGGATCAAGAAGATCAGCGGCGCCAATCTGCACCGCAACTGGGTGCTGATCCCGCACGTCACCAACCACGAGGACGCGGACATCACCGAGCTGGAGGCGCTGCGTGTCCAGCTGAACAAGGAGAACGAGAAGTCGGGCGTCAAGGTCACGATGCTGGCCTTCCTGATCAAGGCCTGCGCCGCGGCACTGAAGCAGTTCCCCGAGTTCAACGCGTCGCTCGACGGCGACGAGCTGGTGCTGAAGAAGTACGTGCACATCGGCTTCGCCGCCGACACGCCCAACGGGCTGGTCGTGCCGGTGATTCGCGACGTCGACTCCAAGGGCATCCTGCAGATCAGCCGCGAGATGGCCGAGCTGGCGAAAAAGGCCCGCGACGGCAAGCTGACGCCGGCCGAGATGTCCGGCGGCTGCTTCTCGATCAGCTCGCTGGGCGGCATCGGCGGCACCTACTTCACGCCGATCATCAACGCGCCCGAGGTCGCGATCCTCGGCGTCTGCCGCAGCACGATGAAGCCGCAGTGGAACGGCCGCGAGTTCGTGCCGCGCCTGATGCTGCCGCTGTCGCTGAGCTGGGACCACCGCGTCATCGACGGCGCCGCGGCGGCGCGTTTCAACGCCTTCCTGGCGTCGGTGCTGGCGGACTTCCGCCGCGTGATGCTGTAAGGGAGCACGACGATGGCCGTCATCGAGATCCGTGTTCCCGACATCGGCGACTTCAACGAGGTCGCCGTCATCGAAGTGCTGGTCGCACCCGGCGACACGATCAAGGCCGAGCAGAGCCTGATCACCGTCGAGAGCGACAAGGCGTCGATGGAGATCCCGTCGCCGCACGCCGGCGTGCTGCAGAGCCTGACCGTGAAGGTCGGCGACAAGGTCCGCCAGGGTTCGGTCCTGGCGAGCATCGAGACCGCCGAGTCGGCGGCGCCCGCTCCGGCGACCCTGGCTCCTGCCGCGCCCGCCCCGCAGCCTGCAGCGCCCGTGCCGGCCCCGGCGGCCGCCGCGTCCGGCGGCGCCTACGACTGCGACCTGCTGGTGCTGGGCGGCGGCCCGGGCGGTTATTCGGCCGCCTTCCGCGGCGCCGACCTGGGGATGAAGGTCGTGCTCGTCGAGCGTTACCCGACGCTGGGCGGCGTCTGCCTGAACGTCGGCTGCATCCCGAGCAAGGCGCTGCTGCACGTCGCCGCGGTCGTCGACGAAGCGGCGCACCTGGCAGCCGCCGGCGTCAGCTTCGGCGCGCCGCAGATCGACCTCGATCAGCTGCGTGCGCACAAGCAGAAGGTCGTCTCCAAGCTCACCGGCGGGCTGGCCGCGATGGCCAAGATGCGCAAGGTGACGGTGGTGCAGGGCGTCGGCGCCTTTGCCGGGCCGCACGAGCTGGCCGTGGAGCTCTCGGCCGGTGGTACGCAGACGATCCGCTTCGCCCAAGCGATCATCGCCGCCGGCTCCGAGGCGGTGAAGCTGCCCTTCCTGCCCGACGACGAGCGCATCGTCACCTCCACCGGTGCGCTGCAGTTGCGCCAGAGGCCGAAGAAGATGCTCGTCATCGGCGGCGGCATCATCGGTCTGGAGATGGGCACCGTCTATTCGACGCTGGGCGCGCGCCTGGACGTCGTCGAGATGCTCGACGGTCTGATGGCCGGTGCAGACCGCGACCTTGTCAAGGTCTGGCAGAAGATGAACGCCCACCGCTTCGACCGGCTGATGCTGAAGACGAAGACGGTCGGCGCCGAAGCCACCGCCGACGGCATCCGCGTGCAGTTCGAGGCTGCCGACGGCGGCCGCAGCGACGGTCTCTACGACCTCGTGCTGCAGGCCGTGGGCCGGCGCCCGAACGGGCGTTCGATCGGCGCCGAGCGTGCCGGCGTCAAGGTCGACGAACGCGGCTTCGTGCCGGTGGACGTGCAGATGCGCACCAGCGTGCCGCACATCTTCGCGATCGGCGACCTGGTCGGCCAGCCGATGCTGGCGCACAAGGCGGTGCACGAAGGCCACGTCGCGGCCGAGGTCGCCGCCGGCGACGACAAGGCGCGTTTCGACGCCCGCGTCATCCCGGGTGTGGCCTACACCGACCCCGAGGTCGCCTGGGTCGGCCTGACCGAGGACGACGCCAAGGCGCGCGGGGTGGCCGTCAAGAAGGGCCTGTTCCCGTGGTCGGCTTCTGGCCGGGCGATTGCCAACGGCCGCGACGAAGGCTTCACCAAGCTGCTGTTCGACGCCCAGACGCATCGCATCCTGGGCGGCGGCATCGTCGGCACGCATGCCGGCGACATGATCGGCGAGGTCGCGTTGGCCATCGAGATGGGCGCCGACGAGGTCGACATCGGCCGCACGATCCACCCGCATCCGACGCTGGGCGAGTCGCTGGGCCTGGCCGCCGAGGCGGCACACGGCAGCTGCACCGACCTGCCGCCGGCGCGCCGCTGACGGCGCGTCACGCAAAAGAAAGAGGGCTCCCGCGGGAGCCCTCTTCAGGGGTGAAACACCGGCCCGCGTCGGTGGCGCGGGCGATCGGGTTTCCTCAGGCCTTCTTGGCCCAGGCCGAGCACCAGCCCTTGTTCGCGACTTGCTTGCCGGCGAACAGCGGGCAGCCGCCGACGGGGTCGGTCGCCTTGCCTTGGAACAGCGCGCAGTTGCCGCAGTGCGAACCGGCGACGAACTGCTTGTACTTGGCCTTGTCGGCCTTGGCGGCGTCCGAGACGTAGCCCAGGGCAACGGCTTGCGGGTCCTTCTCGTCCACCGGGGCGGCCATGGCGCTGCGGCCAGTCAGCAGCGCGGCGCCGGCGAGCGGGACGATCTGGATGAATTCACGACGAGAGGTCATTCGCGGTCTCCGAAAGGAAAGTCGATTCAGGTCACCCATCGCGTCGGCGCGCGGTTGAGTGGACACCCTGGACGTTAACGCATCATGAGCTTATTCGGCTGACATAGATCGCATGTCGGTCGGCTTTACGTCGTGAATGGACGTCATTGGCAGGCAAATGCAGCGAATGCAAATGATTCGCATCTGCGAATTGAAGTGTTTTGCCACGCTTTTGCGGTGCATGCCTCAAGTCCTGCGCCTGCGCTGACGAAGCTGCTGGCATGCTGGGCGTGCGCCGCATGTCCGGCGCCGAAGCGGAGTGCCCGATCGTGTCGCAGCTTCCCGACTCGATGACCGACCTGCTGCGCCGTCGCCTGGCGTCCTGGTACGCGGCGCGGCGTGACGCCGTGGCCGACCTGCCGAAACCGCCTGCTCACGCCGATCCGCGGCCGGCGGCGGCGCAGGTCGAGGCCTTGCGGCTGCGTGCCCACACCGATCCCGTCACGGGGCTGCCCAACCGCCGCCATTTCCTCGGCCGCCTGGCCGGTGTGCTGGGGCAGGGCGCGGCGCCGGAGTGTTCGCTGCTGCTGCTGCGGGCGCTGAATCTCGGGCCGCTGGGGCTGCGCCTCGGCGACGACCCGCTGGAGCGGCGCCTGGCGCTCGTCGCCGAGGCGCTGGACGCATACCCGAGGCGCGTGCACGGGGCGTTTGCCGGGCGCTTGAACGAAACCGACTTCGCGCTGTGCCTGCCGGCGGCCGGCGTCGCCGACGAAACCGCCCGAACGCTGCTGCAGGCCTTGCGTGCCACCCCGGCCGCCGGCCCGGGCGGCATCGAGATCGTCATCGGTGCTGCCGACGGCCTTCGCAGCGGCGAGTCCGGCGACGCGATGGCCGCCGCCGGCCTGGCGCTCGCCCAGGCCGAGGCCGCCGGGCCGTTCAGCATCGAGATCCACGCCGCCGGTGACGGTGTGCAGGGCGAGCAGGTCTGGCGCGACCGGATCGCCGAGGCGCTGCACGACGGCCGCGCGCGGCTGGCCGAGTTCCCGGTCTGCGACCGCCACGGCCAGGTGCTGCACCTGGAGTGCCCGCTGCGCCTGCAGCTCGAGGCCGGCGGCCCGTTCCGCGAGGCGCAGCGCTGGCTGGCGATGGCCTCGCGCTCGCGCCTGCTGCCGCGTGTGGACCTGTCGGCGATCGAGCTTGCGCTGCTGGCCTGCTCGCGCGACGGGCGCGCGCGCTGCGTGCACGTCGGTGCCGCGTCGCTGGGCACGCCCGGCTTCATCGCCGAAGTCGAGCAGCGCCTGCTGGCCGAACCGGAGGCTGCGCGCCGGCTGCTGATCGACGTCGGCGACGGGGTCTGGCTCGAACGTGCGCTGTCGAGGCTGGGCGAAGCCGCGCGTGCCTGGCGGGCCGCCGGGGTGCGTGTCGGCGTCGAGCACGCGGGGGCCTCGACGCAGGCCTTCGTGCGCTGGGCCGACCTCGGGCTGGACCATGTGCGCATCGAGGCCTGCTTCGTGCGCGGCAGCGCCGCCGATGCAGCGGTGCGCGAGTTCGCCGCCGGGCTGGCGGCGCTGGCCCATGCGATGGGGCTGTCGCTGGTGGCCGAAGGCGTCGACGACGCGGCTGACCTGCGCACGCTGTTCGACCTGGGCTTCGACGCGGCCACCGGTCCGGCGGTGCGGACGGCGGGCCGAGCAGCGGGCTGAGCGCCGGCCGGCGCGTCTCAGCGGATGTCGCCGGCGTGCACCTCGAAGCGGCCGCGGGCGCGGTCGGCGAAATACAGGCGCAAGGTCTCGCGCACGGTGCGGAACGCGAGTTCGTCCCAGGGCAGTTCGTGCTCGCGGAACAGCCGCGCCTCGATCGTCTCAGGGCCGGGCGCGAAGCGCGTGTCGTGCAGCCGCGCGAGGTAGAAGAAATGCACCTGGCCGGCGCTGACGACGTTCAGCACCGTGAACAGCGCACCGAGCTCGATGCGCGCGCCGGCTTCCTCGTCGGTCTCGCGCATCGCGCCCTCGGCCGTGCTCTCGCCGAGCTCGAGGAATCCGGCCGGCAGCGTCCAGAGGCCGCGGCGCGGCTCGATGTTGCGCCGGCACAGCAGCACCTGGTCACTCCAGACGGGCACGGTGCCGACGACGTTGATCGGGTTCTCGTAGTGGATCTCGCCGCAGGCGGTGCAGATCGCGCGCTCGCGCGTGTCCTCGGCCGGCACCTCGTAGCGGGCGGGCTGGCCGCAGGCCCGGCAATGGCGGATGCGGCGGGGCTCGAACATGGCGGCAGTGTAGCGGCGGCGCGTGGCATCATCGTTTCATCGCCCACCGTCTTGATCCTGGATATGCAACTCGTCCTGCCTGCTCCCGCTCCCGTCCTGCTGCCGGTGGCCGGCGGCGGCGCGTTCCCGGTGCGGCGCATCTTCTGCGTCGGCCGCAACTACGCCGAACACGCGCAGGAGATGGGCCACAGCGGCCGCGAAGCGCCGTTCTTCTTCATGAAGCCGGCCGATGCGCTGCTGCCGGTGGCCGACGGCGAGACCGGCACGATGGACTATCCGTCGCTGACGAAGAATCTGCACCACGAGATCGAGCTCGTCGTCGCGCTCGGCCGCGGCGGTCGCGACATCCCGGCGGCCGAGGCCGCCGACTGCATCTGGGGCTATGCCGTCGGTCTGGACATGACGCGCCGCGACCTGCAGAACGAGATGAAGAAGCAGGGCCGGCCCTGGGAGATCGGCAAGGCCTTCGAGCAGTCGGCGCCGATCGGCCCGCTGGTGCCGCGCACACGCTGCGGGACGCTCGAACGCGGCGCGATCACGCTCGCCGTCAACGGCCAGCCGCGGCAGAAGGGCGATCTGTCCGACCTGATCTGGAGCATTGCCGAGACGATCGAACAGCTCAGCCGCGCATGGCAACTGCAAGCCGGCGACCTGATCTTCACCGGCACGCCGGCAGGCGTGGGGGCCGTGGTGCCGGGCGACGTGATGGACGGGGCCATCGAGGGCCTCGGCACCCTGCGCGTGGCCGTGAGGTGAGCATGGAGCTCTACAACTACTTCCGTTCGTCGGCCTCGTGGCGGGTGCGCATCGCGCTCGCGCTGAAGGGGCTGGAGTACGACTACAAGCCGGTGCACCTGCGCCGCGACGAGCAGTTCCAGGAGTCGTATGCCGCCGTCTCGGCGGCTCGGCTGGTGCCGCTGCTGCGCGACGGCGACGCGGTGATCACGCAGTCGCTGGCGATCATCGAGTACCTCGACGAGACGCATCCCGCACCACCGCTGCTGCCGGCCGACCCCGTGGGCCGGGCCCGCGTGCGCTCGCTGGCCTACGACATCGCCTGCGAGGTTCACCCGCTGAACAACCTGCGCGTGCTGCGTTTCCTGGTGCGCGACCTGAAGGTCTCCGAGGACGACAAGAACCGCTGGTATCGGCACTGGGTCGAGACCGGGCTGGAGACCGTCGAGCGCCAGCTCGCGGCGCAGCCTTCGACCTTCTGCCACGGCGATGCACCGACGCTGGCCGACTGCCTGCTGGTGCCGCAGGTGGTGAACGCGCAGCGCTTCGGCTGCCGCCTCGAGCACGTGCCGAACGTGCGCCGGGTTTTCGACACCTGCATGGCGCTGCCGGCCTTCGCCGACACGCAGGCGTCGCGCTGCCCCGACGCCGAGGCCTGAGGCGATGCTGCTGCATCCCGAGTGGCCGGCGCCCGAGGGCGTCGGCGCCGCGTTCAGCACGCGCCAGGGCGGCATCAGCGCCGCACCCTTCGACAGCCTGAACCTGCGCCCGCCGGCCCTGCGCGGCGACGCCGTCGACGCGCCCGGGTCGGTGCAGGAGAACCAGCGCCGCTTCGCGGCAGCGCTCGGTGCGCGCCCGGTCTACCTCGACCAGGTGCACGGCGCGGCGGTCGTGCGGCTGCGTGGCGACGAGCCCTCGGATCTGCTCGCCAAGGCCGACGCCAGCGTGACGACGGCCGTCGGCGTCGCCTGCACGGTGCTCGTGGCCGACTGCCTGCCGGTGCTGCTGTGCACGGCCGACGGGCGAGGCGTCGGAGCGGCGCATGCGGGCTGGCGCGGCCTGGCCGGCGGCGTCGTCGAGGCCACCGCCGCGGCGCTGTGCGACGCCACCGGCGCCGCGCCGCGGGATCTGCTCGCCTGGCTCGGGCCCTGCATCGGGCCGCGCCAGTTCGAGGTCGGGCAGGACGTCGTCGAGGCCTTCGGCGGCGACCCGGCCGCCGAGCCGCCGGCCGATGCCCCGGCGCTGTTCCGTCCACGGCGTCGTGCCGACGGCGAGCGCCGCTGGCTGGCCGACCTGCCCGGGCTGGCGCGCCGGCGGCTGTCAGCGATCGGTGTCGAGCGTGTCAGCGGCGGCGCCTGGTGCACCGTCGAGGACGGTTCACGGTTCTTTTCGTTCCGTCGCGACCGGATCACCGGCCGCATGGCCGCCGCCGTCTGGCGTCGCGGCTGAGGCCTCGGCGGCGCGGCGTGCGCGGCGCCGAGCTGGCGTGCCCATGATGTAGAGCACGATGGCGAGCGGCAGCACGCCGTACATCGTGAAGGTGACGATGGCGCCGAGCACGCTGCCGTGCACCGACAGCGCTTCGGCCAGTGCCATCATCAGCACGACGTAGATCCAGGCGATGGCGACGATGTACATCGGAGTGAGTGTGTTGCGGGACGTGAGTATCGCGGTGCGCGTCAAGCCGAGGTAAGCCGGCCGGCCTACAACCGTTGCGCGTCACGGGTCACGCCGACCCCGGCCGCACCGCCAGCGAGGAGACAGACGATGACGAGCAAGCGCAGCTTGCCGGCCGCCGACGGCACGCAGGCCGCGGCATTCGGCGCCGCCGTGGGTGAGATGCTGAAGTCGATGTCGGGACTGCGGGTTCCGCAGGAGACGCTGGCGGCGATCCAGGCGGACTACCTGAAGGCCGCGACCGAACTCTGGACCGCGTCGCTGCAGCGTGCCGGCCGCGAGACCGCGCCGCCACCGGCCACGGGTGACCGACGCTTCGCCGCCGCCGACTGGACGCAGAACCCCGGCGCGGCCTACGTCGCCGAGATGTACCTGCTGAACGCGCGCACGCTGCAGCGCATGGCCGACGCGGTGCAGGGCGATGCCAAGGCACGCGAGCGTGTGCGCTTCGCGGTGCAGCAGTGGGTCGAGGCGGCCAGCCCGAGCAACTATCTGGCCTTCAACCCCGAGGCGCTGCGCAAGGCGCTGGAGAGCCAGGGCCAGAGCATCGCCACCGGCGTGCGCCAGCTCGTCGAGGACCTCGCCAAGGGCCACGTCTCGCAGACCGACGAGACGCTGTTCGAGGTCGGCCGCAACGTCGCGACGACCGAAGGCGCGGTTGTCTTCGAGAACGATCTCTTCCAGCTGATCGAATACCGGCCGCTGACGGCCACCGTGCACCAGCGGCCGATGCTGTTCGTGCCGCCGTGCATCAACAAGTACTACATCCTCGACCTGCAGCCCGAGAACTCGGTGATCCGCTACACCGTCGAGCAGGGCCACCGCACCTTCGTGATGAGCTGGCGCAACCCCGACGCCTCGGCGCGCCACCTCGGCTGGGACGACTACATCGAGCGCGGGCCGATCGAGGCGATCCGCGTCGTGCGCGAGATCACGCGCTCGGAGACGATCAACACGCTGGGCTTCTGTGTCGGCGGCACCATCCTCGCCACCGCGCTGGCGGTGCTGGCGGCCCGCGGCGAGCGCCCGGCGCAGTCGATGACGCTGCTGACGACGCTGCTGGACTTCAGCGACACCGGCGTGCTGGACCTCTTCGTCGACGAGGCCGGCGTGCAGTGGCGCGAGATGACGATCGGCGCCGACGCGCCCGGCGGCCCCGGGCTGCTGAAGGGCCAGGAGCTGGCCACGACCTTCAGCTTCCTGCGCCCGAACGACCTGGTCTGGAACTACGTCGTCGGCAACTACCTGAAGGGCGAGACGCCGCCGCCCTTCGACCTGCTGTACTGGAACAGCGACTCGACCAACCTGCCCGGGCCGATGTACTGCTGGTACCTGCGCCACATGTACCTGCAGAACGAGCTGAAGCGGCCCGGCGCGCTGACGGTCTGCGGCGAGGCGGTCGACCTGGGCGCGATCGACGTGCCGACTTTCGTCTACGGCTCGCGCGAGGACCACATCGTGCCGTGGAAGGCGGCCTACGCATCGGTGCCGCTGCTCGGCGGCGACAGCACGTTCGTGCTCGGTGCCTCGGGCCACATCGCCGGCGTCATCAACCCGCCGGCCAAGGGCAAACGCAGCCACTGGCTGAACGGCACCAATGCGGCGACCGCCGACGAGTGGTTCGCCGGCGCCACCGAACACCCGGGCAGCTGGTGGCCGGTCTGGAGCCGCTGGCTCGCCGGCCACGCCGGGCGTCAGGTGGCGGCACCCAAGACTCCGGGCAGCCGGCGCCACAAGGCCATCGAGCCGGCGCCGGGCCGCTACGTCAAGGCCAAGGCCTGATTTCCCCCAACCAGAGGAGACCCATGAGCACCGACATCGTCATCGTCGCCGCCGCCCGCACCGCCGTCGGCAAGTTCGGCGGTTCGCTGGCCCGCACGCCGGCATCCGAGCTGGGCGCGGCCGTGATCCGCGCGCTGCTGGAGCGCAGCGGGGTGGAAGGCGGCCAGATCGGCGAGGTCATCCTCGGCCAGGTGCTGCAGGCCGGCTGCGGCCAGAACCCGGCGCGCCAGGCGGTCATCAAGGCCGGCCTGCCGAACGCCGTGCCGGCCTACACGATCAACAAGGTCTGCGGCTCGGGGCTGAAGGCGGTGATGCTGGGCGTGCAGGCGCTGCGCGACGGCGACACCGAGGTCGTCATCGCCGGCGGCCAGGAGAACATGAGCGCCTCGCCGCACGTGCTGCCGGGCTCGCGCGACGGCCAGCGCATGGGCGACTGGAAGATGGTCGACACGATGATCGTCGACGGCCTGTGGGACGTGTACAACCAATACCACATGGGCATCACGGCGGAGAACGTCGCGCGCCACTACGGCATCACGCGCGAGGCCCAGGATGCGCTTGCGCTGGCCTCGCAGCGCAAGGCCGCCGCGGCGCAGGACGCCGGGCGCTTCAAGGACGAGATCGTGCCGATCGTGCTGCCGCAGAAGAAGGGCGACCCGATCGTCTTCGACGCCGACGAGTACATCAACCGCAAGACCAGCGCCGAGGCGCTGGCCGGCCTGCGTCCGGCCTTCGACAAGGCCGGCTCGGTGACCGCCGGCAACGCCTCGGGCCTCAACGACGGCGCCGCGGCGGTGATGCTGATGACCGCCGCCCGCGCCGAGCGCCTGGGGCTGCAGCCGCTGGCGCGCATCGCCAGCTACGCCAGCGCCGGCCTGGACCCGGCGACGATGGGCATGGGTCCGGTGCCGGCCTCGCGCAAGGCGCTGGAGCGCGCCGGCTGGAAGGCCGCCGACCTCGACCTGCTCGAGATCAACGAGGCCTTCGCGGCCCAGGCCTGCGCGGTGCACCAGCAGATGGGCTGGGACACCGAGAAGGTCAACGTCAACGGCGGCGCGATCGCCATCGGTCACCCGATCGGCGCCTCGGGCTGCCGCATCCTCGTCACGCTGCTGCACGAGATGCGCCGGCGCGGCGCCCGCCGCGGCATCGCCTCGCTGTGCATCGGCGGCGGCATGGGCGTGGCGCTGACGGTGGAGCGCTGAGCCGGCACGTCGTGCCCCCCACGCAGGGGAGGCGCTAGTGTCGTTGCCGATGGCGCGGGCCTGCCCGCGCCGCCAGGATTCGACGGAACAGTTCGGAACGGTTCAAAGGAGACAGTTCATGGCACAGAAGGTTGCGTACGTCACGGGTGGGATGGGGGGCATCGGCACGGCGATCTGCCAGCGGCTGGCCCGCGAAGGCTTCAAGGTCATCGCCGGCTGCGGCCCGAATCGCGACTTCCGCCGCTGGCTCGACGAGCAGACCGCGCTGGGTTACGAGTTCCACGCCTCGGTGGGCAACGTCGCCGACTGGGAGTCGACGGTCGAGGCCTTCGGCAAGGCCAAGGCCGAACACGGGCCGATCGACGTGCTGGTCAACAACGCCGGCATCACGCGCGACCGCATGTTCCTGAAGATGTCGCCCGAAGACTGGCACGCCGTCATCGACACCAACCTGAACAGCATGTTCAACGTCACCAAGCAGGTGGTGCCCGACATGGTCGAGCGCGGCTGGGGCCGGATCATCCAGATCAGCTCGGTCAACGGCGAGAAGGGCCAGGCCGGCCAGACCAACTACTCGGCGGCCAAGGCCGGCATGCACGGCTTCACGATGGCCCTGGCGCAGGAGCTGGCGGCCAAGGGCGTGACGGTCAACACCGTCAGCCCGGGCTACATCGGCACCGAGATGGTCCGCGCGATCAAGCCCGAGATCCTGGAGAAGATCGTCGCGACGATCCCCGTCAAGCGCCTGGGCACGCCCGAGGAGATCGGCTCGGTCGTCGCCTGGCTGGCGGGGCCGGATTCGGGCTTCACGACCGGAGCGGACTTCTCCTGCAACGGCGGCTTGCACATGGGTTGAGCGTCGCTCGACCTGCGGGAGGCGTGGACTCCCGGGGCCCCTCCGGGAGGGGGCTCCATTCAGATTCTCGCGTCAGACCGCGGCGTAGCGGCCGGGGCGGTGGTTCACCGCCAGCGAGAAGTTCAGCGCGACGGCACCGATCACCGACAGCACGAGCTGCCACCCGCCCACCCAGGGGATCGCGGTCAGCAGGATGCTCACGTCCAGCACCATCTGGATCTTGCCAGCGCGCCAGCCGCGTTTTTCCTGCAGCCACAGCACCAGCACGTTGATGCCGCCCAGGCTGGCCTTGTGGCGGAACAGGATCAGCAGCCCGGTGCCCATCAGCAGGCCGCCGCCGATCGCCGCGAACAGCGGCTCGACCGACTGCAGCACCACCCAGTGCGGCAGCACCTCCGCCAGCACCGACAGCAGCGCCACCGCGCAGAAGGTCTTGATCGTGAAGCGCGCGCCCATGCGCTTCCAGGCCAGCCAGTAGAACGGCAGGTTCAGCGCGAAGAAGGCGACGCCGAACGGCACGTGCGTCGCGTAGTGCAGCACGAAGGCCATGCCGGCCGTGCCGCCGGTCAGCATGCCGGCATGGCGGAACATCACCAGCGCCAGCGCGACGAACAGCGCACCGGTGACGACACCCTGCACGTCCTCGAACAAGGTGTGGCGCTGGATCGGCAGGGCGTTCATCGTGGTCGTGCTCGCGGTCATTCGCCGACACCGTGGAGGAAATACTTGATCAGGCCCTTGGCGGCAAAGCCGACCAGGCCGAAGCCCAGGGCCAGGAAGAGCACGAAGGCGCCGAACTTGCCGGCTTTCGATTCGCGCGCGAGCTGGAAGATGATGAACACCATGTACAGCATGAACGCGCCGACCCCGAAGGTCAGCCCGAACTGCGCGATCTGGTCCTCGGTGTAACCGAACATCAGGCAGGCTCCGACATCCCGGTGGTGTCCACCAGGTGAAGATGGGCGTGCCGGCTGGCCTGCGCGAGCCAGGGCACGGTGATGACGGGACCGGGCGGCAACGGGGCCGCGGCGATCGCCGCCGTGACGACGGACCGCGGCGCGCAGGGCGTCGGCGACCGTCGGAGGAGGGCCGGCGTCACGCTCACGGCAAGACGCCTTCCGGCCCGGGCGGCGTCCAGACCGTCCGTCGCGCCAGCGCCTGCGCCGCACGCGCGAGCGTCGGAGCCTCGCCGTCGTCCAGCGGCACGGCCTCGGCCTGGCCGAAGCGGCTGAAGTTGCGTGCCGTCGAGCGCGCGTAGATCGGGTCGTAGTGCTCGGCGAGCAGCTCGCGTACCAGCGTCGGGAAGTCTCCGGCGCGTGCCAGCGCCTGCCAGCGTTCGACGGTGGCCGTGCCACGCAGCTCGCGCAGACGGCTCAGCAGCGCACACAGCGCCTCGGCGTCGGCGACGAGGTGGGCGTAGTCCTCGATCAGCAGGCGCACGCGGGCCTCCAGCGGCATCTCGACCGCCAGGCAGGGTGCGCCGCGCAGGCGCTCGAGCAGGCTCTCGGGCACCCGCAGCCGGCCGATCGTGCGGCTTTCGGCCTCGACGAAGACCGGGCGCGCCGGGTCGAAGGCGCGCAGCTGCTGCCAGATCCGGGTCTCGAAGGCCTTCTGCGAGGGCTGCGCCTGGTCGGGCAGCGGGCCCAGCACCGAGCCGCGGTGCGCGGCCAGCGCCTCCAGGTCCAGCACCTGGGCGCCGGCCGCGGCCAGCGCGCCGAGCAGCCGGCTCTTGCCCGAACCGGTCGGGCCGGCGACGACCTGCAGCGTGAACCGAGCGGGCAGGGTCTCGAGGTCGGCGACGACGGCCCGGCGGAACTCGCGGTAACCGCCTTCGATCACGTTGACCGAGAAGCCGATCTGGTCGAGCACCAGCGCCAGCGCGCCCGAGCGGTGGCCGCCGCGCCAGCAGTAGACCAGCGGCCGCCACTCGCGGTCCTTGTCGAGCAGTTCGCGCTCGACGTGGCCGGCGACGTTGCGGGCGACCAGGATCGCGCCGCGCCTGCGTGCCGCGAACGGCGACACCTGCTTGTATTCGGTGCCGATGCTGGCGCGTTCGGCGTCGTTCAGCGACGGCCAGTTGACGGCGCCGGGCAGGCGGTCCTCGGCGTACTCGGACTCGCTGCGCGCGTCGACAACGGCGCTGAACTCGCCCAGCCGGGCGATGGCCTCGGCGGCGCTGATGCGGCGCAGGCTCATGGCGGGCCGGCGCGGCCGGCGGCGGCGTGGCGGGACGTCATGCCGGGGCCGCGACCGCGTCGAGCAGCTCGCTCTCGATGCGCAGCTGCGTGCGCGGCTGCTGCAGCGCCGGGCCGTCGACGAGGAAGGTGTCTTCCACGCGTTCGCCCAGCGTCGTGATCTTGGCGAGCTGCAGGTTGATGTGGTGCCGTGCCAGCACGCGGGCGATGGCGTACAGCAGGCCCGAGCGGTCGCTGGCCGAGACCGTCAGCAGCCAGCGCTGGGCGCGTTCGTCGGGCGCCAGCGTCACGCGCGGCACGACCGGGAACGAGCGCACGCGGCGCGAGACGCGGCCCTGGCTCGGCTGCGGCAGCGGGCCGTCGGAGGCCAGCGCCGCCGCGGCCTGGTTCTCGACCAGCGCGATCAGGTCGCGGTAGGCCGCCGGGCTGGTGTCGGCCAGCCGCGTGCTGACGACCTGGAAGGTGTCGAGCGCGAAGCCGGCGCGCGTGGTGTGGATCTTCGCGTCCAGGATGCTGAAGCCGGCGCCGTCGAAGTAGCCGCAGATGCGCGCGAACAGGTCGGGCCGGTCGGGCGAGTAGACCAGCACCTGCAGCCCGTCGCCGACCGACGAGGGCCGCGCGCGCACCACCGGCTCGCGCGTCTCGATGTGCCGCCACAGCGAGCGCGCGTGCCAGGCGATGTCCGCCGCCTCGTGGCGCGCGAAGTAGCTGACCTCCAGCGTGCGCCACAGCGGCTCCTCGGTGCCGGGCAGCGCGGTGTGCAGCGCCAGGATCTGCCGCGCCTCGTGCATGCGGGCCTCGATCTCGGCGTCGATGTTGGGGTGCGAGCCGCCGAGCGCACGCAGCGTCAGGCGGAACAGGTCCTCCAGCAGCTTGCCCTTCCAGGCGTTCCAGACGCGCGGGCCGGTGCCGCGGATGTCGGCCACCGTCAGCAGGTACAGGCCGATCAGCTGGCGCTCGTTGCCGACCAGCCGCGCGAACGACGCGATGACCTCGCTGTCCGACAGGTCCTCCTTCTGCGCGATGCGGCTCATCGTCAGGTGGTGGCGCACGAGGAACTCGACGAGCTGCGTGTCGGGGCGCGACAGGCCGTGGTCGCGGCAGAAGCGCCGCACCTCGAGCGCGCCGAGTTCGGAGTGGTCGCCGCCGCGGCCCTTGGCGACGTCGTGGAACAGCGCCGCGATGTAGAGCAGCTCGGGGTGGTCCCAGTGCGCGGCCAGCCGGCTGCAGAACGGATACTCGTGCGCGTGCTCCGGGATGAAGAAGCGGCGCACGTTGCGCAGCACCATCAGGATGTGCTGGTCCACGGTGTAGACGTGGAACAGGTCGTGCTGCATGCGCCCGACGATGCGCCGGAACACCCAGAGGTAGCGCCCCAGCACCGAGGTCGAGTTCAGCAGCCGGAAGGCGTGCGTCAGCCCCGTCGGCTGGCGCAGGATCTGCATGAACAGCGCGCGGTTCTTCGGGTCGCGGCGGAAGCGGCCGTCCATCACGCCGCGCGAGTTGTACAGCGCACGCAGCGTGCGCGAGGACAGGCCCTGGATGCCCGGCTCCTGCGCGAAGACGAGAAAGGTCTCGAGGATCGCGTCGGGGTGCTGCTGGTACAGGTCGTCGCTGGCGACCTCGAGCATGCCGGCGCGGTCGAGGAAACGCTCGCTGATCGGGCGGCCCGGCGCGGCCTCCGAGCCGTTGATGCGCTCCTCGATGTTCAGCATCAGGATCTGGTTGAGCTGCGCCACCGCCTTGGCCGCCCAGTAGTAGCGGTGCATCAGCACCTCGGAGCTGCGCTGGCCCTTGGTCGGGTGGTAGCCGAAGCTCTCGGCCACGGCGGTCTGCAGGTCGAAGACCAGGCGGTCCTCGCGGCGCCCGGCGACGACGTGCAGCCGAGCGCGGATCAGCTTCAGCGTGCCTTCGTGGCGCGCCAGCTGCGAGGCCTCGAACGGCGTCACCAGGCCCTTGGCGGCGAGTTCGCCCCAGGTGCGGCCCAGGCCGGCGGCACGGGCGACCCAGATCACGACCTGCAGGTCGCGCAGCCCGCCGGGGCTCTCCTTGCAGTTGGGCTCCAGCGAGTACGGCGTGACCTCGTACTTCACGTGGCGCTGCTGCATCTCCAGCGTCTTGGCGCGCAGGAAAGCCGGGGCGTCGACGGCCTGCATCGTCGCGTCGCGCAGGCCGTTGAAGAGCTTGCGCGCGCCGCAGATCAGGCGCGCCTCGAGCAGCGCGGTCTGCACCGTGACGTCGCGCTGCGCCTCCTCCAGGCACTCGTCGAGCGTGCGCACCGACGAGCCGATCTCCAGGCCGATGTCCCAGCAGGCGGTGATGAAGCCTTCGACCGAGGCCCGCAGCGCGTCGCCGCCGGCAGCGTCGGCCGGCAGCAGCACCAGCACGTCGACGTCGGAGTAGGGGAAGAGCTCGCCGCGGCCGTAACCGCCGACGGCGACCAGTGCCGCGCCCGGCGGCATGCCGGCGTGGGCCCAGAGGTCGGCCAGCGTCGCGTCGACGTGGCGCGCCAGCGCCTTCAGCAGCTGGCGCGCGGCGGTGGTCGTCGGGCGCGCCGTGCGGAAGTGGCCGACGAGCGCGGCCTTGCCGTCACGAAAGCGCGCACGCAGCGCGGCGACGCTGCCCGGCGCCCGGGGTGGCGCATCGATCTGCGCGGACATCTCTCAGCTGGCGGCCAGGGCCGGCGTGACGAAGTCCGGCGGCGGCGGACTGCCGGCCGACAACGTCAGCACCTCGTAGCCGCTGTCGGTGACGAGCACGGTGTGCTCCCACTGGGCCGACAGCGACCGGTCGCGCGTGACGATGGTCCAGCCGTCGTAGGGGCGGTTGCCCTTGCGGTCTTCCTTGATGTCGCGCCGGCCGGCGTTGATCATCGGCTCGATCGTGAAGATCATGCCCGGCTGCAGCTCCTCCAGCGTGCCCGGGCGGCCGTAGTGCAGCACCTGCGGTTCCTCGTGGAAGCGGCGGCCGACGCCGTGGCCGCAGTACTCGCGCACGATGGAGAAGCCGGCGTTCTCGGCGTAGGTCTGGATCGCGTGGCCGATGTCGCCCAGGCGCGCACCGGGGCGCACCTTGACGATGCCCTTCCACATCGCCTCGTAGGTGATCTGCACCAGGCGCCGGGCGGCGATCGAGCCTTCGCCGATGACGAACATGCGGCTGTTGTCGCCGTGGAAACCGTCCTTGATGATCGTGACGTCGATGTTGAGGATGTCGCCGTTCTTCAGCGGGCGCTCGTCGGGGATGCCGTGGCAGACGACGTCGTTCAGCGAGGTGCACAGCGAGGCCGGGTAGGGCGGATAGCCCGGCGGCTGGTAGTTCAGCGTCGCCGGCACGCCGCCCTGCACGTTGACCATGTAGTCATGCGCCAGACGGTCGATCTCCTTGGTCGTGACGCCGGCGCGCACGTGCGGCGTCAGCATGTCCAGCACCTCCGACGCCAGCCGGCAGGCCCGGCGCATCGCCTCGATCTCTTCGGCGTTCTTGATCACGATCGTCATCGCCGGATTATCCCATCGGCCCCCGTAAAATCCCGGACCATGGCTTCTTCCGCCCCGCAACTTCTGCACTACGAGGGCGGCAACGCGCTCTCCCCGTTCCGGTCCCGCTCGCTGCTCACGCGGCTGCAGTCGGCCTGTCCGCGCATCAGCGCCGTTGCCGCTCGCCACGTCCACTGGGCCGCGTTCGACGCCGAGCCCGACGCGGCGACGCGTGAACGGCTCGCGGCGCTGCTGGCCGTCGGCGACCCCTACGACGGCCCCTCTGAGGGCGAGCTCGTCGTCGTGATGCCGCGCCTGGGCACCGTGAGCCCGTGGGCGAGCAAGGCGACCGACATCGCGCACAACTGCGGCCTCGCCGTGCACCGCGTCGAGCGTGTCACCGAGTACCGGCTGACGGTCAAGGGCGGCTTCTTCGGCGGCGCCAAGCCGCTGGCCGACGAGGAGCGTGCCGCGGTCGCGGCAGTGCTGCACGACCGCATGACCGAGAGCGTGGCTTTCGAACGCGGCTCGGCAGCGCAGCTGTTCGCCGCCCAGGCCGCCGAGCCGCTGGCCCACGTCGACGTGCTCGGCCACGGCCGCGAGGCGCTGGTGCAGGCCAACGTCGAGTTCGGCCTGGCGCTGTCGGCCGACGAGATCGACTACCTCGTCGAGGCCTTCGGCAAGCTCGGCCGCAACCCGAGCGACGTCGAGCTGATGATGTTCGCGCAGGCCAACAGCGAGCACTGCCGGCACAAGATCTTCAACGCCGAGTTCACGATCGACGGCCAGAAGCAGCCGCTGTCGATGTTCGGCATGATCCGCAACACCGAGAAGGTGTCGCCGCAGCACAGCATCGTCGCCTACAGCGACAACGCCGCGGTGATGGAAGGCGGCCCGGTCGAGCGCTGGCTGCCGCAGGGCTGGACCGGCGCCCCGGTCTACGGCGCGCGTGCCGAGACCTCGCACGTGCTGATGAAGGTCGAGACGCACAACCACCCGACGGCGATCTCGCCGTTCCCGGGGGCGGCCACCGGCGCCGGCGGCGAGATCCGCGACGAAGGCGCGACCGGCCGTGGCGCCAAGCCCAAGGCCGGCCTGACCGGCTTCTCGGTCGGCAACCTGCGCCTGCCGGGCACGAACGAGCCCTGGGAGCGCGAGGACATCGGCCGCCCCGGCCACATCGCCAGCGCCTTGCAGATCATGACCGAGGGCCCGCTGGGCGGCGCCGCGTTCAACAACGAGTTCGGCCGGCCCAACCTGGGCGGCTACTTCCGCGTCTACGAGCAGACGGTGGCCGGCGTGCAGCGCGGCTACCACAAGCCGATCATGATCGCCGGCGGCATCGGCGCGATCTCGGACGACCAGACGCACAAGCTGCCCTTCGGCGCCGGCACGCTGCTGGTGCAACTCGGCGGCCCGGGCATGCGCATCGGCATGGGCGGCGGCGCCGCCAGCTCGATGGCCGCCGGCACCAACGCCGCGGCGCTCGACTTCGACTCGGTGCAGCGCGGCAACCCCGAGATCCAGCGCCGCGCGCAGGAGGTCATCAACCACTGCTGGGCGCTGGGCGAGGGCAACCCGATCCTCGCGATCCACGACGTCGGCGCCGGCGGCATCAGCAACGCCTTCCCCGAACTCGTCGACGGTGCCGGGCAGGGCGCACGCTTCGACCTGCGCAAGGTGCCGCTGGAAGAGACCGGCCTGGCGCCCAAGGAGATCTGGTGCAACGAGAGCCAGGAGCGCTACGTCCTGGCGATCGCGCCCGACAAGCTCGAGGCCTTCGAGGCGATGTGCGCGCGCGAGCGCTGCCCGTTCGCCGTCGTCGGCGTTGCCACCGCCGAGCGTGAGCTGGTCGTCGAGGACGGCTCCGAAGCCGTCATCGACATGCCGATGGACGTGCTGCTTGGCAAGCCGCCGAAGATGCACCGCGACGTGACGCGCGTCGAACGCAGCGAAGCGCCGCTGGAGCTGACCGGCGTGAAGCTCGATCAGGTGGCGCTGGACGTGCTGCGCCATCCGACGGTCGCCAGCAAACGTTTCCTGATCACCATCGGCGACCGCACCGTCGGCGGCCTGAGCCACCGCGACCAGATGGTCGGCCCGTGGCAGCTGCCGGTGGCCGACTGCGCGGTGACGCTGGCCGACTACGCCGGTTTCCGCGGCGAGGCCATGGCTATGGGCGAGCGCACGCCGCTGGCCTCGCTGGACGCGCCGGCCTCGGGCCGCATGGCCGTGGCCGAGGCCATCCTGAACCTGCTGGCCGCGCCGATCGAGCTGTCGCGCGTGAAGCTCAGCGCCAACTGGATGGCCGCCTGCGGCGAGCCCGGCGAGGACGCCGCGCTGTACGACACCGTCAAGGCCGTCGGCCTGGAGCTGTGCCCGGCGCTGGGCGTCGGCATCCCGGTCGGCAAGGATTCGCTGTCGATGAAGACGCGCTGGGCCGATCCGGCCAGCGGCCAGACGCGCCAGGTCACCGCGCCGGTGTCGCTGATCGCCAGCGCCTTCTGCACGCTGGATGACGTGCGCGGCACGCTGACGCCGCAGCTGCAGCGCGGCGACACGGCGCTGCTGCTCGTCGACCTGGGCGGCGGCAAGAACCGCCTGGGCGGCTCGATGCTGGCCCAGGTGCTGGGTGGCTTCGGCGACGCCGTGCCCGATCTCGACGACCCGGCGCGCCTGAAGGCGCTGGTCGCCGCCGTCAACGAGCTGCGCGCCGCCGGCACGCTGCTGGCGTATCACGACCGCAGCGACGGCGGCCTCTGGGCCGCGGTCTGCGAGATGGCCTTCGCCGGCCACGTCGGCGTCAGCCTGAACGTCGACATCCTGGTCACCGAAGGCGACGGCATCGCCGACAGCCGCGCCGACGTCGGCGACTCGAAGAACTGGGCCACCCAGGTCGCCGAGCGCCGCAACGAGTTGACGCTCAAGGCCTTGTTCAACGAGGAGCTCGGCGTCGTGCTGCAGGTGCCGCGCGAGCAGCGCGACGCCGCGATCGCGGTGCTGCGCGCCCACGGCCTGTCCAAGGACACGCACGTCATCGGCAAGACCAACGAACGCGGCGCGGTCGAGGTCTGGCGCGACACCCAGCTGCAGTTCTCGGCCCCGCTGGCCGATCTGCTGAAGCAGTGGGACGAGGTCAGCTGGCGCATCGCGCGCGAGCGCGACAACCCCGAGAGCGCCGACAGCGAACACGCCCGCGTGGCGGCGGCCGACGATCCGGGGCTGCACGTGCAGCTCACGTTCGACCCGGCCGAGGACATCTGCGCGCCGTTCGTCCACGCCGCGCGGCCGAAGATCGCGATCCTGCGCGAGCAGGGCGTCAACTCGCACGTCGAGATGAGCTACGCCATGCACCAGGCGGGCTTCGACACCTACGACGTGCACATGAGCGACCTGCAGGCCGGCCGCGCGGACCTCGCGCAGTTCCAGGCCTTCGTCGCCTGCGGCGGCTTCAGCTACGGCGACACGCTCGGTGCCGGCGAGGGCTGGGCGCGCTCGATCCTGTTCAACCCGGCGCTGAACGACGCCTTCGCCGCGTTCTTCGCCCGGCCGGACACGATCGCGCTGGGCGTCTGCAACGGCTGCCAGATGCTGGCCGCGCTGTCGCCGATGATCCCGGGCGCCGAGCACTGGCCGAAGTTCACGCGCAACAAGAGCGAGCAGTTCGAGGCCCGGCTGGCGCTGGTCGAGGTGCTGCAAAGCCCCAGCGTCTTCTTCGACGGCATGGCCGGCAGCCGCATCCCGATCGCCGTCGCGCACGGCGAAGGTTTCGCCGACTTCTCGCAGCGTGGCGACGCCGCCCGGGTGCTGCGTGCGATGCGTTTCGTCGACCACCACGGCCGCGCCACCGAGGCCTATCCGGCGAATCCGAACGGCAGCCCCGACGGCCTGACCTCGGTGACCACGGCCGACGGCCGCTTCACCGCGCTGATGCCGCACCCGGAGCGGGTCTTCCGCAACGTCCAGATGAGCTGGACATCGGGCGACAAGAGCGTGTTCAGCCCCTGGATGCGCATGTTCCGCAACGCGCGTCGTTCGCTGGGCTGAAGTCATGCGGGAGGCTCGGCCGCCGTGCCGGGTCTCCCGCGCAGAATGCGTGCCGCCGGCTTGGCCGGCCTGAACCAGGAGTCCGCACCCATGCGCCATTGATGCCGCCGTCTGCATGACGGCTTTCGCCCCTCCGGCAGCACCGGAGGACCGAATGCATCGATCGGAGCCCGGGATGACGGATCCTCTGCTGACGCTGGACGGCGTCGGCTTCCTGCTCGCCGACGGCCGGCCGCTGTTCGCCGACCTTCACGAAACCTTCGACCGCCGCCGCACCGGCCTCGTCGGCCGCAACGGCATCGGCAAGAGCGTGCTCGGCCGCGTGCTGGCCGGCGAGCTGCCGCCTTCCAGCGGCCGTGTGCGCCGCCAGGGGCGTGTCTTCCGCCTCGCGCAGCAAGCCGAGCCGGCGCCCGGCGCGACGCTGGCGCAACTGGCCGGCGTCGCCGATGCGCTGGCCGCGCTGCAGCGGCTGGAAGCCGGTGACGGCGACGAGGCCGACCTCGTGCAGCTGGCCGATCGCTGGGATCTGCGCCAGCGCCTGCAGGCCGAGCTGGCGCGCGCCGGGCTGCCACCGCTGCCACCCGACACGCCGGCGGCCCGACTCAGCGGCGGCCAGGCGATGCGCGCCGCGCTGGCCGGCGCCTGGCTGGCCGACGCCGACTTCCTGATCCTCGACGAGCCCAGCAACCACCTCGACCGCGAGGGCCGCGAGGCGCTGCAGGCGCAGCTGCGGCGCTGGCGCGGCGGCCTGCTCGTCATCAGCCACGACCGCGTGTTGCTAGAGACGATGGAGAGCATCGTCGAGCTGTCGCCGCTGGGCCTGCAGCGCCACGGCGGCGGCTGGAGCGTCTACGTCGAACGCCGCGACGCGATGCGGGCCCAGGCCGAAGCGGAACTGGAGCGTCGCAAGCTGGAGCGTCGACAGACCGTCGCGCGGCTGCAGCGCGAGCTCGAGCGCCAGCAGCACCGCCGGTCGCAGGCGCGCCAGGCGCGTGGCGACGGCAGCCAGCCGAAGTTCGTGCTCGACTTCCGCCAGGAACGCAGCGAAGCCAGCGCCGGGCGGCTGCGCCAGCGCCACGAGGCGGTGCGCGCCGAGCTGGCCGGCGCGGTGCACGAGGCGGCGGGCCGGGTCGCGGCCGACGTGGCCATCGTCGTGCCGCCGTTGCCCGTGGCGGTGCTGCCGCACGAGGTGCTGGACTTCGACGGCGAACTGCCCTTCGTCGCCGCGCCGCTGGCCCGCTTGCAGCTCAGGCTGCACGGCGCCGCCCGGCTGGCGGTCAGCGGCCCCAACGGCTGCGGCAAATCGACGCTTCTGCAGGTGCTGGCTGGGCGGCTGGCGCCGCGGGCCGGGCAGGTCGAACGCCGGGTCCGGCACGCCTGGCTGGACCAGCGGCTGGCCGGTTTCGACGGCCCGGGCAACGCGCTGGAACTGTTGCGTCCTGCCTGCCGCCAGCGGCCCGAAGCCGAGCTGCGCACACGCCTGGCGCAGCTGGCCCTGGGTGCCACGGCGCTGGACACGCCGTGCGCGGCGCTGAGCGGCGGCGAACGCCTGAAGCTCGCGCTGGCCCACGCGCTGCTGGCCGACGAGCCGGCGCGGCTGCTGCTGCTCGACGAACCCGGCAACCACCTGGATGTCGCCGCGCTCGAAGCGCTGGAAGCCATGCTGCGCAGCTGGCGCGGCGCGCTCGTCGTCGTCTCGCACGACGAGGCCTTCCTGGCGGCGCTGGCGATCGAGGAACGCCTGGACGCGACGCCCGAGGGCTGGCGGCGGCGCCCGTTCTGAGCGCCGGACAAAAGAAAACCGGCCCCGCGGGGCCGGTTTTCAGCGTGAGGCGGCAAGGGCCTCAGGCCTGGGTGTCCATCTGCTCGATGCCGGCGATGGCCCAGCCGCGGCTGTCGTCGCCGACCGGCTTGACCAGGTGCCAGACCTCGTCGAAGGCCACCGGCTCGGCGCCGGCTTCCTCGCGCACGCGGCCGACGTAGCGCACGCTGACGATCTGGCGGCCGTCTTCCTCGGCCACGTCGACGACCTTGGCCTCGACCTCGACCACGTCGGTGGTCTGGGTGCTGCTGCCCCGGTCCTGCAGGTCCATCTTCAGCTCGGCGAACATCTCCGGCGTCGTGAAGCGGCGCAGGTCGTCGAGGTCGGCGCTGTCGTTGGCCGCCTGCAGGCGCACGAAGATCGTCTTCGCGACACGCTCGAAGCTCTCGCTGTCGAAGGCTGCCGGCACGAAGGCCGGGGCCAGCGTGCGTTCGGCCGCGACCGGCGCGTCCGCGGCGACCGGCGCCGCGGACGGCACCGGCGTCACCGGGGTGGGCGACACCGGCGCCGGCGGCGGCGTCCAGTCGGCCGGGCCGGTGCGCAGCGCCCCGACACCGGCGGCGGCCGGCGCGGCAGCCGGGCGGGGCCCGAAGCGGCGCAGCAGGAAACGGATGACGAAGAACGCGACGACGGCCAGCAGCGCGATCGTCAGGAAGTTGGCGAACTCCGCCCCCAGACCCAGATGGCTCATCAGCGCCGCCAGGCCCAGGCCGGCCGCGATGCCGGCGATCGGGCCGAGCCAGGAACGCTTGCCGGCCGCCGCGGCGGCGCCAGCGGCCGCGCCGGCCTGCGTCGGGGCGGCCTGGTTCGGGGCTGCCTGGGTGGGCTGGGCAGGCTTGGCCGGCGTCGGTGCCGGTGCGGTGCGGTCGGGCATGCTGCGCTGCATGCCGGAGGACTTGCCGCCACCCATGCGTTTGGCTTCGCTCAGATCGGGCGCGAGCGTGAGCGCGAGCGAAGCGGCGAGCGCGACGAGCCAGCCGGATTTCATCGGAGTGTTTCCTCTTGTGAGAATGATCGAGGCGCCGAGTGTGCGCGAGGACCCGCCCGGCACCAAACGCCGCCCGCCAATCCCCCATCGGCCGTCGGACAGGGCTTGAATGCCGGCGCCTGCGCCCCAAGTGCGATCAGACTTTTCACGTCGAGAAAGAACGCGATGTCGATCACCCTGCTCTGGATGCTGACCGTGCTGCTGATGCTGGTCGGCCTGGCGGGCACCGTGCTGCCGGTGCTGCCGGGCACGGCGCTGGTGTTCGCCGGGGCCTGGCTGGGGGCCTGGATCGACGGCTACGAGCGGGTCGGCGTCTACACCGTCGTCGTGCTCGGCGTGATGGCTGCGCTGGCCTGGGCGCTGGACTACGTCGCCGCGCTGATGGGTGCCAAACGTGTCGGTGCCAGCCCGCAGGCGCTGGTCGGCGCGGCGATCGGCACCGTTGCCGGGCTGCTGGCGGGCTTCGTCGGCGTGCTCTTCATGCCGTTCATCGGCGCGGCGGCCGGGGAGTACCTGGCGCGCCGCGACGAGCAGCGCGCGATGCAGGTCGGGCTGGCCACCGGCCTGGGGCTGCTGCTGGGCATGGTCGCCAAGGTCGCGATCGCCTTCGCGATGGTCGGCGTGTTCATCGTCGCGTGGCTGGTCTGACGGCGCCCACCCGAGGTCGCGAGGCCAGGCTCGCCGTCGACCGGGCAGACCGCTGAGCCGTTGACGCGCGACGCTGCGCCGGCTCAGGCGCCGGCCAGCCGGCCGAGCCACTCGTGCATCGCGATCCAGCTCAGGCGATAGGCCTCGGGGTCGGGCAGCAGGTCGCCGCCTTCCAGCGGGCGCTCCGGCCGCGTGCCGGTGGGCGCCGCGACGAGTTGCATCGGCACGCCCTGGCGCGCCGCGGCACGTTCGAAGGCGGCCAGCGCGCGCCGCATGTGAAAGCCGTTCGTGACCAGCACGATGCGCGTGATGCCGGCCTCGTGCAGCAGCGCGACGCTGTGGACCGCGTTCTCGTGGGTGTCGCGCGAGCGCGTCTCGGCCCAGCGCAGCACCATGCCGTGGTCCTCGGCCAGCGTGGCCGCCGCCACCTCGGCTTCCGAGGGCCCGCTGCGCGCGTGGTGGCCGCGGCCGCCGCTGAAGGCCAGCGGCAGCCCGGTACGGCGGGCGAGCCAGACGCCGTAGCGCAGCCGCTGCGCCGACAGCGGCTTGAGCACCGCGGCGCCGTACTCCGGGGCCTCGGGGTAGATGCCGGCGCCGAGCACGACGATCGCCGTGCCGGGGGCGTCGCGCAGCGCCCGGACCTCGTCGGCGCCGAGTGCCGCCGGCGGCTGCGTCAGCCGGGCCACCAGCCAGTGGCTGCCCGCCGGCGTGCACACCGCCCAGAGGGCCAGGACGCCGGCGGCCAGCGGCAGCCAGCCCAGCGCCCGGCGCCGCAGCATCCAGGCGCCGAGCAGGATCAGCAGCAGCATCGGCACCGGCGGCAGCAGCAGCATCGCGAGTGCCGGCTTCCACGACTCGATGCCCAGCCGCACCAACAGGTCGTTCATGCGGGACGGATCGGGGGGATGGGCGACATTGTCACCGCGGGCGGCTGAGGCATCATCGGCTCATGCTCGCGAGTTCTGACAAGACGAGCCGTCGGCTGCGCATCGCGGCCGCACTGCTCGCCATCGTCGCCGCGCTGGCCGTGGCGGCGGCGCTCCTGGTCCCCCGTGTCGTGAAGACCCAGCTGGAGCAGCGCGGCAGCGCGCTGCTCGGCCGCGGGCTGCACGTGGCCGAGGTCTCGTTCTCGCCGTTGACGCTGACGCTCGAGCTGCGTGGCCTGCAGCTCGACGCCGCGGCCGGCGATGCCGGGGCCGGCCCGCAGGCGCGCATCGAGCGGCTGGCGCTGAATCTCTCCGCGCGCAGCCTGCTGGCAGGCCTCCCGATCGTCGAGGCGCTGCAGGTCGACGCGCCGTCGCTGCGCCTGGCGCGCACCGCGGCCGGCCGCTATGACGTCGACGACCTGATCGCCCGCCTGACGGCACCGTCGCCGCCGGACGCCACGCCGGCGAGGTTCGCGCTCTACAACCTGCGCGTGCAGGGGGGCCGGCTCGACTTCGACGACCGCCCCGCAGGCCGCCAGCACGTGGTCAACGCCGTCGAGCTCGCCTTGCCCTTCGTGTCCAACGCGCCCGAGCAGGTCGACGTCGACGTCGAGCCCCGGCTGTCGCTGCGCCTGGACGGCAGCGCGCTGACGCTGCAGGGCCGCTCGCGGCCGTTCGCCGCGGATCGGGAGAGCCTGCTGACGCTGGAGCTGCCGTCGCTGGCGCTCGACCCGCTGTGGCCCTACCTGCCGCATTCGCTGCCGCTGCGCGGGCAGGGCGGCGTGCTGTCGGGGCGGCTGGACATCCGTTTCGCGCAGCCGGCCGGCAAGCCGCCCGAACTCGCGCTGCACGGCCCGCTGACGCTGTCGAGCATCGCGCTGGCGCGGCCCGATGGCGCGCCGCTGGCCGCCTGGAAGGCGCTCGAGATCGAACTCGAGGACCTGCGCCCGCTGGAGCGCCGCGTGGCGCTGAAGACCGTCCGGCTGGACACCGCGGTGCTGCACCTGCGCCGCGAGGCCTCGGGTGCGCTGGAGCTCGTGCGCCTGGCCGGCTCCGGCGCCACGGCACCGGCGGCCAACACGCCCGCCTGGCGCTGGGCCGTGGGCTCCAGCGAGGTGCTGGCGTCCAGCGTGCACTGGGAAGACGCCGCGCTGCGGCCGGCGGTGCCGCTGGAGCTGCGCGACCTGTCGCTGCGCGTGGGCCGTCTGGGCGAACCGCAACCGCCGGCGCCGGCCACCGTCGCCGGCGCCGTGCGGCTGGTCGCCGACGGCCAGGACGCGGGCCGTTTCGCCGTCGACGGCACGGCGTCGACCGTGGCGGCCGCCGTCGGCGTCGACATCGAGGCGCTCCAGCTCGCCGCCGCGGCACCCTATCTGCGCCAACAGCTGCTGCAGACGCCGACCGGGCGGGTGGACGGCCGCGTCGAGCTGGACTGGGCTGCAGGCCACGACGGCCGCCTGATGCTGCGCCTGCCGCAGGCCCGTGTCGACGGCCTGCGCTGGGGCCGCCAGGCGCTGGCCACGCTGGAACTGACCGGACTCGGCGCCGATCTGCGGGCGCGGCGGCTGGAGGCCGAGGCCCTGCGCCTGGACCGCCCGGCACTCGACCTGGAACGCGACGCGCAGGGCCGCTGGAACGTGCTCGCCATGCTGCGCCCGCCGGCCGCCGGCGCGGCGCCGGCCACGGCCTCTGCCGGTCCGGCGTGGCAGGCCGTGCTGCGCCGGCTGAAGATCGATGGCGGCCGGCTGCACCTGTCCGATGCGGCCGCGGCGGCGCCGGTCGGCTTCGGCGTGCAGGCGCTGGCGCTGACGGCCGGCGAGCTGCGCTGGCCGGCCACGGCCCAGCCGTCGCCGCTCGAACTGTCGCTGCAGCTCGCGCCCGACCGCGTGTCCGGCGCGCCGGCTCCGGTGCCGGGCCGGCTGCAGGCCCAGGGCACGCTGGCGCTGGAGCCGCTGGCCTGGCGGGGCCGGCTGTCGCTGTCACGGCTGCCGCTGCAGGTGGCCGAACCGTACTGGCGCGCGCAACTGCCGGTGCAGGTGCGGCGCGCCGAACTCGGCTGGCGCGGCGACACCGAGCTGCGCCTGACACCGGGCGGGCCGGCCTTCTCGCTGCGCGGCAACGCCATGCTGGCCGACCTGCGTGTGCAGGCCCGCGGCGACGACGACAGCGGCGAGGCCGGCGACGAGCTGCTGGCCTGGCAGTCGCTGCGGGTCGAGGCGCTCGCGGCGTCGATGGCGCCGGGCCGGCCGCTGCAGCTGACGACCGGCCCGGTGCGCCTGTCGCGCTTCTTCTCGCGCCTGGTCGTCACGCCGCAGGGCCGCCTGAACCTGCAGGAGGCGAACGTCGCCGACGGCGCCGCCGTGGCCGTGCCGCCGCCCGCCGTCGCGGCGGCCAGCGCGCCGGCCGCGGCCGCCATGTCGCCGGTGCTCGACATCGCCGGCGTCGAGTTCGTCGACGGCCGTGTCGACTTCCGCGACCGTTTCATCCAGCCCAACTACTCGGCCTCGCTGAGCGAGCTCAACGGCAAGCTGGGCCGGCTGCGCTCGGGCACTCGCGAGATGGCGACGCTGGAGATCACCGGCCGTGCCGCCGACACCGCGACGCTGGAGGTGCGCGGCGCGCTGAACCCCACCGCCGACCCGCTGGCGCTGGACATCGCCGCCAAGGCCAGCGGGCTGGAGCTGGCGCCGCTGTCGCCGTACGCCGGCAAGTACGCCGGCTACGCGATCGAACGCGGCAAGCTCAGCATGGACGTCGCCTACCGCGTCGACGCCGACGGCCGGCTCGAGGCCCGCAACCGCATCGTGCTCAACCAACTGACCTTCGGCGACCCGGTCGACAGCCCCGAGGCGACCAAGCTGCCGGTGCGGCTGGCGCTGGCGCTGCTGTCCGACCGCAACGGCGTCGTCGACGTCGACCTGCCGATCAGCGGCTCGATCAACGACCCCGAGTTCAGCGTCTTCGGCCTGGTGCTGAAGGTCATCGGCAACCTGATCGTCAAGGCGGTGACGGCGCCGTTCGCGCTGCTGACCGGTGGCGGCGGCGACGAGACCGGCGCGGTCGAGTTCCTGCCCGGCACTGCGACGCTGGCGCCGTCGTCCGAGGCGGCGCTGGACCGCATCGCGCAGGCGCTGAAGGACCGCCCGGCGCTGCAGACCACGGTGGCCGGTGCCGCCGATGCCCGCGCCGAACACGACGCGATCCAGGCCGCGGCGCTGGAGGAGCGCCTGCGCACCGAGCAGGCACGCGAGCGGGCGCGTGCACGCAGCGTCGCCCCGGGCGCTGCCGCGCCAGCCGCCGAGGAGCGCGAACGCACGCTGCGCCGCGTCTATGCCGACACCCGGCTGCCGGACAAGCCGCGTTACCTGATCGGCCTGGCCAAGGACATCCCCGCAGCGGAGATGGAGCGGCTGCTGAAGGCCGCGATACCGGTCAACGCCGATGTCGCACGCGATCTGGCGCTGCGCCGCGGCGTCGCGGTGCGCGAGGCGCTGGTCGCCCGCGGCCTGCCGGCCGAGCGCCTGTTCCTCGCCGCACCCAGGCTCGACGCGGCCGAAGGCCAGGCCGGCTGGACGCCGAAGGTCGAGCTGTCGCTGGAGATGCCTTAGGCCGCCGCCACCGCCGCCGCGACCTGCTCGCGCAGCCACTGGTGCGCCGGGTCGCGGTGCAGGCGTTCGTGCCAGAGCATCAGCATCTCGAAGCCGGGCAGCTCGACCGGCGGCTCCACGACCTGCAGCGCGCCGCCCGCACGCAGCTGGCGCGCCGGCAGCATCGCCACCAGGTCGCTGGCGGCCAGCGCCGCTTCCAGGAACAGGAAGTGCGGCACCGACAGCACGACGCGCCGCGCCAGCCCTCGTGCCGCCAGCACCGGGTCGGTCGCGCCGACGAAACCGCCGCCGTCGGGCGAGACGATCGCGTGCTCCAGCGCGCAGAACTCGGCCAGCGACGGCCGCCGCTGCAGCGCCGGATGCCCGGCGCGCGCGACCAGCACGTAGCGCTCCTGGAACAGCGGACGGCGGCGCAGGTCGGGCGGCGCCAGCTCCGTGGCGTGGAAGGCGAGATCGAGTTCGCCTTGCTCCAGCTGGCGGGCGAGCGTCGGCGGCTTCAGCTCCAGTACCGCCAGCCGCGTGCCCGGCGCCGCGGCACGCAGCCGGGCCAGCGCCGGCAGCACGATCGTCGACGCGCCGTAGTCGGTGGCCGCGACGCGCCAGGTGTGGGTCGCGTGCGCCGGGTCGAACGCCGCCGACGGCGCGATCGCCTGGCCGAGCGCGGCCAGCGCCTCGTGCAGCGGCGCGCGCAGCTCCAGCGCACGCGCGGTGGGCCGCATGCCGCGTGGGCCGGGCAGCAGCAGCGGGTCGGCGAAAGCCTCGCGCAGCTTGGCGAGCTGCACGCTGACCGCCGGCTGCGACAGATGCAGGCGCGCGGCGGCACGGGTCACGTTCTGCTCGGCGAGCAGGGCGTCGAGCGTGACCAGCAGGTTGAGGTCCAGTCGCCTCAGGCTATCTTGCATGGCTATACCAGGCGTCACTGCAATTCATTTCCAATATACAGCTGGCCTGCCTATCGTGCGTCGCATCTCCTGTTGGAACACGACGCATGAAAGTCCTGATCGTCTACGCCCACCCCGAACCGCGCTCGCTGAACGGCGCGCTGAAGGATTTCGCCGTCGAGCGCCTGCAGCGCGCCGGCCACGAGGTGCAGGTCTCCGACCTGTACACCATGCGCTGGAAAGCGGCGCTCGACGCCGACGATGACCGTGCCCACCCGCCCGGCGCACGTTTCGACGCCTCGGCGAACTCCAAACATGCCTTCGAGAGCGGCACCCAGAGTGCCGACATCGAAGCCGAGCAGGCCAAGCTGCGCTGGGCCGACGTGCTGATCCTGCAGTTCCCGCTGTGGTGGTTCTCGATGCCGGCGATCCTCAAGGGCTGGGTCGACCGGGTCTACGCCTGCGGTTTTGCCTACGGTGTCGGCGAGCACTCGGACACGCACTGGGGCGACCGCTACGGCGAAGGCCTGCTCGCCGGCAAACGCGCGATGCTGGTCGTGACCACCGGCGGCTGGGCCTCGCACTACGCGCCGCGTGGCATCAACGGGCCGATCGACGACATCCTGTTCCCGATCCAGCACGGCATCCTGTTCTACCCGGGCTTCGAGGTGCTGCCGCCGCACGTCGTCTACCGCAGCGGCCGCATCGACGACGCCGGTTTCGCGCAGGCGAGCGCGGCGCTGGGCGAGCGCCTGGATGCGCTGTGGACGACGGAGCCGATCGCCTTCCGCCGCCAGAACTTCGGCGACTACCGGATCCCGGAGCTGGAACTGCGGCCCGAACTCGCGCCGGGCGAGTCGGGCTTTTCGATCCACGTCGAGCGCGCCGGCCGCTGAGCGGCCGGGCTCGGCTCTAGAAGAAGGCCTGCAGCCCCGTCTGCGCGCGGCCCAGGATCAGCGCATGCACGTCGTGCGTGCCCTCGTAGGTGTTCACCGTCTCGAGGTTGATCATGTGGCGGATGACGTGGAACTCGTCGTGGATGCCGTTGCCGCCGTGCATGTCGCGCGCCAAACGCGCGATGTCCAGCGCCTTGCCGCAGCTGTTGCGCTTGATCAGGCTGATCATCTCCGGCGCCGCCTGGCCTTCGTCGATCAGCCGGCCGACCCGCAGACAGCCCTGCAGGCCGAGCGTGATCTCGGTCTGCATGTCGGCGAGCTTCTTCTGGATCAGCTGGTTCTGCGCCAGCGGCCGGCCGAACTGCTTGCGCTCCAGCGTGTAGCGGCGCGCGGCGTGCCAGCAGAACTCGGCGGCGCCCAGCGCGCCCCAGGCGATGCCGTAGCGCGCCTTGTTCAGGCAGCCGAACGGGCCCTTGAGGCCGGCGACGCCGGGCAGCTTGTTCTCGGCCGGCACGAAGACCTGGTCCATCACGATCTCGCCGGTGATCGAGGCGCGCAGGCTCATCTTGCCTTCGATCTTCGGAGCCGTGAGGCCCTTCATGCCCCGCTCGAGGATGTAGCCGCGGATCGCTTCCTGGCCGCCGGCAGCGCCCTGGGCATCGGTCTCCTTGGCCCAGACGACGAAGACGTCGGCGATCGGGCTGTTGGTGATCCACATCTTCGAGCCGCTCAGCACGTAGCCGCCGTCGACCGGGCGGGCGCGTGTGGCCATGCTCGCCGGGTCACTGCCGTGGTCGGGTTCGGTCAGGCCGAAGCAGCCTATCCACTCGCCGGTCGCCAGCCGAGGCAGGTACTTCTGGCGCTGTTCCTCGCTGCCGTAGGCGTGGATCGGGTGCATGACCAGCGAGCTCTGCACGCTCATCGCGCTGCGGTAGCCCGAGTCGACACGCTCGACCTCGCGCGCCACCAGGCCGTAGCTGACGTGGTTCAGGCCGGCGCAGCCGTAGCCTTCGATCGTGCAGCCGAGCAGGCCCAGCGCACCCATCTCGGACATGATCTCGCGGTCGAAACGCTCCTCGCGTGCCGCGCTCAGCACGCGCGGCTGGAGCTTGTCCTGGCAGTAGTCGCGCGCCGCGTCGCGCACCGCGCGTTCGTCCTCGGCGAGCTGCTGTTCGAGCAGAAAAGGGTCATCCCACTGGAAGCGCTGCATGTGTCCTCGTCTCCGGATAATCCAGCGCGCAGTGTAAGGACCGGGCCGTGGCGGCCCGTCACCGCTGCGACAAGGAGCTTGCAGAGATGGCGGTGCAGACGATCACGCTGGGCGGCGGCTGCTTCTGGTGCGTCGAGGCGGTCTACGAGCTGGTCGACGGCGTGCTCGGCGTCGAGTCGGGTTACAGCAACGGCCAGGTGCGCCAGCCGAGCTACGAGCAGGTCTGCGAAGGCCGCACCGGCCACGCCGAGGTCGTGCGCGTGCGCTTCGACGACGAGCGCATCCCGCTGCGCGAGATCCTGGAGATCTTCTTCACCGTGCACGACCCGACGACACGCGACCGCCAGGGCAACGACGTCGGCCCGCAGTACCGCTCGGCGATCTACTGGCACACGCCGGAGCAGGAAGCGGTGGTGCGCGAGGTGCACGCCGAGGCCGACCGGGCGCTGGGCGGGCGGGTCGTCACCGAACTCGCGCGCGAAGACAACTACTGGCCGGCCGAGGCCTATCACCAGCATTACTTCGTGCAGCACCCGCAGCAGGGCTACTGCGCCTACGTCATCGCACCGAAGGTCGAGAAGTTCCGCAAGACCTTCCGCCAACGCGTGCGCGGCTGAGCCCGCGTCAGCGTTTGAGCAGGCCGCCGAGCGTGTCCAGCAACTGCTGCACCTCGGCCGTGCCGGCGGCCACGCCGCCACCCCCCGCGCCCAGCGTGCCGAAGTCCAGCGCGTACTCCCGCTGCAGCCGCAGCTGGTTGGACGGCAGCAGCTCGTACTGCTCGACCGCCAGCGACGGCGTGAAACGCGTGCCGACACGCGTCTTGCCGACAAAACGTGTGTAGCGGAACTGCGCCCGGCGCGACTCGCCCGGGGCCAGCGTGAACTGCGAACTCGCGCGTTCGCGTGTCGACACCGGGATGCCCTGCACGTCGCTGCGGCGGCGCGAGTCGACCGTGTAGCGCTGCCCGAGTTCGTCGAGCATGACGCCGGTGTCCTGCTTGTAGTTCAGGATCATCGGCTCGGCCGACCGGTTGTGGAACACGACACCGACGACGATGCCCTGGTTGTTGCCCTTGACCGCCTCGGGCGCCAGGCGTTCGACGTGCGCGGAGAGCGCGCCGTTGACGACGCAGCCCGGCCGGCCCTGGCAGGCGTCGCCGGGCGCGGCACCCACGTTTGCTGCGGCGGCCGCGGGCGCTGCCGCCGCGACGCCGTCGCGCAGGCCGGTGTAGCGCAGCAGCGTCTCGCGGCCCAGGCGCTGCTGGCCGCCGGGCAGCGGCTCGACTTCGCGCAGCGCCAGTTCCAGGTCGAACCGCGTGCCGTGGATGCCCTTGACGAAGGCCGTGACCTCGATGCGGGCGTCGCCCGCCTCGCCCGGCGCGAGCGTGAAACGCGGGTCGAAGCTCTGGCGCGTCGCCGCGCCGAGGCCGCGCAGCCCGGTGCGTGTGTTCGGCATCGTGTAGCGCGTGCCCTGGTCGTCGAGCGCGGCAGCCGAGCCGGAGACGTAGACCAGCGTCAGCGGCGCGCCGGTCTTGTTGCGCAGCCGCAGCGTCGCCGCCAGCGGGCGGTTCTTGTTGCCGGTCTGCAGCACGCGGAAGTCGCTCAGCGTGGCGCTGAAACGCGGGTTCTCGATGCAGGGTTCGCTGCCGCGGCAGTCCTGGGCGGCGGCTTGCAGCGCCGGCAGGCCGGCGAAGACGATGCAGGCCAGCCAGGAGGCGGCGGCGCGACGGCCGGGCAGGGCAATGGCTCTCATGTCGGCCTCCTCGTTCACAGCTTGGGCGCCTGGCCCTTGCGGGCGGCGTCCTGGACCTCGCGCTGGCGGCGTTCGGCGTCGCGCTGCTGCAGCGCCTGTTCGGTGGCGGCCACCCGGGCGTAGCCGCGGGCCTGGTCGACGATGCCGACACCCATCGCCTGGGCCAGCCCGGGGTTCTCGCGCGCGGTGCGGATCGTCGCCACGACGACCAGCCCGCAGGCCTCGGACAGCCCGACGCCGGCGTCGACCGTCGGCACGATGCTGCATTCGGTGGCCAGGCGTTCGCCGGCGGCCACGCGCCGCCCGGCCGGGTCGTGCACCCAGCGCAGCTCGACGCTGCCGAGGCTGTGGTCGGCGCGGCGGCGCAGGTCCTGCGTCCAGCTCGGTTCGCCGTACTTGCCGAGCAGGGCCTGGATCACGCCATCGGTGGCCGGCAGCGCGTCGGCGGCGAACGCCTGCTCGCGCACCAGATGCGTCACACGTTCCTCGCCCGGCAGGCCCATCGTGCCGACGTACCAGCGCGAGAGCCCCGGCGCGAGCCCGGCGCGCACGGCGTTGTTGCCGCGTGCCGTCGCGTCGGCCTGCATCTCGCGCAGGATCTGCTGGCCACTCTTGTGCACCCGCGCTTCGGCCGGGCGGGCGTGGAAACCCTGTCGCACCGCAGGCTCCGACGGCGGCAGCCGGAAGCGGTTCGCCAGATCGGGCGCCATGACCAGCAGCGGTTCGCTGCACAGCACGCGCCGCACGGCCTCGTCCCAGGGCTGGCCCGGACGCACGCCGAGCACGTCGTCGACCGGCGTGCCGGGTGGCGGCGAGGCCGGCGCCGGTGCCGGGCAGCGCAGGTTGCCGCGCATCTCGCGCGCCACCTCTTCGGCGCTGGCGTCGGCAGCTTTCGCGCCCTGGCGCGCCTGGGCGGCCGGCATCGGATCGGGTGGCGTGCGTTCGCCGCAGGCGGCGAGGGCCAGCGCGGCGGCCAGCGCGGCGGCCAGCGTGAAAGGCGTCAGCGAATGGGCGGTGTTCAGACGTGGCATCGGGCGCTCCTGAAGGCGCCCCCACTGTCGAAAGCCGGCGTTACCCGGCCGTTACCGCTCCAGCAGTGCCGCGCGTGCGGCCTCGCGCCGCGCCCGCGCCGCGACGCGTGGCGACGCCACCAGGGCGCGGGCGGCCAGCGTCCACATCGTGCGCGGCGCCAGGTCGATGGGCCGCGGCGCCGTCCGGGCCAGCAAGGTGCGCGCCTCGGCGGCCGCGGTCTCGGCGTCGCCGGCATCGCCTGTGTCGAGCAGGCAGCCGATGCGCAGCCAGCCGTAACGCGCGGCGTTGGCGTGCTGCTCGACCGCGTGCGCCTGTGCCTGCAGCCCGGCCAGCCCGGCAGCGGCCAACGGTGCCGGGCCGGCGAGCAGGCGCTCGGCCTGCAGCGCGAGGCTCTGCACCGGGTCGCCGGTGGCACCCAGCACGGCCTCGCCGGCGGCCAGCGCCGGTGCCGGGTCCTGGCTGCGTGCGCGTGCGATGCGCGCCGCCAGCACGTGGTGCCGGGCGGCGATGAACGGCGGGGTCTGTGCCGTCGGCGCCACCAGACAGGCCGCGGCGGCGTCGGCATCGCCGCGCATCAGCTCGCCGCCGGCCATCGCGTTGGCGGCGATGACCGGCCACAGCGAGGCGCCGCCGCAGCGCTCGAAGGCGTCCCGCGCGCGTGCGATCGCGGCCAGCGCCTCGGCGATGCGGCCCAGCCCCAGCAGCACGTAGCCGTGGTTCAGGTCGACGTTGGCGCCGTGCACGCCGTCGGCCGGGCCGAGCTGGGCGCGAAGGTCGAGCGCCGCCTCGGCCGCGGCGAGCGCGTCGCCGTAGCGGCCCAGGCTGACCAGCAGGCTGGCCATGTTGCTGCTGCAGGTGCAGGCCTCCATCAGGTCGCCGGCGCGGCGGGCGAGCACGATGCAGCGCGCCAGCACACGCGTGCATTCGGCCAGCCGCCCGGCGCGGTGCAGCACCCAGCTGCGTGTGGACAGATAGGCGAAACGCTGGGCCGGCGCCGCCGCCAGCAGCGGCGCGGCCTGCTCCAGACCGTGCAGCGCCTGCGCCATGCGGCCGAACTGCACCTGCGTCGTCGCCAGGTGTTGCGCGGCGCGCAGCTCGGCCGCGGCGTCGCCACGGCGCCGCGCCAGCGCCAGCGCCTGCTCGGCCAGCGGCAGTGCCGCCTCGTAGTCGCCGGCGACCTGCAGCACGCCGAGGTGCACGACGAGCACCGCCAGACGCTGGCCTTCGTCCTGCGCTTTCTCGAGCAGGGCGGCCGTCTGCCGGCTCACGGCTTCGGGACCGGTGGTGAAGAGCCGGGCCTCGACGCTGTCCAGCCGGTCGGCGAGCGCCGCGTCGGCACGGCCGCAGGCCTCCCAGGCGGCGATCGCGTGGTCCCAGAGCGTGGTTTCCTCCAGCGGCCGGGCACGCCGGCGCGCCTCGAGCGCCGCCGCGCGCCATTGCGCCGCGGCCAGCTCTGGGCGGCCGGCCTGCTGCCAGTGGTGGGCCAGCCGACGCGCCGGCACCGGTTGCTGCGCCAGCCAGGCGGCGGCACGGCCGTGAAGCCAGGCGCGCAGCGGCGCGGGCAGCGCGTCGCGCACGGCGGCACGCACCAGGTCGTGCAGCTGGCCCTGCGCGTCCAGCCACTGACTGGCCTGCAGCGTGCGCACCGCCGGTGACCAGTCCAGCGGCATGCCGCCCAGCATCGCCGCGGCGTCGCCCAGCGTCAGCGGCCTCTCGAGCACCGCCGCGACGCCGGCGAGCTGGCGCGCCGCCTCGGGCAGGGCCTGCAGCCGTGCCTGGACGACGGCAGCGGCGCCGGCCGGGGCGCTGCCGGGGTCGAAGGCCGTGCCGGGCTGCTCGTGCAGCGCGCGCAGCGTCTCCAGCACGAACAGCGGGATGCCGCCGGTGTAGCGCAGCAGGGCGTCGGCATCGGCGGCCGTGCCGTCGGCGACGTCGGCCAGCAACTGCTGCAGCTGCGCGGCGTCCAGCGGCTGCAGCGGGAGGTGGCGCGGCGGGTCGGACGCGGCCATCCAGCGCACCAGCGCCGGCGGCTGCTCGCCGCTGCGCACCGCCAGCCAGCACGGCAGACCGTCGCCGGCCAGCGCCGGCAGCAGCTCCAGCGTCGCGGCGTCGGCCTGGTGCACGTCGTCGAAGGCCAGCAGGCGCAGCGGCGTGCGCCCCGGCGGCGGCCGCAGCGCCTGGGCCAGCGCCCGCTGCAGGCGCAGCGCATCGAGCCGGGGCGGGGCCTCGGCGCCGAGTTCGGGCAGCAGTGCCGAGAGTTCACGCCGCGCCCAGCCGGGCAGGGCCTGCGGGCCGTCGGGCCAGGGCGCGTCGCTGTCGAACCAGAGCCGCGCCAGCAGCCGCGCGAGCAGCGCGTAAGGCCGTTCGGCGTCGCCCGGCCGCGCCGCCAGCCGCAGCACGCCGTCGTGCGGCTGCAGGAAGTCGGCGAGCAGGCGGGTCTTGCCGAGCCCGGCGGCGCCTTCGACGAGCAGCGTCGCCGCGTCGCGCCAGGCGGCGTCCAGCAGCTGCCAGGCAGATTCGCGGCCGACCAGGCGCGGCGGCCGCCGCAGCACCGGCGGCAACGGCCTCGGGGCGCGGCGTGGCGCCTCACCCTGGCGCAGGCTGGCGGCCAGCGCGGCGGTTTCGTCGTCGGGCAGTTCGCCCAGCTCGGCGTCCAGGCGTTCGGCGAAGCGGCGGTAGACCTCGATCGCCGCGCCGAGATCACCGCGAAGATGGTGCAGCCGCATCAGCCGGCGCGCGGCGTGGTCCGACAGCGGCTCGTATTCGGCCAGGCGCTGCGCCAGCAGCAGCGCAGCGGCCAGACGCTGTTCGGCCTCGAGCGTGCTGGCCACACGCGCCAGCGCCTGGGCGCGCAGCAGGCGCCAGCGTTCACGCGCCTGCGTCAGCCAGCGTTCGACCTCGGGGCAGTCGTCGAAGGCGAGCCCTTCCAGCCAGTCGCCGTCCAGCGCCGAGGCGTCGGCGGCCAGCGCGCCGTCGGGGTCGAGTGCCGGGTGTCGGAGTGCGGCAGCCGGGCGCAGGCGCTCGTCGCCGTCGATGACGGGCTGCCCGGCGCAGCGGGCCAGGCGAAAGCGCCGCTGGCGCAGGCTGGCGAGCGCACGCGCGGGGTCGGCCCCGGGCCACAGCCAGCGCGCCAACTGCTCGCGCGAGGCGCTGCCGTCGAGCGCCAGGATGGCCAGCAGCGCGGCGTCCTTGCGGCTGAGCTCGTGCGCCACGGCGCCGGCATGCAGCCGGTGCCGGCGCAGCAGTTCGAGCCGCAGCACAGGCGCGGGCGAGGGCGGAGGCGGCGTCGCCGCAGGGCCGTCCGGCGTCGTCATGGCGCCGATTCTGGCCAGCGCGGCGCGCTGCGCCTACCGCGCGATCCGGCGGTGGGTTCAGCGCGTCAGGACGCGGCTGGACAGGAAGTCGGTGGCCGGGGCGCCGCAGCGAAACAGCGTGTCCAGGCTGGCGCGCAGCAGCGGCTCGAGCGCCGACTGGCCGGCGTCGGCCAGCGCCTCGAACACGGTGCCGCGCAGCAGCCACAGGTCCGACGGCTGCTCGGCGGCCCGGATCTGGCGGCGCACCCATTCGGCGTGCGAGCCTTCCAGGCCTTCGACGGCGGTGAGGAAGTCGTGTTTGGTCGTCACGAAGGCCCGGCGCTCGGCCAGCCGCGCCAGGCGCGGGCCGGCGAGCGCGACCGCCCCGACCACCGGGTGGACCGCGATCGGCGCACGGGCGACGGAGCGCAGGGTGAGCGTGTTCATGGCGCTTTCAGCCGGTTGCGGCCGCGCTTGGGGAAGTGGGCGTTCAGGCGGGTGACGCGGCGCTCGGCCTCCGACTGGCTGCGGTGCAGCGCGACGACACGGTAGACGTCGGCCCGCAGGTGCCACAGTTCACGCAGCGTGCGGGCCTGGCCGATGCGCTCGGCGAGCCGGCCGACGTCAGCCCCGGCGAGATCGTGCAGGCTGTCCAGGAACTGCTGCCGCGCCTGCGGCAACTGGCTCAGCGGCGGCGCCGCGTCCTTGGCCGCGGGGGCCGTCAACCAGAAGACGAAGCGGTCCCAGGCGGCCGTCGGCGCGGTGCGCAACGACGGCGGCGGCACCGGGGTGCGACCGAAACCTGCGTTGTCCGCTTGATGCGAGGTGTTCCAGGGCGACATGCTCGAACTGGTCATGAGCGTGATATCGGCCACGAATGGCGCTGCTTGAGTCCATTGTGTGCGGCTCGACCCAGGTTTAAGCGCCGAACAGCGTGGCCGATGCCGGTCAGTTCTGCGTGAGCCACGCGCACGTGGCCGCGGCGCCGGCTGCACGCCGACGCGGCGCGATGCCGGCCACGCAGCCCCGGCAGGCGGGGGATCGGACGCGGCGGTCAGGCGCGGCGATCAGGCGCGGCAGTCTGACCCGGTATGGCAGGACTCGCCGCGATCAGCAAAACCTGCCGACGGTTTCAGACGACGCCGTGCCGGGCCTTGCGTTCAGCGGTGTAGCTCCACCACGGGCGCGGCTCGGCGCCACGCATGAAGTCGACGGCGGCCATGAAGGTGTCGAGCACGCAGGGGTCCTGCCGCTTGCCGGTGGCGTCGCAGAGCGCGCGGTACAGCGCCAGCGCGTCGTGTTCGGCCAGTTCGCGCGGGTGCTGGATGCCGAGCAGGCGCAGGTCACCGGCAATCGACGGGCCGATGTTGGGCAGTTGTTCGAGCAGCTCGCACTCGTCGGCCGTGCGCGCCTTCAGCGGCCGCGGCGCCTTGGGGGCGCGCGGCGGGCGGGCCGGCCCCGGCAGCGGCGGCGCCGAAGGCAGCGTGCGACGGGCGTAGGGCGCGGCCATCACGCTCACATCAGCATCGTGTTGCGGATCAGGCCGACCGCGATGCCTTCGAGCTCGAAACCCTGGTCGCTGCCTGCCAGCGGCACGACGATGGTCTGGAAGTCGGGGTTCTCGGGGATCAGCTCGATCGCCGCCTTGGTGCGGCGGAAACGCTTGACGGTGACGTCGTCGCCCAGCCGCGCGACGACGATCTGGCCGTTCTTGGCCTCGTGCGCCTTCTGCACCGCGAGCAGGTCGCCGTCCATGATGCCGGCGTCGCGCATGCTCATGCCGCGCACCTTCAGCAGGTAGTCGGGCTTGCGCTGGAACAGCGAGGCCTCGACGACGAAGCTCTGGTCGATGTGTTCCTGCGCCAGGATCGGGCTGCCGGCGGCGACGCGGCCCACGAGCGGCAGCGTCAGCTGCGCCAGGCTGGGCAGCGGCAGGCTGAACTGCTTGCCGTGCTGCGACAGGCGCGCCTCGGCCAGCGCGCGCAGTGTGTCAGACTTCAGCCGGATGCCACGCGAGGTGTTGCCGACGAGTTCGATGACACCTTTGCGGGCGAGCGCCTGCAGGTGCTCCTCGGCCGCGTTGGCCGAACGGAAGCCCAGCTCGGCGGCGATCTCGGCCCGGGTGGGCGGGGCGCCGGTGCGCTCGATCGCGCTTTGCACGAGGTCGAGGATCTGCTGCTGTCGCGGCGTGAGCTTGGGGCTGTCGTCCATCGCGTGATCCGGTCTTTGAGACTGGAGATTCATCCAGATCACTGTATTTTCATCCAGAGGACCACGGAATGCAAAGCGAATCGCGTGTCGTCGCGCTCGTCGCCACCGGCGGCACGATCGCCGGCACGGCCGCCCGCGGCGACGATCTCGTCGGCTACGACGCCGGCGCGCTGTCGGCCGAACAGCTGACCGCGGCGGTGCCGGCGCTGGCCGGCGAGGCGCTGGAGACCTGGACGCTGGCGCGGCTGGACAGCTGCGACATGGACCACGCGACCTGGGCGCTGCTGCGCCGCGAACTGCAGTCGCGGCTGGCGCGGCCGGAGGTCGCCGGCGTCGTCGTCACGCACGGCACCGACACGCTGGAGGAGACCGCCTGGTTCCTGCACCGCACGCTGGCCGCGCCCAAGCCGGTGGTGCTGACCGCGGCGATGCGCCCGGCCAGCGCGCCGTCGCCCGACGGCCCGCAGAACCTGCTCGACGCCGTGCGGCTGGCGCGAGAACCCGGCGCCCGCGGCGTGCTGGTCGCCTTCGGCGGCAAGGTCTGGGCGGGCGGTGAGCTGCGCAAGCTGCACGGCTGGCAGCTGGACGCCTTCTCCGCCGGTGATGCCGGTGCGCTGGCGCTGGTCGAGGACGGAGTCTTCCGCCGGCTGCGAGACTGGCCGGCGCCTGAGCTGCATCGCGCCCCGGTCGGCGAGGTGCCGCCCGGCGCATGGCCGCGGGTCGAGATCGTCACCAGCCACGCTGGCGCCAGCGGCCGCATCGTCGATGGGCTGGTGGCCGACGGGGTGGACGGCCTGGTGATCGCCGGCACCGGCAACGGCACGGTGCATACGGCGCTGCGCGAGGCGGCGGCGCGGGCATTGGCGGCAGGGGTGGCCGTGGTGCGCGCCTCGCGCTGCCTGGCGGGCGGCGTCGTCGGCACGACCGACGGCGCCTTGCCGCACTACGGCGCGGCGACGCCGGCGCAGGCCCGCATCGAGCTGATGCTGGACCTGCTGGCGCGCCGCACCTGATCCGCCGTCAGGCGACCGACAGCGCGACGTCGACGTTGCCGCGCGTCGCGTTGGAGTACGGGCAGACCTCGTGCGCCTCGGCGACGAGCGCCTCGGCTTCGGCACGCTCGAAGCCCGGCAGCGACACCGTCAGCGCGACGGCGATGCCGAACGCACCCGGCTTGCCGGCGTGCGGGCCGATCGAGACTTCGGCGTGGATGGCCACGTCGGCGGGGATCGCCTTCTTGTGGCGGGCGCCGACGGCCTTCAGCGCGCCGATGAAGCAGGCGGCGTAACCGGCGGCGAAGAGCTGCTCGGGGTTGGTGCCGGCGCCGTCGTCGCCGCCCAGCGCCTTGGGCGTCGACAGCTGGATGTCCAGACGGCCGTCGTCGGACTTGGCGGTGCCGGTGCGGCCGCCGGTGGCGGTGCCGCGGGCGGTGTAGAGCGCTTTTTCGATGGCCATGGGAAGTCTCCTTGCAGTGGCGTCGTGAAGGGCGGCCTCAGGCCGCGCGGGGAAGGGATTCGTTGATGCGCCGGCGCAGCGCCTGAACACGCTCGACGAGCACGGCCAGTTCGGCGGCGTCGCAGTCGACGCCGGCCAGCAGCCGGCCTTGAAGCTCGACGGCCCGGTCTTGCAGCGCGACGCCGGCTTCGGTCGGCTCGACGTAGACGCGGCGCTGGTCGGCCTCGTCGCGCTCGCGGCGCACCAGACCGGCGCGTTCGAGCCGCCGCAGCAGCGGCGTCAGCGTGCCGGACTCCAGGTCCAGCCGCTCGCCGATGCCCGACACCGTCTGCCGGCCTTCGTGCCACAGCACGAGCATCACGAGGTACTGCGGGTAGGTCAGGCCCAGCGGGTCGAGCAGCGGCCGGTACAGCCGCGTCATCGCCAGCGAGCCCGCGTAGAGCGCGAAGCAGAGCTGGCGTTCCAGCGGCAGCAGGGCGGGGGCGTCGGTCGAGGCCATGGGCCGCACTGTAGACAGTTGCGCGCAACTCGGTTGCGCACAACTTGATACGCCGACGGCACGAAGGGTCGAAGCCGGCGGCGCCGGCATCGACCTCAGTTTTCGGCTTGCAGCGCCTCGATCTCGGTCTGCAGCTCGAGCCAGCGTTCCTCGAGCATGCCGGTCTCGGCGGCGGCGTGGTTCAGGCGCCGGCCGGCTTCGGCGATCTCGGCGCCGGACATCGTGCCGGACGCGAGCTGGGCCTCCAGCTCGGCGCGCTCGGCGGCCAGCTTCTCCAGCCGGGTGTCGATCTGCGCCAGCTCGTTGCGCAGCGGGCGCGTGCGGTTGGCCAGCGCCTGGCGCGCCTGCGCGGCCTGCTTGCGGTCTTCGCGGCGGTCGCCGCTGGGCTGCGGCGCCGGGCGTGCGGCCGGTGCCGCCTTGCTCTCGATCGGCGTCGCCGGCACGAACGCCGCCGGCCGCGGCGGCGGCGGCGGTTCCTGGCCGCGCGCCGTGGCGCGCGAGACCTCCAGCAGCCAGCGCTGGTAGTCGTCGAGGTCACCGTCGAAGGGCTCGACGCCGCCGCGGCTGACGAGCCAGAACTCGTCGCAGGTCTCGCGCAGCAGCGCGCGGTCGTGGCTGACCAGCATCACCGTGCCCTCGAACTCGTTGAGCGCGATCGACAGCGCCTCGCGTGTCGTCAGGTCCAGGTGGTTGGTCGGTTCGTCGAGCAGCAGCAGGTTGGGGCGCTGCCAGACCAGCATCGCCAGCACCAGGCGCGCCTTCTCGCCGCCGGACAGCGAACCGACGGCCTGCGTGACCATGTCGCCGGTGAAGCGGAAACGGCCGAGGAAGTCGCGCAGCTCCTGCTCGCGCGCCGCCGGGCCGACGTCGCGCGCCAGGCGCACCATGTGCATCAGCGGGCCGTCGCCCAGCGACAGCACGTCCAGCTCCTGCTGCGCGAAGTAGCCGATGACCAGGCCCTTGCCCTCGGTCATCGTGCCGCCCAGCGGCGGCAGCGCGCGCGCGATGGTCTTCACCAGCGTCGACTTGCCCTGGCCGTTGGCGCCCAGGATGCCGATGCGCTGGCCGGCCAGCACCGAGCGGCTGACGTTGCGGACGATGGTCGTGCTGCCGTAGCCGCAGACCAGCCCGTCGAGGGACAGCATCGGGTTGGGCAGGCTGACCGGCTCGCGGAACTCGAACTCGAAGTCGCTGGCGGTCAGCACCGGCGCCAGCTTTTCCATGCGCGCCAGCGCCTTGACCCGGCTCTGCGCCTGCTTTGCCTTCGTCGCCTTGGCCTTGAAGCGGTCGATGAAACGCTGCAGGTGCGCGATCTTCTCCTGCTGCTTGGCGAACGCCGCCTGCTGCTGGCTCATGCGTTCGGCACGCATCTCCTCGAAGGTGCTGTAGTTGCCGCCGTAGCGCGTCAGCGTGCAGTCGTCGAGGTGGACGGTGACGCGGGTGATCGCATCGAGGAACTCGCGGTCGTGGCTGATGACGACCATCAGGCCGTCGAAACGCTTCAGCCAGGCTTCCAGCCAGACCAGCGCGTCCAGGTCCAGGTGGTTGGTCGGTTCGTCGAGCAGCAGCAGGTCGGCCGGGCACATCAGCGCGCGCGCCAGCTGCAGCCGCATGCGCCAGCCGCCGGAGAAACTGTTCACCGGCGCGTCGAGCTGGTCGCTGCGGAAGCCCAGGCCCAGCAGCAGCGCCTGGGCACGCGAACGCGCGTCGAAGGCGCCGGCTTCGTCGAGCCGCATGTGGGCTTCGGCGATCGCGTGGCCGTCGCCCGAGGCTTCGGCCGCGGCCAGCGCGGCCTGGGCCTCGACGAGCGGGATGTCGCCCTGCAGCACGAAGTCGGTCGCGCCGTCGTCGGTCTCGGGCATGTTCTGCGCCACTTCGCCGAGGCGCCAGCGCGGCGGGATCTCGACGTCGCCGCTGTCGGCCTGCAGCCGGTTGGTCAGCAGAGAGAACAGGCTGGACTTGCCGGCGCCGTTGCGGCCGATCAGGCCGACCTTCTCGCCCGGCTGCAGCACCAGGTTGGCGTTCTGCAGCACGACCTTGACGCCGCGGCGCAGCGTGATGTTGCGCAGCGTGATCACAGGCCGGCCTCCAGCGCCTGTGCCGTCAGCAGCAGCACCTGGTCCTCGCCGGCGCTGGTTTCCAGCCAGACGGCTTCGAGGCGCGGGAACGCGGCTTCGAAATGCGCGCGTTCGTGGCCGATCTCCAGCACCAGCACGCCGTGCGGCGACAGGTGGCGCGGCAGCTCGGCCAGCAGCAGGCGCACGAAGTCCATGCCGTCGGCACCGCCGGCCAGCGCCAGCTCGGGCTCGGCGCGGTACTCGGCCGGCAGCGCGGCCATCGCCTCGGCGTTGACGTAGGGCGGGTTGCAGAGCACGAGGTCGTAGACGCCGTCGGCGGCCGCCAGGCCGTCGCCCTGGCGCAATCGGATGCGCGACTGCAGGCCGTGGCGCGCCACGTTGATCGCGGCGACGGCCAGCGCGTCGGCGCTGAGGTCGCTGGCGTCGACCTCGACCTCGGGCCAGGCCATCGCCGCCAGCACGGCCAGGCTGCCGTTGCCGGTGCACAGGTCCAGCACGCGCCGGGTGCGCTCTGACAGCCAGGCGTCGATGGTGCCGTCGGCCAGCGGCTCGGCGATCAGTGAACGCGGCACGATGACCCGTTCGTCGACGCTGAAGGGCACGCCCTGCAGCCAGGCTTCGCCGGTCAGGTAGGCGGCGGGCTTGCGCGTGGCGATGCGTTCGGCCAGCAGCGTCTCGCAGCCGGCGATGTCGGCGGCCGACAGTTCACGCGCGGCGTGTTCGTCCAGCGCGTCCAGCGGCAGGCCCAGCTTCCACAGCACGAGCCAGGCGGCTTCGTCGAAGGCATTGGTGGTGCCGTGCCCAAACGAAACGCCCGCCTCGGCGAGGCGGGCGCTGGAGGTCTCGATCAGCTCGATCAGGGTCATCGGAGATAGTGTTCCAGCGTGCGGCGGTAGACGTTCTTCAGCGTCTCGACCGAGGCCGCGTCGACGTGTTCGTCGATCTGGTGGATGGTGGCGTTCAGCGGCCCGAACTCGACGACCTGCGGGCAGATCGCGGCGATGAAACGCCCGTCGGAGGTGCCGCCGGTGGTGCTGAGCTCGGGCTCGACGCCGCATTCGGTGACGATGGCCGCGCTCAGGGCGGCGATCAGCGGGCCGGGCGTCGTCAGGAAGGGACGGCCGGAGAGCGTCCACTCCAGCCGGTGTTCGACGCCGTGGCGCGCCAGCACCTCGGCGACCCGCGCCTGCAGCGACTCGGGCGTGGACTCGGTGCTGAAGCGGAAGTTGAAGTCGACGACCAGCTCGCCCGGGATGACGTTGCTCGCCCCGGTGCCGCCGTGCAGGTTGCTGACCTGCCAGCTCGTCGGCGGGAAGAAGGCGTTGCCTTCGTCCCAGCGCATCGCCGCCAACTCGGCCAGCGCCGGCGCGAAGACGTGGATCGGGTTCTTCGCCAGCTGCGGGTAGGCGATGTGGCCCTGCTTGCCGATGACGGTCAGCCGGCCCGACAGCGAGCCGCGGCGGCCGTTCTTGAGCATGTCGCCCAGGCGCGAGACCGAGGTCGGCTCGCCGACGATGCAGGCGTCCAGGCGTTCACCACGCTGCTGCAGCAGCTCGACCAGGCGCACCGTGCCGTCGACCGACGGGCCTTCTTCGTCGCTGGTCAGCAGGAAGGTGATGGCGCCGGCGTGGCGCGGCTGCGCGGCAATGAACTCCTCGACGGCGACGACCATCGCCGCCAGCGAGCTCTTCATGTCGGCCGCGCCGCGGCCGTAGAGCCGGCCGTCGCGGTGGCTGGGCACGAAGGGGTCGCTGGTCCAGCGGTCCAGCGGGCCGGTCGGCACGACGTCGGTGTGGCCGGCGAAGGCCAGCACCGGGCCCGGCTCGCTGCCGGCGCGGCGCGCCAGCAGGTTGGTGACGCGGAAGTCGTCCGGGCCGCAGACGATCGTCTCGCACTCGAAACCCAGCGCCGCCAGGCGCGAGGCGATCAAGTCCTGGCAGCCGGCGTCCTCGGGGGTGACCGAACGGCGCGCGATCAGCTGTTCGGCCAGGCGAAGGGCGTTGTTCATCGCACCGTCCAGGGGGCGGCGCCGCTGCGGCCGTCGTCGGGGCGCACGTCGATCGTGATCTCGGTGAAGGTCGCCGGCTCCAGGTCGTCGGCCGGCTTGGGCGGCGCGGCCTTGGCGGTGGCGCCGCCGGCGGGCTCGTTCTGCAGCCGCCACAGCAGGTTGGTCGGCGAGTCGGCGTAGGCCAGGCCTTCCTCGCGCGTGATGACGCCTTCGTTGATCAGCCGCGCCAGGTCCTGCTCGAAGGTCTGCGAGCCTTCGGCCAGCGACTTCTCGACCGCTTCCTTGACACCGGCGAGGTCGCCCTTCTCGATCAGCTCGGAGACGAGCTTGGTGTTGAGCAGCACCTCGACAGCCGGCACGCGCCCGCCGGTGGTGGCACGCAGCAGGCGCTGCGAGATCACCGCACGCAGCCCGGAGGCCAGGTCCGACAGCAGCGTCGGCCGTGCTTCCGGCGTGTAGAACGACAGGATGCGGCCGAGCGCGTGGTAGCTGTTGTTGGCGTGCAGCGTGGCCAGCACCAGGTGGCCTGACAGCGCGTACGAGGTCGCCGCGGTCATCGTCTCGCGGTCGCGGATCTCGCCGATCATGATGCAGTCGGGGGCCTGGCGCAGCGCGTTCTTCAGCGCGATCTGCAGGCTCTGCGTGTCGCGGCCGACCTCGCGCTGGTTGACGATGGACTTCTTGTTCGAGAACAGGAACTCGATCGGGTCCTCGATCGTCAACACGTGGCCGGTGACCTGCTGGTTGCGCCACTCCAGCATCGACGCCAGCGTCGTGCTCTTGCCGGTGCCGGTGGCGCCGACCATCAGGATCAGGCCGCGTTTCTCGGTGACCAGCTGCGACAGGATCGTCGGCAGCCCCAGCGTGTCCAGCGCCGGGATCTGGTGCGGGATGCAGCGGAAGACCGCGGCGACGGTGCCGCGCTGTTTGAACGCCGACAGCCGGAAGCTGCCGACACGCGGGATGCCGATGCCGACGTTGAGCTCGCCGGTGTCGTCGAGCTCCTCGAGCTGGTGCGGCGTCAGCAGCTCGGCCAGCAGCTGGCGCGTCTGCGTCGGGCTCAGCAGCTGGTCCGACAGCTGCAGGATCTGGCCGTGGATCTTGATGAGGATCGGCGTGTTCGCCGACAGGTAGACGTCGGAGGCGTTCTTCTCCGCCATCAGGCGGAGGACCCGTTCCATGTTGCCCGACATGCCGATCCTTTCGTCGATCCTGCCGGGGCTCAGGCCCGGAGAAGGTCGTTGATGCTGGTCTTGGCGCGCGTGGCCGCCGTGACCTGCTTGACGATCACCGCGCAATACAGGCTGTGGCTGCCGTCGGCCGCCGGCAGCGAGCCGCTGACGACCACCGAGCCGGCCGGGATGCGGCCGTAGCTCACTTCGCCGGTCATGCGGTTGTAGATCTTGGTGCTCTGGCTGATGTAGACGCCCATCGAGATCACCGAGTTCTCCTCGACGATCACGCCTTCGACGACTTCGGAGCGGGCGCCGATGAAGCAGTTGTCCTCGATGATCGTCGGGTTGGCCTGCAGCGGCTCGAGCACGCCGCCGATGCCGACGCCGCCCGACAGGTGCACGTTCTTGCCGATCTGCGCGCAGGAGCCCACCGTCGCCCAGGTGTCGACCATCGTGCCTTCGTCGACGTAGGCGCCGATGTTCACGTAGCTGGGCATCAGCACGACGTTCTTCGCCTGGAAGCTGCCGCGGCGCGCGACGGCCGGCGGCACGACGCGCACGCCGGTGGCACGCAGGGTCTCGGCGTCGGCGCCGCCGTACTTGGTCTCGACCTTGTCGAAGAAGCTCAGGTCACCGGCCTGCATCAGGCGGTTGTCGTTGAGGCGGAAGGACAGCAGCACCGCCTTCTTGACCCACTGGTTGACGGTCCACTGGCCGACGGCCTGGCGTTCGGCCACGCGCAGGCGGCCGGCGTCGAGTTCGTCGATCACGTGCTCGACGGCGTCACGCACCTCGGGGGCGTTGACGGCGTTGATCTCGGCACGCCGTTCCCAGGCGAGGTCGATGGTGGCTTGGAGCTGGGTCGTCATCGGGTGAGGCTTTCGGTGTAGGAAACGATGCGCTCGGCGGCTTCGAGGCATTCCTCGAGCGGTGCGACGAGCGCCATGCGGACGCGGCCGGCGCCGGGGTTGCGGCCCTGCACGCTGCGCGCCAGCAGGCTGCCGGGCAGGACGGTCACATTGTATTGAGCGAGCAGGCCCTGGGCGTAGGCGACGTCGTCACCGCCCGGGACCGCCGCCCAGAGGTAGAAGCCGGCGTCGGGCAGCGCGACGTCGAGCACGCCGGCCAGGCGCGGCGTGACGGCGGCGAACTTCTGCCGGTAGGCCTCGCGGTTGGCGACGACGTGCGTCTCGTCGTTCCAGGCGGCGACGCTGGCGCGCTGCACCAGCGGGCTCATCGCGCTGCCGTGGTAGGTGCGGTAGAGCAGGAAGGCTTTCAGCAGCGCGGCGTCGCCGGCGACGAAGCCCGAACGCAGCCCCGGCACGTTGCTGCGTTTGGACAGGCTGGTGAAGGCGACCAGGTTGCGGAAGTCGCTGCGGCCGAGTTTCGCCGCCGCCTCCAGCCCGCCCAGCGGCGCCTCGTCGCGGAAATAGATCTCCGAATAACACTCGTCGCTGGCGATGACGAAGCCGTGGCGGTCGGACAGCTCGAACAGCCGCGCCCATTCGTCCAGCGGCATCACCGCGCCGGTCGGGTTGCCGGGCGAGCAGACGTAGAGCAGTTGCGTCGTGGCCCAGGTCGCGTCGTCGATCGCCGACCAGTCGGCGGCGAAGTTGCGCGCCGGGTCACTGGGTGCGAACGCGGTGCGGGCGCCGGCCAGCAGCGCCGCGCCTTCGTAGATCTGATAGAACGGGTTGGGGCAGACGACGGTGGCGTTCTCGCGCGTCGGGTCGATCACCGTCTGCGCGAACGAGAACAGCGCCTCGCGCGAGCCCAGCACCGGCAGCACCTGGCTCGCCGCGTCGACCGTGATGCCGTAACGCCGCACCAGCCACGCCGCGCAGGCTTCGCGCAGCGCCGGCTCGCCGGCGGTCGCCGGGTAGGCGGCCAGCGACTTCAGGTTGGCGACCAGCGCTTCCTCGAGCAATGCCGGCGCCGGGTGCTTGGGCTCGCCGATGCCCAGGTTGACCGGCCGCAGCGCCGGATTGGGCACCAGACCGCGCGTCAGCTCGCGCCAGCGCTCGAAGGGGTAGGGGTTCAGGCGGGCGAGCAGCGGGTTCATGGCGCGGATTATCCCGGAGGGGGATGCGGCGGCCGGCGGACACAATCGGTCGCCACCGTTGCCCTGCCGGTTCCGGCACGATGTCCCCCGTCCAACCTGACTGGAGAAGCCCATGAGCCTTCCGCGCGAGATCTTCGTCGTCGCCGCCGCCCGCACCGCGATCGGCACCTTCGGCGGCGCCCTCAAGGACGTGCCGCTGTCCGAGCTGGCGACGCTGGCCGTCAAGGCCGCGCTGGAGCGTTCCGGCGCGCCGGCCGCCGCCATCGGCCACCTGGCGATGGGCACCGTCGTGCCGACCGAGCCGCGTGACGCCTACCTCAGCCGCGTCGCCACGATCGGCGCCGGGCTGCCGCAGGAGACGCCGGCCTTCAACGTCAACCGGCTCTGCGGCTCGGGGTTGCAGGCCATCGTCTCGGCAGCGCAGGCGATCACGCTCGGCGACTGCGAGCTGGCCATCGGCGCCGGCGCCGAGAACATGTCGCGCGGCGCCTACCTGATGCCCGGCGCACGCTGGGGCGCGCGCATGGGCGACGCGCAGATCCTGGACTTCGTCGTCGGCGCGCTGAACGACCCGTTCCACAAGGTGCACATGGGCATCACCGCCGAGAACGTCGCCGAACGTTTCGGCATCACGCGCGAGCAGATGGACGCGTTGGCGGTCGAGAGCCACCGCCGCGCCGCCGCGGCGCTGGAAGCCGGCTATTTCCGCGAGCAGATCGTCCCGGTGGTGCAGCAGACGAGGAAGGGCGAGGTCGTCTTCGACACCGACGAACACGTCAAGCCGGCGACGACGCTGGAAGGCCTGGCGAAGATGAAGCCGGCGTTCAAGAAGGACGGCACGGTGACCGCCGGCAACGCCTCGGGCATCAACGACGGCGCCGCGGCCGTCGTGCTGGCCAGCGCCGAGGCCGTCAAGGCGCACGGCCTCGTGCCGCTCGCGCGGCTGGTGGGCTACGCGCACGCCGGCGTCGAGCCGGCGATCATGGGCATCGGCCCGGTGCCGGCGACGCGTGCGCTGCTGGCGCGCACCGGGCTCAAGGTCGGCGACTTCGACGTCATCGAAGCCAACGAAGCCTTTGCCGCCCAGGCCTGCGCGGTGTCCAAGGAACTCGACCTCGACCCGGCCAAGGTCAACCCCAACGGTTCGGGCATCTCGCTGGGCCACCCGATCGGCGCCACCGGCGCGATCATCACCACCAAGGCGATCCACGAACTGCACCGCATCGGCGGCCGCTACGCGCTGGTGACGATGTGCATCGGCGGCGGCCAGGGCATCGCCGCCGCGTTCGAGCGCGTCTGACGGCCGGCGGCCGCTGAGGCGCGGTCACGCTGAGGCGCGGTCACGCTGAGGTGCGGTCAACGCTGCGGTGGGGTCACGCTGCGGTGGGGTCAGGTCTCTTGAGACCTGACCCCTGCATTCCCGACTGCCGCGGCGCCGCAGGCCTGTCAGTTACAGCGCCCCGCGACAGCCGGGCGCGCCGCAGCGGCACGGCAGCGTGCCGCCGTGGTGCGTCTCGCCGTAGTCGACGGTGATCTCCTCGCCCGGGGCGATGGCGCGCAGCGAGAAGAACTCGACGCGGCCGTTGTCCAGCACCAGCCGGGCGTTGGCCTGGCAGCTGTGGTTGGTGTAGCGCATCGGGTCGGTCGACAGCGTGAAGTCGATCGCGCGCTTGGGCGACAGCTCGACGATCATGATGCGTTCGTGCCGCGTCGCGCGAATGCGCGCCTGCTCGACGCTCAGCGCCTCGCCGCGGATCTCGCCGATCTTCACGCGCGCCGGGATGGCCTCGGCGGCGAAGACACCGTGGCCGTCGATGGCGCTGACAGCGACGTCGACCGCGTACTTCTGATAGGGCCGTCGTTCGACGCGCGGCGCCTGCGGCACGTTCACGCCTGCGGCGCCGGCAGCACGACCGGCGCGGCCGGCTTCCAGCCCTTGGCGCGGTGTTCGACGGTGACGTGGGTGCCGATGCCGCCACGCACGAACCAGTTGCCGTGGATGCGCAGGAAACGCGGCTGGATGGCCTTCACCAGGTCCTCGAGGATGGTGTTGGTCACCTTCTCGTGGAACGCGCCTTCGTTGCGATAGCTCCAGAAATAGAGCTTCAGGCTCTTCAGCTCGACACACAGCTGGTCCGGCACGATCTCGATCGTGAAATGCGCGAAGTCGGGCTGGCCCGTCAGCGGGCACAGGCAGGTGAACTCGGGCACGTCGAAGCGGATCACGTAGTCGCGTTCGGGCGCCGGGTTCGGGAAGACCTGCAGTTCCTTGCTGGGCTGGGTGGGCGGCACCGCGGGGGCGGTGCGCTGGCGGGCGGGGGTGCGGGCCATCGGTGTCGGGGGCGGGCGGGCCGGGGGGAAGGGGGCGCGATGCTATCATCCGGCCACCAGCGCGCTCCCCCGTCGAGCGCGTTTTGCCATGTAGATCAAGCACTTGCGTGTTTTGACCCACCGTCAGCGGCCGCCTCGATGCGACTGAACCAGATCAAGCTCGCCGGCTTCAAGTCCTTCGCCGAACCGACCACCTTCCAGCTGCCCGGGCAGCGTGTCGGCGTCGTCGGCCCGAACGGCTGCGGCAAGAGCAACATCATGGACGCGGTGCGTTGGGTGCTCGGCGAGAGCAAGGCCAGCGAGCTGCGCGGCGAGTCGATGCAGGACGTGATCTTCAACGGCTCGGGCCAGCGCAAGCCCGCCAGCCGGGCCAGCGTCGAACTCGTCTTCGACAACAGTTCGGCGCGCGCCGGCGGCCAGTGGAACGCGTTCTCCGAGATCGCCGTCAAGCGCGTGCTGACGCGCGACGGCACGTCCAGCTACTTCATCAACAACCAGCCGGTGCGCCGGCGCGACGTGCAGGACGTGTTCCTCGGCACCGGCCTGGGCCCGCGTGCCTACGCCATCATCGGCCAGGGCACGATCAGCCGCATCATCGAGAGCCGCCCCGAGGAACTGCGCCTGTTCCTCGAAGAGGCCGCCGGCGTCTCCAAGTACAAGGAACGCCGCCGCGAGACCGAGAACCGGCTGAAGGACACGCGCGAGAACCTGACGCGCGTCGAAGACATCCTGCGCGAGCTGAACCTCAACCTCGAGAAGCTGGAGAAGCAGGCCGAGGTCGCCGCCGCCTACCGCCGGCTGCAGGACGACGGCACGACCAAGCTGCATCAGCTGTGGTTCCTGAAGGCGCGCGACGCCGCCGGCGAGGAAGAGCGTGTCAAGACCGCGGTGCTGGCCGCGACCAACGTGCTCGAGCAACGTTTGGCCGAGCTGCGCCACGTCGAGGCCGAACTCGAGCAGCTGCGCCAGGCGCACTACGAAGCCAGCGACGAGCTGCACGCGCGCCAGGGTTCGCTGTCCGAAGCGGCACTGGAAGTGAGCCGGCTCGAGGAACGCATCCGCTACGTCGTCGACGGCCGCCAGCGTGCCGAGCAGCGCCTGGCCGCACTCGACGCGCAGAACGAAGGCTGGCGCGAACGCCAGACCGCTGCCGAGGCCGAGCTGGAAGACATCGCCGGCCAGATCGTCGCCGCCGACGAAGAGGCCGACGTGCTCGTCGCCCAGGCCGAGGACCAGGGGCTGGAACTGCCGGCGCTGGAAGACGGCCTGCGTGCCGCCCAGGCCGACGCCAACCGCCAGCGCAACGCCGTCACCCAGGTGCAGCAGCAGATCCAGGTGCTGGCCGCCGACAGCCGCAACCTCGACGAGCAGGCGCGCCAGCTGCGCACGCGCCGCGAGCGCCTGGCCGGCGAGCGCCAGCAACTGCAGGCGCCCGACACCGCGCGCCTGGACGCGCTGCGCGAAGACGAAGCCGTGGCCGCCGAGCGCCACGAGGAAGCCGAAGGCCGGCTGCACGAGCTGTCCGAGCAGGTTCCGGCACTCGACGAGCAGCGCCGCGCCGCGCAGGCCGCCGTCAACCGCGAGAACGCCAGGCAGGCCGACATCGCCGCGCGCCTGGAAGCGCTGCGCACGCTGCAGGAGAAGGTGCAGACCGAAGGCAAGCTCAAGCCCTGGCTGGAGCGCCACGGCCTCACCGGCATGCAGGGCCTGTGGCGCCAGGTGCACATCGAGCCCGGCTGGGAAACGGCGCTGGAAGCCGCGCTGCGCGAACGCCTGAACGCGCTCGCCGTCGGCCGCCTGGACACCGTGCGCGCCTTCGCCGCCGATGCCCCGCCGGCCAAGCTGGCCTTCTACGCGCTGCCCTCGGGCGCCATCGCCAGCACGCACGCCACGCTGCCGCGGCTGGCGGACCTGCTGCGCCTGGGCGACGCCGGCCTGAAGGCGCTGCTCGGCGACTGGCTCGAAGGCGTCTACACCGCCGACTCGCTGGACGCGGCGCTGGCCGCACGCGGCCAGCTGACACACGGCGAGATCGTGATGACGCGCGAGGGCCACGCCGTCAGCCAGTACGCCGTCGCCTTCTACGCGCCCGACTCCGAACAGGCCGGCCTGCTGGCGCGCGCCCAGGAGATCGAGAACCTCGACCGCCAGCAGCGCGCCCAGGCGCTGATCGCCGAGGAGGCTCGCACCCAGTCCGTGCGCCTGGAAGCCGCCTACACCGAAGCCAGCGGCCGCCTGTCCGCCGCACGCCGCGAAGCCGCCGAAGCGCAGAACCGCGCCCACGCGCTGCACGTCGAGCTGCTGCGCCTGAGCCAGCAGGCCGAGGCCGCGCTGCAGCGCCGCGAGCAGCTCGGCGACGAGCTCGCCGAGATCGACGCCCAGATGGAGGCCATCGAGGAGCGCCGCGCCGTCGGCGAAGCGCGTTTCGAGGAACTCGACGTCGAACTCGGTGACGCCCAGCAGCGCCACGCCGACCTGGAAGACGAGGTCATCGCTGCCGACCGCCGCCTGGCCGACGCCCGCGAGCAGCAGCGCGCGCTGGAGCGCCAGGCGCAGGAAGCGCGTTTCCAGGCGCGCTCGCTGGCCGCGCGGCGCGACGAGCTGCAGCGTGCGCTGGAAACCGCCGCGGCGCAGATCGCCGCCAACGAGCAGGCCGCCGAGCAGATCCGCACCGAGCTGGCCGGTTTCGACGATGCCGCGGCCGAAGCCGGGCTGCAGGACGCGCTGGCGCTGCGCCTGGAGCGCGAGCGTGAACTCGGCGCCGCACGCAGCCGCTACGACGACCTGTCGGCGCAGATGCGCCGCGCCGACGAGCAGCGCCTGGGGCTGGAGCACGGCATGGCGCCGTTGCGCGAGCAGATCACCAAGCTGCAGCTGGAGCAGCAGGCGGCGCAGCTGGGCGGCGCGCAGTATCTGGAGCAGCTGCAGGCGGCCGAGGTCGACCTGGAGGCGCTGGCCAGCGGCATCGAGCAGGGCGGCGTCAAGCTCTGGGGCCTGCAGTCCGAGATCGACCGCATCAACCGCGAGATCGCGGCGCTGGGCGCCGTCAACCTCGCCGCGCTGGACGAGCTGACCGCCTCGCGCGAGCGCAAGACCTTCCTCGACGCCCAGCTCGCCGACCTGACCGACGCCATCAACACGCTGGAAGACGCGATCCGCAAGATCGACCTGGAGACGCGCGACCTGCTGGGCAGCACCTTCAACCAGGTCAACGAACACTTCGGGCGCATGTTCCCGTCGCTGTTCGGCGGCGGCCAGGCCAGGCTCGTGATGACCGGCGACGAGATCCTCGACGCCGGCGTGCAGGTGATGGCGCAGCCGCCGGGCAAGAAGAACAGCACCATCCATCTGCTGTCCGGCGGCGAGAAGGCGCTGACGGCGATCGCGCTGGTGTTCGCGATCTTCCAGCTCAACCCGGCGCCGTTCTGCCTGCTCGACGAAGTCGACGCACCGCTGGACGACGCCAACACCGAGCGCTACCGCAACCTCGTCACCGAGATGAGCGCGGGCACCCAGTTCCTCTTCATCAGCCACAACAAGATCGCGATGGAGATGGCCGAACAGCTGATCGGCGTGACGATGCAGGAGCAGGGCGTCTCGCGCATCGTCGCCGTCGACATGGAAGCGGCCATCGGCTTCGCCGAAGCGGCATGACCCTCACCACGGCACTCGCCCTCGTCGGCGGCCTCGTTCTCCTCGCCCTGATCGTCCAGGGCTGGCTCTCCACCCGCCGCGCCGGCCCGCGCCGGCCGGACGTCCAACCCGACGCGCCCGAGCGTGTCGAACCCGGCCTGGGCAGCGCGCCTGCCACCGGCGATCCGGCCGACGAACCGGCGCTGGACGCCGCCCCGGCGCCGCCGCCCCCGGGCACACGCCGCCCGGCGCGCCTGGACGCGCTGATCGACGCCCTCGTGCCGATGACGCTGGAGTCGCCGGTGACCGGCGATTTCGTGCTCTCGCACCTGCCGCCGTCGCGCCGCGCCGGCACCAAACCGTTCTACGTCGAGGGCCTGGACACCGAGACCGGCGACTGGGAACAGCCGCGGGCGGGCCACCGCTACGGCGAACTGCAGGCCGGCGTGCAGCTCGCCAGCCGCAGCGGCGCGCTCAACGAGATCGAGTACTCCGAGTTCGTGCAGAAGGTGCAGGCCTTCTGCGAAGCCATCGGCGCGATGCCCGACTTCCCCGACATGCTGGAAGTCGTGGCCCGCGCCCGCGAGCTCGACGGCCTGGCCAGCCCGCTGGACGCCCAGCTGACCGTCACGCTGCGCTCCAACCACGTCGCCTGGTCGGTGGGCTACCTGCAGCAGGTGTCCCAGCGCCTGGGTTTCCTGCCCGGGGCGCTGCCGGGCCGGCTGGTGCTGCCGGGGCCCGAGGCCGGGGCGCCGCCGGTGCTGGTGCTGAGCTACGACTCGCAGGCCGCGCTCGCCGACGATGCCCAGATGGCGGCCGTGCGCGACTGCACGCTGACGCTGGACGTGCCGCAGACCGAGGCCCGCCACGAACCGTTCCCGACCTGGCACCGCGTGACGACGACGCTGGCCGACGAGATGGACGCGACCATCGTCGACGACCAGGGCCAGCCGGTCACGCTGCACGCCTTCGATGCCATCGGCCGCGAGCTGCAGCAGCTCTATGCCCAGCTCGAGCAGCTGGACCTGGCCGCCGGCTCGCCGGCGGCGCGGCGGCTGTTCAGCTGAGCGGCCGACCGGCGCATTCCGTCACGCCCGGCGCCCAACGACCCGCCGAGCTCGGGGAGAGCGGAGCGCTGCCGCGCGGCCTAGACTCGCTGCGCCGATGAAGCCGTGCCGCCCTGCCGCCGTCGTGCGCGCCGCCCGAAGCGGCCGCGCCGTCCTCGCCGCCACCGCCTGCTGGCTGGTGCTGGCCGCGCACGCGCAGGCGGTGCCCGACCTGTCGGCGCTGCCGCGGCCCGACACCCCGCCGCCCGAACGCGGGCCGGTCGTGCCGGCCCAGGTCGAACGCTGGCGGCTGGAGGCCAAGGGCCACGAGTACGGCGACGGCGTGCCGCGCGACGCGCTGCTGGCCGCGCAGCTGTATTGCCGGGCCGCGCGCTACGGCGACGCCGAGTCGCAGTTCAACCTGGCCTGGATGCTGACCAACGCCCGCGGCATCGAGCGCGACGAGGCGCAGGCCGCGCACCTGTTCGCTGCCGCCGCCGAACAAGGCCTGCCGCAGGCGCTGAACATGGCCTCGCACCTGGGCGCGCCGCTCGGGCCGCCGCCGCCGTGTCTGCGGCCGCCGGAGCAGGACCCGCTGACGGCCACCGCCCGGCCGCAGCCCCGCGCCGGCGCCGTGCGTTCGCCGTCGGCGCTGTTCGCCGCGCTGCCGCCGCCGGCCAACGCGCCGCAGCCCATCGTGCGTTTCGTCGACCTCGTGGCGCCCGAGTACAAGCTCGCGCCGCAGCTCGTGCTGGCGGTGATGGCCACCGAGAGCGGCTTCGACCCCGGCGCGCTGTCGCCGAAGAACGCCCAGGGCCTGATGCAGTTGATGCCCGACACCGCGGCACGTTTCAAGGTGCGCAAGCTGTCCGACCCGGTGCAGAACATCCGCGGCGGCATGGCCTATCTGCGCTGGCTGCTGGCGTACTACCAGGGCGACGTGCTGTTCACGCTGGCCGCCTACAACGCCGGCGAAGGTGCGGTCGACCGCTACCGCGGCGTGCCGCCGTACGCCGAGACGCGGGCCTACGTGCGCCGCATCCTGGCGGCGCTGGGCGGGCAGCGCTGGCACCCGTACGACCCCGAGGCGGCGGCGCCGTCGCCGATGTTGTCGACGCTGTCGGCCGCGGCCGCGTCGCCGCCGACGCGGCTGCGCTGAGCCGGGTTCAGGCCGTCACCTCGACACGCGTGCCGTCCGGCGTCGCGATCACCGCTTCGTAGAAGCCGTCACCCGTGCGGCGCGGCGCCGAGAGCAAACAGCCTTCGGATGCACTGAGCGTCGCCAGCGCATCGACGGCCGCCGCATCGCCGAGCGAGATCGCGACGTGATCCCAGCCGACGGCGTCGCCGGCCGGTGCGTCGGCCAACCAGGGTGCGGCCATCAGCTCCAGCCGCAGCGTGTCGCCGGGCAGTGTCGCGAAGACCGAGACGAAACCCGGCCGGCGTTGGCTGCGGTAGGGCGGGGCGATCGTGGCGTCGAACAGGCGGCGCCAGAAGTCGGCCGCGGCGTCGAGGTCGCGAGTCCACAGGGCGACGTGGGCGAGGCGCATCGGGTGTCTCCGGTGAAGGTTCAGACCGGCGCGTCGGCGCGCAGGATGGTGGCGCCGGCGGCGGCCAGCGCGGCGGCGTCGGCGTCGTGTTCGACGATCACCGTGCCCAGCGCCTGCAGCGCCGCGAAACGGTGCGGCGCACGCGTGCCGAGCTTGTCGTTCGTCACCATCACCACGTGCTCGCGGCTGGCGGCCAGCAGCGCACGCTTGAACTCGGCGTCGGCCGCGTCGTGCGCGCTGGCGCCGGTCTCGGCCGAGATCGCGCAGGCGCCGACGAAGGCGCGGTCGATGTCCAGGCGCTGCAGCGCCAGCAGCGCGGTCGTGTCGACGCAGCCGCCGACCGTCGGGTCGACGACGCCGCCCAGCATCAGCAGGCGCAGGTCCGCGCGGCGAAGCAGCGCCGCGGCGATGTCGACCGAGTTCGTCGCCACGGTCAGCGCGTGGTCCTCGGGCAGCAGTTCGGCGAGCGCGAGGTTGGTGCTGCCGTTGTCCAGGAACAGGAACTCGCCGCGGCGCACGGTGGCGGCGGCCGCGCGGGCGAGTGCACGTTTGTGCACGATGTCGACGCCACTGCGCACGGCCATCGGCAGCGCTCCGGGCGTCGGCGGCAGCGCGCCGCCGTAGACACGGCGGCAGCGGCCTTCGGCGGCCAGCGCGCGCAGGTCGCGGCGGATCGCGTCTTCCGAGACGGAGAACTCAGCCGCCAAAGCCGCGGCGGCAACGCCCTGGCCGGCGGCGAGCCGCGCGGCGATCAGTTCGCGGCGGGCGAGCGGGACGTCGTGGGTTTCCATGCACCGAGAATAAACGTGCACGAACAAGGATGCAAACGTGCAACTTCTGGCGAATTGTCGGCAGGGATTACGGCGATAGGCAGTTCCTGTCGACGTACGTAATGTCTTGGCATGGCCGCCGACCCCCGATCGCTGATCCTCAGCCTGCTGCTCGGTGCCGAACGCAGCGGCGACACGGCGCTGGCGGTGCCCGAACTGCTGGCTGCGGCGGCGCTGTTCGGTCTGCCGGAGAACACCGTGCGTGTCGCGCTGACCCGCGCCGCCGCGGCCGGCCTGCTGGTGGCGCCGGCACGCGGGCGCTACGCGCTCGGCCCCGCGGCAAGGCCGCTGGCCGACGCGGTGCTGGCCTGGAAACGCCTGCCCGAACGCCTGGTCGCGTGGCGCGGCGACTGGCTGGCGGTGCACGTCGGTGCCGCCGGCCGCAGCGACCGTCCGGCGCTGCGCGCTCGCGAGCGGGCTTTCGGCCTGCTCGGCCTGGCCGAGTTCGAACGTGGCCTGCACCTGCGGCCCGACAACCTGGCCGGCGGCGTCGAGGCGCTGCGCGAGCGCCTGGCCGCGCTGCTGCCCGACGGTGCCGCCGTCGGCACGGTGTTCGTGCTCGGCGGGCTGTCGGCCGCCGACGCCACGCGTGCTGCGTCGCTCTGGGACGGCGCGGCGCTGGACGCCGGCTACCGCGAAGGCACGGCGCGGCTCGCCGCCTGGCTGGACGCCGCGCCCGGCCTGGCGCCCGAGCAGGCGGCACGCGAGTCCTTCGAACTCGGTGGCGAGGCCATCCGCCGCCTGGTCTTCGACCCGTTGCTGCCGGCGCCGCTGGTCGACGCCGAGGCCCGCGCACGCTACCTGCGCACCGTCGAACGTTTCGATGCCGCCGGCCAGGCGATCTGGCACGGCTTTCTGGCCCGATCACGCGCTGCCCGTGCCGCCGAAACCGAGGAGATCCACCGATGAACCCGAACGACAGCGTGCTGGCCGAGACCCACGAGGTCTTCAACGTCGGCGCCGAGCTGCCCGACCACGACGCCTACCGCGCCGACGCCGCGCTGGTCGAAGCCGTCGTGCGCGAAGGCGCGGCCTGGGCCGACGACGAGCTCAGCGCCTTCGGCCGTCTGACCGGCGCTGCCGCCTACCGCGAACTGGGCACCGAGGCCAACCGCCACCCGCCCGAGCTCGACACGCACGACCGTTTCGGCCGCCGCGTCGACCTCGTGCGTTTCCACCCCGCGTACCACACGCTGATGCGCACGGCGATCGAACACGGGCTGCATTCGGCGCCGCACACCGCGCCGCGCCCGGGCGCCCACGTCGCGCGTGCCGCCAAGTTCTACCTGCAGAGCCAGGTCGAGGCCGGCCACGGCTGCCCGGTGACGATGACCTTCGCCTCGGTGCCGACGCTGCGCACGACGCCGGCGCTGGCCGAGGCCTGGCTGCCGCGCATCACCGCCCGCGTCTACGACCCGCGCAACGTGCCCGACGCGCAGAAGGCCGGCGTCACGATCGGCATGGCGATGACCGAGAAGCAGGGCGGCTCGGACGTGCGCGCCAACACGACGCAGGCGCGGCCGGCCGGTGCCGGCGGCGTCTACGAACTCGTCGGCCACAAGTACTTCGTCTCGGCGCCGATGTGCGACGCCTTCCTGGTGCTGGCCCAGGCGCCGGGCGGGCTGAGCTGTTTCCTGCTGCCGCGCTGGCGGCCCGACGGCACGAAGAACGCGCTGCAACTGCTGCGGCTGAAACGCAAGATGGGCAACGTCTCCAACGCCAGCAGCGAGACCGAGCTGCGCGGCGCGCTCGCCTGGCGCGTCGGCGACGAAGGCCGCGGTGTGCGCACGATCATCGAGATGGTCGCCTGCACGCGTTTCGACTGCATGGTCGGCTCCAGCGCCGGCCAGCGTGCCGCGGCGGCGCTGGCGCTGCATCACGCCACGCTGCGTTCGGCCTTCGGTCGCCGCCTCGCCGAGCAGCCGCTGATGCAAAACGTGCTCGCCGACCTGGCGCTGGAGAGCGAAGCCTCGCTGGCGCTGACGATGCGCCTGGCGCGTGCGATGGACACGCCCGGCGACGCCCACGAGCAGGCGCTGCTGCGCCTGGGCACGGCGATCGGCAAGTACTGGGTCTGCAAGCGCACGGCCGCTCACGCCGCCGAAGCGATGGAGTGCATCGGCGGCAGCGGGGTCATGGAGGACAGCCCGTTCCCGCGCCTGTACCGCGAGGCGCCGGTCAACGCGATCTGGGAAGGCAGCGGCAACGTGCAGTGCCTGGACATGCTGCGCGCCGCCGAGAAGGCGCCGGCGGCGCTGCACGCCTTCTTCGCCGAGCTGGCGCCGGCGCGTGGCGCCGACCGCCGGCTCGACCGCTGGGTCGCGGCGCTGCAGGACGAGTTCGCCGAGCTCTCCGACCTGGAGTTCCGCGCACGCGGCCTCGTCGACCGCATGGCGCTGGCGCTGCAGGCCTCGCTGCTGGTGCGCCACGCCCCGGCAGCCGTGGCCGACGCCTTCTGCGCCTCGCGCCTGGACGGCGGCGGCGCGCGCCAGTACGGCACGCTGCCGCGTGGGGTGGACGTGGCGGCGATCGTGGCGCGGGCGATGCCGGCGCTCTGACGGCTCAGCGCGGCATCAGAAAGGTGCTGGCCTCCTCGACCCGCGGTCCCGCAGCGCCGTCGGCCGGCTCGAACACCAGGCGGATCGCCCGCACCCGTTCGCCGTCGGCCAGCACCGGCGCACGCACGCTCAGCGGCAGCGTGTGTTCGCCGGCCGGCGCCAGCTCGATCGCGCCGGCGCCCAGCACCTCGGCACCGTCCAGGCCCTGCACCCGTGCCTGCAGCCGCCAGGCGTGTTCGCTGGCGTTGGTCAGGCGCACGCGGTAGACGTTCTCGACCCAGCCCGGCTCGGCTTCGCGCGCCATCACGCCGCGGTCGCGCATCAGGTCCACGCGCAGCGGCGAGCGCATCACCAGCCCGGCGGCCAGCGCGCTGCCGACGCCCAGCAGCAGCGCGCCGTAGACCGGCACGCGCCAGCGCCGCGCCGGCGCCGGCTGGCCGTCGAAGCGGCGCTGGCTGTCGAAACGGATCAGCCCGCGCGCGTCGCCCAGCTTGTCCATCACCGCGTCGCAGGCGTCGACGCAGACGCCGCAGCTGATGCACTCGCTCTGCAGCCCGGCGCGGATGTCGATGCCGGCCGGGCAGACCTGCACGCACAGCGTGCAGTCGACGCAGGCGCCCTGGCCGCGTGCGGCGGCGTTCTCGCCGCGGGCGCGGTGGCCACGCGGTTCGCCGCGCTGTCGGTCGTAGCCGACGACGTGCGAGTCGGGGTCGAGCATCGAGCCCTGGAAACGCGCGTACGGGCACATGTGGCGGCAGACCTGCTCACGCAGCAGCCCGGCGTTCAGGTAGGTGAAGCCGCCGTAGACCAGGGCCCAGAAGGCGTACCAGCCGGCGGTGCCGGCCAGCAGCGCCGGCAGCAGCTCGCGCATCGGCGTGAACCAGGCGACGAAGCTGATGCCGGTCCACAGCGACAGCGCCGTCCAGGCCAGATGCTTGCCGCCGCGGCCCGCCAGCTTGGTGGCACCCCAGGGCGCCGCGTCCAGGCGCTGGCGCGCCGCACGGTCGCCTTCGAAGCGTGCCTCCAGCCAGATGAACATCTCGGTGTAGACCGTCTGCGGGCAGGCGAAGCCGCACCACAGCCGTCCGGCCAGCGCGGTGACGAAGAACAGCAGCAGCGCGCAGAACACCAGCAGCCCGCTGAGGAACACCATGTCCTGCGGCACCAGCACCAGGTCGAAGAGGTAGAAGCGCTGCGTCTCCAGGCTGAACAGCACCGCCGGCCGGCCGTTCCACGGCAGCCAGGGCAGGCCGTAGAACACCGCCTGCGTCAACCAGACCAGCGCCCAGCGCCAGCGTGTGTAGCGGCCGGAGGTCGAACGCGGGTGGATCTTCAGCCGCGGCGTCAGCAGCGGCGTGTGGCCGTCGGCGGCCACGGGCTTCAAGGGGATCACGCGGGCGGGTGTGCTCATGGCGTCTTGCGGGAAGTCAAGCGCACTGTGCCGCGTCGAAACTGATCCGATAAGACTCAGAAGCCAGACAAAAAACCGGATCAGATAGCCCGCCCGAGGGCATCGCACCGGGCCGCTGCCAGCGGCGCTACAGTGGCTCGCCAACCGGGACCGGATCAGTGAAGCGCTACGAACGTTATGCCGAGGAAATCGCCGAACTGATCCGCAGCGGCACGCTGCGGCCGGGCGAGCGCCTGCCTTCGGTGCGCCAGGCCAGCGCCAGCCGGCGCATCAGCCCGGCGACGGTCTTCGAGGCCTATTACCGGCTCGAGGCGCGTGGCCTGATCCAGGCCCGGCCGCGTTCGGGCTACTACGTCGCCGAGCCGGTGGCCGCACGCGCCGCCGAGCCGGCGACGGCCTCGCCGAGCCCGCGCACCACCGAAGTCGAGATCAGCGAACTGGTCTTCGACGTGCTCGGCTCGACACGCCGGCCCGACGTCGTGCCGCTGGGCTCGGCCTTCCCGAGCCCGGCGCTGTTCCCGCTGGACGCGCTGGCGCGCACGCTGACGCCGGCGATGCGCCGCCTGGACGCCGGCCGCATCGTCGAGGAGCTGACCACCGGCAGCGAGGCGCTGCGCCGCCAGATCGGCCTGCGTTACGTCGTCGCCGGCACCGCGGTCGATGCACGCGAGTTGGTCGTCACCGACGGCGCGATGGAGGCGCTGAACCTGTGCCTGCAGGCCGTCACGCGGCCCGGCGACCTGGTCGCCGTCGAGTCGCCGACCTTCTACGCCGCGCTGCAGGCGCTGGAGCGGCTGCAGTTGCGCGCCGTCGAGGTCGCCACGCACCCGCGCCACGGCATCGAGGTCGACTCGCTGGCCGAGGTGCTGCAGCGCCACCCGGTGAAGGCCTGCTGGTTCATGCCCAGCTTCCAGAACCCGCTGGGCAGCCTGATGCCCGAGGCGAACAAACGCGCGCTGGTCGAGCTGCTGGCGCGCCAGGGCGTGCCGCTGATCGAGGACGACGTCTACGGCGAGCTGCACTTCGGTGCCCGCCGCCCGCCGCCGGCCAAGGCTTTCGACCGCGACGGGCTGGTGATGCACTGCAGCTCGTTCTCCAAGTGCCTGGCGCCGGGTTACCGCGTCGGATGGACCGCGGCGGGGCGCTACGCCCAGGCGGTGCAGCGACTGAAGCTGATGACGACGCTGACCACCGCGATGCCCTCGCAGGAGGCGCTGGCCGCCTACCTGCAGCACGGCGGCTACGACCGCCACCTGCGCCAGCTTCGCCAGGCGCTGGCCGACAGCCAGGCGCGCATGCTGGCCGCGCTGGTGCGCCACTTCCCGGCCGGCACGCGCGTCACGCGGCCAGAGGGCGGCTACTTCCTCTGGGTCGAGCTGCCCGAAGGCGTCGACACGCTGCTGCTGCAGCGCCAGGCCGCGGCGCACGACATCGGCCTGGCGCCGGGGCCGCTGTTCTCGGCCGACCGGCGTTTCGCGCGCTGTCTGCGGCTGAACTACGGCCACCCGGCCGATGCGCGCATCGAGCCGGCGCTGCGCACGCTGGGGCAGCTGGCGCGGGCCCAGCTCGGCGGTGGGCACTGAAGGCGGCCGCCGCATCCCTAGCTGGCCTGCGGGCAGGCCGGGGTTCGCGGCGTAGGCTGCCGGAGCCGGCGCCTCCCCGCGTGCCGGCCCCGAGGAGGGCCCATGTCACGAGATCCCGTCCAGTACGTGCGCGCACTCGCGCTGCCCGAGATCGAACGCCGCGTCACGCGCAGCGGCGCCAGCGTGCCGGAGTTCGGCAGCGGCCAGGAGGTGGTGGCCGTGGGCGCCCAGCTCGCCGAGTTCCGGCCGGTCGTCAAGCCGGCGCAGCGCTCGGCGGTGGCCGACTGCCTGCTGTTGGCGCAGCTGGCCGCCAACAAGGCTTCCAACGGCAACCCCGACGTGATGGCCTGGTACACGAAGTACGTCGAGGTGCTGCAGAACGTCGGCTGGACGACACGGTCGATGGAGTTCCACGACACCGCCGTCGGCGACGACAACGCCGGCGTGCACCAGGCGATCCTGCCGGTGCTGACCGCCGCGCTCGGCGGCGCCGCGGTTGCCGCGACCTCGCTCGTCGTCTCGGTGCTCAAGGGCCTGAAGGAGATGGACGCCGGCAGCCCGTGGATCACGATCTTCGACCGCAGCAGCATGCACGTCGGCGGCGCCAAGTTCCAGCTCGGCTCGGTCGACGCCGACGAGGCGGCCGGGACCGTCAACGTGCGGCTGGCGGCCCTGGCGATCGAGGCGCGCCGCCAGATCACCCAGGTGCTGTTCTTCAAGCTCGCGTCGGAGCACGCGAGGCTGCGCGCGGCGCAGGCGCACTTCGACATCGGGTTCGAGCGCCTGCTCGCGGTGCAGCCGGCGGTCGCGGCGCGGGTGCAGCCCTTCCTGCTGGACAACATCGGCAAGGTCGAACTCTGAGCCCGGCCGGCCCGACGCGACACCGCTTCGCGGGTGTCGCGGCGGGCAAGGGCGCCCGGGGTCCGACGCGGCGCCGCCACGCCGGGCTTGCGCAGCGATACTGTATGCCCATACAGTTACGTATCTTCACCGGAGCCGCCGCCATGAACACCGCCGCGAAGTACCGCCAGACCTACCGTCCCGCGCCGCCGGCTCCGGCCTGGTTGCGGCGCTTCTGGCTTCTGTTCTGAGCCGCTCGCCGTGCGTGGCAGACGCTGCGCGCACGGCGGCTCCCGTCGCCGGGGCGCGGGCTTGCATGACATCTGTCGCCCCGGCTGCGTCATCGCAGCTTCATCTATCGGTCGTACAGCCGATAACAAGGCGAATGGCGCGCCGTCAAGTCTCCTGGAGTGCGCTCGTGCTCGGCACGAGCCACGGCCGCCGCACGCGCGTCTCCCAGTCGCTGCTGGCGATGCCGCCGCTGCTGCTGATCCACGCGCTGCTCGTGCTCGCGTGGCGCCAGGGTGTGCTGCCGGGCGCGACGGTCGCGTGGTACGTCGCCGTCACGCTCGTCGGCTGCGTGGCCTTCTACGCCGCGGTGCGCAGCGGCCTGGGGGAGCGGGCCCGCGTCGAGCCGTCGCTGAGCGCGCCGCAGATGGTGTTCGCGATGCTCTGCACCGCCAGCGCTTACGCCTTGTGCGGGCCCTACCGGTCAGCGCTGCTGTGCCTGATGCCGCTGATCCTGTGTTTCGGCATCTTCGCGCTGGAGTCGCGTGCGTCGCGTGCGCTGGCCAACTTCGGCATCGTGCTGATGGGCGGCGTGATGGCCGCCCTGGCGGCCGAGTCGCCGCAGTCGCATCCGGCACTGGTGGAGGCCGCGAGCTGGGCCTTCCTCGCCACGTCGATGACGATGATGCAGGTTCTGTCCGACCGTCTGAGCCGCTTGCGCTCGCGGCTGACGCGCCAGAAGAACGAGCTGAGCCAGGCGCTGGAGCGCATCCGGCTGCTGGCCACGCGCGACACCTTGACCGGCCTACTGAACCGGCGCGCCGCGATGGACGAGCTTCGGCGAGCGGCAGGGCAGGCGGCCCGACACGAACGCCCGCTGGTCGTTGCGCTGGTCGACCTGGACCGCTTCAAACAGATCAACGACGGCCATGGCCACCAGACCGGCGACCGCGTGCTCCAGGCCTTCGCCGACGTCGCCCAGCGAGAACTGCGCGCCGAGGACTGCGTCTCGCGCTGGGGAGGCGAGGAGTTCCTCTTCATCCTGCCCGACACCTCCGAGGACGAGGCCTGTGCCTGCCTGGAGCGCGTGCTGGCGGTGTGCGCCGAGATCATCGTCGACGGCCTGCCGACGAACTGGCGGATCGGCTTCTCCGCCGGCGTCGCGCGCTGCCTGGGGCCTGCCGACCTGGAGCCCGCCATCGAACGTGCCGACCGGGCGATGTACCGCGCCAAGCTGGCCGGCCGCGGACGCATCCATCGCGCGCAGCCTCCCGAGACGCGCTGAGCGGCGTTGCGGCTTGCAGGTGCCGCCATCGTGTGGGCGGTGCGGAAAGCTGAAGACGCCAGGCTGCTGTGCGACCGCCTATTTGACATAATATACATTGTCGCTGTTCTCAGGATGAGAAAGCCTGACGCGACATGACGTTGCAACTGTTCAGCATCGAGCATGCCCCGCGTGCGCTCCCACTTTGGGAAACCGTGCTGGACGACCTCGGCCGGCCGCCGCCCGCGCGCGTCGGGCGCGCGCTGGGCGTCGGCACGTCCACGGTCTACCGCTGGAACGCCAGCGGCAACGCGCCACGCATGGCGGTGCTGGCGCTGTTCTGGCTGACCCGCTGGGGCCGCTCCGCCATCGACGCCCAGGCGACGAACGACGCCATCACCGCCGTTCAACTGGCCCGGGCTCTCGCCGAGGAACGCCAGCAGCTACGCGCCCAGGTGGCCGACCTCGAGGACCTCAATAGGGCACTTCGGCTGGAGCTATCGACTCGGCCGGCGCTCCGTGACAGTGGCGCCACTGATCCCCGCTCCCGCATAGGCACTTCGCCCGAGGACCACCGGGAGGCACCCGACGCAGCAACGCGAGAGCCTCTGGCGTGGCCTCCGGTCGACGTGGCGCTGGCTTGGCCCGCTCTGCCGGCGCTGGCTTCACAAGCTCCGGCCGAGGCGCCGAGTCAGCCCCCGCGACCTGGCGCCGACTGTTCAGGTAGTCGCGAAGCGCCACCGCCAGGAGCGCACTCACCGAAATCCCGAGCGTGTCAGCGTACGCCTGCGCCTCGTTTCGCAGCGCGTCAGGCAGTCGAAGTGTCATCGCCATGCGGTGGCCCCAAGGTAGCAGAGTGCCACCATTCTGACGCCGTTTCCCGGTTGTTGGTACTAGGACAAGCCCACCGACCCCCGGCCAACCGATCCGCCGACGCGCCGGCTTCGCCGTGCGCGGCCGCGCAGCCTGTCTCGCGTCGTCCGCTTCGGCCCGGTCCCGGGCCGGGCGACGCTCCGCGCGCCTCGGCCGGTCCCTTGGTTCTCGCAGCCGCCAGCGATCCAGTGCGCGCGGGCGCCGTGGGCGGCGCGGCCACGTCGGCTCACGCGGCCAGCAGCGGCGCCAGCTCCACCGACCTCGGGCTTGAGCTGGCCCGACGGCGCTTCGCGCCTGTCTCGGCTTCGGGGCCTAAACGGCCCCTTACCTGGGGGCTCGATAGCCCCCAGACCCCGGCGCCTAGGGCGCCAGGTTCCGCAACCCCCGCCAACGCGCAAGGAGGCTCCATGCCCAACACCTGCCCCACCCCGTACCACTGGCTCAGCACCGATGAAGTCGTGCAACTGGCCCTGACCGCCTACCACGCGGCGTGCCGCAACTACGACCAGTGGGCCGCCAAGCACCCCGAGGACGCCGCAGACGACGCAGCGAGCGGCGACATGGGCAACCGCGAGCTGGCGGCCAGTGTCGGCGAAATTTTCACCTACCAGCTCGAACACCTGGGCCACACCAAAGGCGTGCCGGGGTTCGACGGCGGCTGCACGGAATGGATGCGGCGCAACCCGGAGTATTGGGGCCTGGCCAGCGAGTATGTGGACAACTCTCCGAGAAACTCGGCCGAGAAACTCGCTCAGCCTGATATACATTGTCGTTGTTTTGGCCCCATCGCTGCTGTCGGATTTCGTTACATCTTCTCCCTGAGAACATCGTCACCCTCGCTAAGTGCCTGTGCCGACACGCCGTTTCTTCGAGGGCTCGGCTTTTGCTAGCGCGTGCGGTCCATCTTGCAAGCCCCCATCCCATGATTCGTGTGCCTGGGTCGCCCCGTGCGGCCGTCGTGTCGCTGGCTTTCGGCGCCTCGTGCTGCCTCGCGGCACCGGCCACGGGTGTTCCGGACACCCCGCCTGCGGCGCCGGGTCCGTCGGCTTCGACGGCCACGGCCGGCGGCATCGACGTCGTGCCCGGCGCGTCGCAGACCATCCGCCTGCTGCTGGAACTGCAGAACGGCCAGCCGCAAGCCGCGACCGGCAGCGACGGCACCAACCCGGCGCGCGCAAGACCGCAGGACAGCGCTCGCAGCGGCACGGCCGCCGTGATGCAGGAGCCGCAGGAGCACGACGTCGCTGGCGGCCACACCGAGGCCGCGGCCGAGCCGTCGACCCAGTGGACCGGAGGCCCGGCCGGCGCCGGTGGCGAACCGTCAGCTGCGCCCGCGCCCAGCCCGGTGCGCAGCGCCGAGCCGTCTGCCGTGCGACGCGCCGTCGCCTATCTGCGCGAGCACCGCCTGCAGGTCTTCGTCGGCGGGCTGATCGTCCTGGCGGTGGCCGCCATCGGCACGGTCGTCTCGGCGCGCCAGCGTTCGGCGCGCGCGCGACGGCGTGTCACTGCAGATCCGGTTCGCCCGACTCGTCATCGTCGTCCGCAGTCACCTCCGAGCCGATGACGGCGCGGAGCACCGGACGGTCCAGCGGGCGGCAGATCCGGCGGTTCAGCTGACCCAGTCGTTCGGAACGCTCGATCGCGGCGAGCACGACCTCGGGATTCATCATCAGCGTGAACGGATTGCTGCGAGACGTGATGCGGGCCATGGCGGACCTCCCGTTGGCCGGCGATTCCGGCTGATCTCAATGTACGGGCGGCGGCTCGGCCTGCCGAGTCGGGCCGATGCCATGGCGGATGTCGGCGGCTTTCCGACAAGCGTGCTGTCAGCGCCGCGCCGCGCCGGCCTTGGCGGCGGCGTCGAGCTGGTCGGCCAGCGCGTCGTGGCCGGTCTGGCGGGCGAAGTCGGCGGCACTGAGGCCGCGGGCGTTGCGCAGTGCCGGGTCGGCGCCCAGGCCGAGCAGCGCCAGGGCGTTGCGCTGGTCGCCGTAACCGGCGGCCATCATCAGCGGCGTGCTGCCGTTGGGTGATCGGGCGTCGATGCGGGCGCCCAGCGCGACCAGCCGGGTGACGATGCGCATGTCGGGCCCGCTGGCCGCGTAATGCAGCGGCGTCCAGCCCTCGCGGTCGATCGCGGCCCCCCGCGCGACGAGGCGCTCGACCCAGTCCAGCCGGCCGTGGATCGCCGCCATCATCAGCGCCGTCTCGCCGCGGGCACTGGCGCGGTCGATGTCGATGCGCGGGTCCTGCAGCAGACGCTGCGCGACACGATCGGCGCGCTCCTTGATCGCCAGCGCCAGAGCGAGCTCACCCTGCTCGCTGACCGAGTTCGGGTCGAAGCCGCGCTCGAGCAGCCGGCTCACGGCGCTGTCGTTGTCGATCTGGACCGCGCGGAAGAAATCGACGTAGGAATCGGCTGCGGCGGGAAAAACGCTCAGTGCGACAGCTGCCTGTAGGATGAACTTCAACCAACGCTTGAACATCTGGACAGATCCCGATCTTCCGAGAAAACTCATTTCAGGACAGCAACTTGTGGCCTGAAGCTGAAGTGTCTTCTCAAGCCTGCGCAGAGGCCGTCGAGACCCTGAACAGCCGCTCGAAGTTGCGTGTCGTCGCGGCGCCCACCTCGGCCGGGTCCAGCCCCTTGAGCTCGGCGAGCCTGGCCGCGACGTGGGCGACGTAGGCCGGCTCGTTGGTCCTGCCGCGGTGCGGCACCGGGGCCAGGTAGGGACTGTCGGTCTCGATCAGGCAGCGATCGAGCGGCACCTCCAGCGCCACCGCGCGCAACTCCTCGGCGTTGCGGAAGGTCAGGATGCCGGAGAACGAGATGTGGAACCCCAGGTCCAGCGCCGCACGCGCGACCTCGCGCGTCTCGGTGAAGCAGTGGAAGACGCCGCCGACCGCCTCCGCGCCCTCCTCTTTCAGGATCGCCAGCGTGTCCTCGGCCGACGACCGCGTGTGCACGACCAGCGGCAGGCCGGTCTCGCGCGCGGCGCGGATGTGCACGCGGAAACGCTCGCGCTGCCACGCCATGTCGGCCAGGCTGCGGCCGTTGAGCCGGTAGTAGTCCAGCCCGGTCTCGCCGATGGCGACGACACGGTCGCGGCGGGCCAGCGCCACCAGCGTCGACAGGTCGGGCTCGGCCTGGCCTTCGGTGTCGGGATGCACGCCGACGCTGCACCACAGCTCGCGGTGGGCCAGCGCCAGCGCATGCACGGCCTCGAACTCCTCGAGCGTGGTGCAGATCGTCAGCGCGGCGTGCACGCCGGCGGCGGCCATGTCGGCCAGCACGGCGTCGACGCGGCCGTGCAATTCAGGAAACGTCAGGTGGCAGTGCGAGTCGACGAACATGGGCAATGCAGGACCGTGCTCGCGCCGGCCGGGTGTCACGACGGGGTCAGATCGTCTGCGTCGGCTTGGACGAGGAGATCGACGTGCCGAGCACTTCCTCGATCTTCAGCCGCAGCGCGCGGGTCTTCTCGTCGGCCGGGAAACGCACGCCGACGCCCTGGGTGCGGCCGCCGGAGGCGTTGGCCGGGGTGATCCAGGCGACCTTGCCGGCGACCGGGTAACGCTGCGGGTCCTCGGGCAGCGACAGCAGCAGGTAGATGTCGTCGCCCAGCCGGTAGTCACGCGTGGTCGGCACGAACAGCCCGCCTTCGCTGAGAAAGGGGATGTAGGCCGCGTACAGCGCGCCCTTCTCGCGGAACACCAGCTGGATCACGCTGGGGCGGCTCTGCAGGCCGGCTGGCGCCGTGGCCGGGCCCAGCCCGCCAAGTCTCGACGGCACGCGATCTGTCATGAGCGCAGTGTAAGCGCGGCGCTCGCCTGGGCGACCAGCGCGTCGACCAGCAGCGGCTCGTGCCAGGGGTGCTCGTCGTGGCGGGCGACGCGCTGCAGCGCCTGATGCCAGTCGTGCAGCGCCTGCGGACTGCGCGCACGCGGCACGCTGCCGGCCGGGAAGTAACGCGGCGCGGCGCCCGCGCCGATCGCCGCCGCGTCGTGGCAGAGCTTCTGCAGCGCGTCGACGATGCGCGGCACCGGCCAGCCCGAAACGGCCTGCGCCTGGCCGCGCGCCAGCGCCGCCGGCAGCGCGCGCCAGGCCGCGGCGCTGACACCGTCGGCAGCCAGCGCCTGGGCATCCAGGGGCCGGCCGGCGGCCGCGGCCAGCAGCACCTCGGGTTCGGCGACGCCCTGCCCGGCCAGCCAGTCCAGCGCCTGCGCCGTCGGCGGGGCGGCCAGCGCGACGCGGTGGCAGCGGCTGCGCACGGTGGGCAGCAGGTGCTGCGGGTCGCCGGCGCCGAGCAGCAGCCGGGTGCCGGGCGGCGGCTCCTCCAGCGTCTTCAGCAGCGCGTTGGCGGCCTGCAGGTTGATCGCCTCGGCCGGATGCAGCACGACGACCTTGCCGCGGCCGCGCGAGGTGGTGCGCGCCACCCAGTCGATCGCGTGGCGGATCTCGTCGATGCGGATCTGGCGGCTGGGTTTCTTCTTGCCTTCGTCCTCGGTCTTGTCCCCCGGGGCCGGCCAGGCATGGCTCTGGCGGGCCGTCGCAGGCATCAGCACCAGCAGGTCCGGGTGCAGCTTGCTCTGCACGAGATGGCAGCTCGGGCAGCGGCCGCAGGCCGGGCGCGGATGGCCGTCGTGGCCCTCGCACAGCCAGCTCTGCGCCAGCGCGACGGCGAAATGCAGCGTGCCGACACCGGCCGCGCCGTGCAGCAGCAGCGCGTGGCCACGCTGGCGTGCCAGCGTGTCGGCCAGCGGCGCGGCCAGCCAGGGCAGCGGCGGCGCGCCGTGTTCGTCGACGACCAGGTTCACCACGGGCCGCGAGACTCCAAGGCGGCTTCGAGCTGCGCCCGCACCGCGTCGGGCGTGGCTGCGGCGTCGAGGATCACGAAGCGGCCCGGGTCGGCCGCGGCGCGGCGGGCGTAACCCGAGCGCACACGCTCGAAGAAGGCCTCGTCCTGGCTCTCGAAGCGGTCGGGTGCACGCACCGCGGCGCGGCGCGCGGCAGCGACCGCCGTCGGCAGGTCGAACCACACGGTCAGGTCGGGCTGGCGGCCCTGCTGGACCCAGGTTTCCAGCGTGGCGAGCACGCCGAGGTCGAAGCCGCGGCCGGCGCCCTGGTAGGCGAAGGTCGCGTCGGTGAAACGGTCGCAAAGCACGACGGCACCCGCAGCCAGCGCCGGCTCGATGCGCGTGGCGAGGTGGTCGCGACGTGCGGCGAAGACCAGCAGCGCCTCGGTCAGCGCGTCCATCGGCTGGTGCAGCACCAGTTCGCGCAGGCGTTCGGCGAGTTCGGTGCCGCCGGGCTCGCGCGTCACCAGCACCTCGCGGCCACGCTCGCGCAGCCAGCCGGCCAGCCACTCGATGTGCGAGCTCTTGCCGGCGCCGTCGATGCCTTCGAAGCTGAGGAAGCGGCCCGCCGTCACTTGCGGCCGCGCTGGAACTGGTTCACCGCGCGATTATGGGCGTCCAGCGTTTCGCTGAACTGGCTGCTGCCGTCGCCGCGGGCGACGAAGTACAGCGCCTTGGTCGCCGCCGGCTGCACCGCGGCGCGCAGCGAGGCGCGCCCGGGCATCGCGATCGGCGTCGGCGGCAGGCCGGGACGGGTGTAGGTGTTGAACGGGCCGTCGGTTTCCAGGTGCACGCGGCGCAGGTTGCCGTCGAAACGTTCGCCCAGGCCGTAGATGACGGTCGGGTCGGTCTGCAGCGGCATGCCGACACGCAGCCGGTTGGTGAACACGCCGGCAACCAGCGAACGGTCGGCCTCGCGGCCGGTCTCCTTCTCGACGATCGAGGCCAGCGTCAGCGCCTGCTCGGGCGTCTTCAGCGGCAGGTCGGCGGCGCGTTCGGCCCAGGCAGCGTCCAGTTCCTGCTGCATCTTGGCGTAGGCGCGCTTCAACACCAGCAGGTCGCTGACGCCGACGCTGTAGGCGTAGGTGTCGGGGAAGAAGCGGCCTTCGGGCGCGATGCCGGGCGCGCCGATCGCGGCCATCAGCTCGGCGTCGCTCATCTGCGCGGTGGTCGGCTTCAGCCGCGGCGCCTTGGCGAGCTCGGCACGGAACTGGCGCCAGGTCCAGCCTTCGATCAGGCGCACGGTGGCGAGCTGCTCGTCACCCTCGACCATCTTGGCCAGCAGCGTGCGCGGCGTCGCGCCGGGTTCGACGGCATAACTGCCGGCGCGGATGCGGCGCGCCTCGCCCGACCAGCGGAACCACTCGTAGAGCAGGCGCGGCGACGTGACGACACCGGCGCGCACCCAGGCCTCGGCGATCTGCCGCGGCGGCGTGCCGGCTTCGACCGAGACTTCCACCGTCGGCGCGGCCAGCTCCAGCGGGCGGCCGAGCCACCACAGCGCGATGACCACGCCGACCAGCGGCAGCAGCAACAAGGACAGGATCGCAGCCTGCCACCGGCCCGAGCCGGACCCCCTTCTAGACATGGGCGGCGATGATAATGGGCCGCATGAAGTCAACCGTCGCTGCCATGTCAAAGCTCCAGGGTGCCGTTCGTCTGACCGACTGGGGCGTGATCCGGGCCTCCGGCAACGATGCCGCCGCCTTTCTGCAAGGCCAGTTGACGCAGGAGGTTCTGCGCCTGGATGCGGGCACCGTGCGCCTCGCCGGTTACTGCTCGGCCAAGGGCCGGCTGCTGGCCAGTTTCGTCGTCTGGCGCCGCGGCCCGGCCGAGTTCCTGCTGGCCTGCAGCGCCGACCTGCTGCCGGCCGTGCTCAAGCGCCTGAAGATGTTCGTGCTGCGCGCCCAGTGCCAGCTCGAGGACGCCAGCGCCGAATGGCCGCTGTGGGGGCTGGCCGGTGACGCGGCGGCGGCCGCGCTCGGTGCCGGGGCGCCGGCTGCGGCCTGGCGGCGCGTCGCGCCCGACGAAGCCAGCGAGCTGCTGCGCCTGGACGACGTGCAGGGCGTGCCGCGCTGGCTGTTCGCCGGCGCCGAGCCGCCGGTGCTGCCGGCGCTGCCGGCGCTGGCGCCCGAAGCCTGGGCCTGGCTGGAGGTGCAGAGCGCGGTGCCGCGCATCGTCGCCGCCACCGTCGAGCAGTTCGTGCCGCAGATGGTGAACCTGGAACTCGTCGGCGGCGTCAACTTCCAGAAGGGCTGCTACCCCGGCCAGGAGATCGTCGCGCGCAGCCAGTACCGCGGCACGCTCAAGCGCCGCGCCTTCCTGTTCGACGCCGACGCCCCGGCCGCCCCTGGCCAGGACGTCTATGCCGCCGACGATCCGGCACAGCCGGCCGGCATGGTCGTCGCCGCGGCGCCGGCACCCGACGGCTCCGGCGCCTGGGCGGTGCTGGCCGAAACCAAGATCGCCGCGCTGGCCGACGGTGTCGCGCTGCACCTGGGCGCCGCCGACGGCCCGGCGCTGCGCCCGGCCGCCCTGCCCTACGCCATCCCGGCGGCCGAGGCCTGATGGCCGCGCCGGCGCGGCGCTACGTCTACTACCGCGTCGCCGAACGCGACGTCGAGGCTTGCGCGGTGGCGGCGCGCGCCGCCTTCGCAGCGCTGCCCTTCGCCGTCGAGCTGTTGCGCCGGCCCGAGACACGCGACGGCTTGGCGACGCTGATGGAAGTGCACGGCGCTGCTGACGAACGCGAGGCCGACACCGCCGAGGCGCACCTGGCGGCGGCGCTGGCACCGTGGATCGTCGGCGAGCGCCACGTCGAGCGCTTCGTGCCGCTGGCCTGAACTTGCGCCGCGCACCGGCTCAGATCCGGCGGCGCATCTCCTGGTGCACGATGCCGGCCTCGACGAAGCTCGGGCCGACGGCCTCGAACCCCGCCCGGTCGTAGAAGCCGATCGCGCTCTCTTGCGCGTGCAGCATCACCGTGGCGTGGCCCGCGGCACGCGCGGCGTCGATCAGGGCGTCGAGCACCCGGCGGCCGAGACCACCGCCTCGGTGCGCCGCCAGCACGGCCATGCGGCCCACACGCACCACGCCCGGCTCGTCGCTGGTCAGCCAGCGCCCGGTGGCCACCGGCACGCCATCCGCGCAGGCGACGACGTGCAGCGCGCCGGCGTCGGCCGCGTCCCATTCCAGTTCGGCCGGGATGCCCTGCTCGACGACGAAGACTGCGCTGCGCACGGCCTGCGCGTCGGTGCCGAGTTCAGCCCAGGTGCCGACGCGCAGCGTCGTCGGCGATCGGAAGGTGTCGTGCGTCGTCATGGGTTCCAGGCGTGTTTCAGCGCCGCGGCAGCCTGTTCGAGAGCCATGGCGGCCTCGGGCAGCGCGCGGCCCATCTTGATGAAGTCGTGGGTCAAACCGCGCGCGATCTCCAGCGCCACCGGCACGCCGGCGAGGCGCAGCCGGTCGGCGTAGGCGATGCCTTCGTCGACCAGCGGGTCGCATTCGGCCAGCAGCAGGCAGGCCGGCGCGACGCCATCCAGGTCCTCGGCCTCCAGCGGCGCGAAACGCCAGTCGCGGCGGTGGTGGTGGTCGATGTAGCGGTCGAAGAACCAGGCGATCGTCGCGGCGTCGATCAGAAAGCCGTTGGCGAACAGCGTGTGGCTGGCGGTGTCGGCGTGCGCCGTCGTGCCCGGCGTCAACAGCAGCTGCAGCGCCAGCGGCAGGCCGAGGTCGCGGGCGTGGATCGCGCAGACCGCGGCCAGCGTGCCGCCGGCGCTGTCGCCGCCGACCGCCAGCCGGGAGCTGTCCAGCCCCAGCGTGCCGGCGTTCGCCGCCAGCCAGGCCATCGCCGCCCAGGCGTCGTCGACCGCGGCCGGAAAACGATGCTCGGGCGCCAGCCGGTAGTCCAGCGCGACGACGGCGCCGCCGCTGCGCCGCGCGAGCTGGCGGCACAGGCTGTCGTGGGTCTCCAGGCTGCCGACGACGAAGCCGCCGCCATGCAGGTACAGCAGCAGCGGCAGGCGTTCGTGCGACGGCGCGTAGAGCCGCGCGCGCAGCGCCGTGCCGTCGGCGGCGGGGATCGTGAAGTCCTCGACACGCGCCAGCGGCGCACGCGGCAGGTCCAGCACTTCGGCGGCGGTTTCGTAGGCGGCGCGGGCGGCCGCGGGTTCCATCGCATGGAAGGGCCTGCGCTCGGCGCGGCGGATGCGTTCGAGCAGGCCCGCCATTGCGGGTTTCAGCAGATGCGTTCCCAAGGTGGCCGCGAGGATACTGGCCCGATGGCCCGAATGTTCTACGTCACCCAGATCGACCTCGATTTCGGCGCGGTGCGCCTGCTGCGCGCCGAGTGCGAACGCACCGGCATGCGCCGCCCGCTCGTCGTCACCGACGCCGGCGTGCGTGCTGCCGGCGTGCTGCAGCCGGCGCTGGACGCGCTCGGCGACCTGCCGCACGCGGTCTACGACGGCACGCCGTCCAACCCGACCGAAGCCGCGGTGCGCGAGGCCGTGCGCGTCTGGCGCGAACACGGCTGCGACGGGCTGGTGGCCGTCGGTGGCGGCTCGTCGATCGACCTGGCCAAGGGCGTCGCGATCGCCGCGACGCACGACGGCCCGCTGGCGCACTACGCGACGATCGAAGGCGGCAGCGCACGCATCAGCGAGCGTGTCGCGCCGCTGATCGCGGTGCCGACGACCGCAGGCACCGGCAGCGAGGTCGCACGCGGTGCGATCGTCATCGTCGACGACGGCCGCAAGCTGGGTTTCCACAGCTGGCATCTGGTGCCCAAGGCCGCGCTGCTCGACCCCGAGCTGACGCTGGCGCTGCCCCCGAAGCTGACCGCGGCCACCGGCATGGACGCGATCGCGCACTGCATCGAGACCTTTCTCGCCCCGGCGCCGATCCCGCCGGCCGACGGCATCGCGCTCGACGGCCTGGCGCGCGGCTGGGCGCACATCGAACGTGCGACCCGCGACGGCCAGGACCGCGAGGCGCGCTGGAACATGATGAGCGCCAGCATGCAGGGCGCGCTGGCCTTCCAGAAAGGCCTGGGCTGCGTGCATTCGCTGAGCCACGCGCTGGGCGGTGCCGACCCGCGGCTGCACCACGGCAGTCTGAACGCGGTCTTCCTGCCGGCGGTGCTGTGTTTCAACGCCAAGGCCGAGTCGGTGCGCCGCGACAAGCGCATGCAGCGCCTGGCGCAGGCGATGGGCCTGCCGGGTTGCGGCGACGACGGTGCCGAAATCGCCGAGGCCGTGCGTGCGCTCAACGCCCGCCTCGGCCTGCCCTCGGGTCTGGCCGAGATGGGCGTCACGCGCGAACTGTTCGGCAAGGTCGTGGCCGGCGCGCTGGCCGACCACTGCCACAAGACCAACCCGCGGCTGGCCAGCGCCGAGGACTACCGGGCGATGCTCGAAGCGTCGATGTAGTTCAGCCCGGGGTCAGCTGCGACCAGGCGTCGCGCAGCACCTGCGCCGAATGCGCCAGGGCCTCGGCTTCGTCGTCGGCGAGCGACGGCGGGATCACCTTCGTCGCGCCGTCGCGGCCGACGATCGCCGGCAGCGACAGCGCGACACCGTCCAGCCCCTCGCCCGCGTGGCAGCGTGTGACGGTCAGCACGCGGTGCTCGTCACGCACGATGGCGCGCACCAGGTCGGCGGTGACGAGGCCGATCGCGTGGTTCGTGACCCCCTTGCGCTGGATGATCTCGTAGGCCGCGCGCTTGACCTCATGGCCCAGCCGCTGTTCGTCGTCGCGCGTCCAGCCCGGCCAGTCGCGCAGCGGGCAGCCGCCGACCTGGGCGCCGGACCATTGCACGATCTCCGAGTCGCCGTGTTCGCCCAGCACCTGGGCGTGCACCGAACGCGAGTCCACCGCCAGCCGTTCGGCCAGCGCCTGGCGCAGGCGCGCGGTGTCGAGCATCGTGCCGGTGCCGAGGACACGCTCCGGCGGAAGCCCCGAGGACTGCTGCAGCACGCGCGTCAACACGTCGACCGGGTTGGAGATCGCGACGATGATCCCCGCATGGCGGCCGACGACGCGGCCGATGTCGCTGGCGACGCGGAAGTTGTCGGCCAGCAGCTGCAGCCGCGATTCGCCCGGACGGCCGTTGCGGCCGGCGGCGAAGACGACGACGTCGCAACGCGAGACCTCGTCGAGGTCGACCGCACGCACCGTGGCGCGTGGGTAGTACGGCGCGCCCTGCGCCAGGTCCATCGCCTCGCCTTCGGCGCGCGCGGCGTCGCGGTCGTGCAGCAGCAGTTCACGCGTGACGCCGCCGTGCAGCAGCGAGACCGCCACGCTGGCGCCGACATAACCGACGCCGATGATTCCGACTTTCATCGAGTCACCTCCTGGCGGGCCATGCTACGCCGCCGGGCTTCCCGCGGGGCAAATCCCGACTTCGCATGGCAAAACGGCACGACCCTCGCGGGCCGTGCCGTTCGCCTGTCTCCTCTGGCTTCCTCTCGGAACCGGTTGCGCGCCGGGCGCTGCGGCCCGGCGCGGGGCGCGTCAGTGCGCGCCGTCGAGGAACTGCTCGTCCTCGGTCGAACCCTTCAGCGCGGCCGTCGAGGCCTGCTTCTCGATCGTCGTCGTCACGGCGTCGAAGTAGCCGGTGCCGACCTCGCGCTGGTGCTTCACCGCGGTGAAGCCACGCTCGGCGGCGGCGAACTCCTTCTGCTGCAGCTCGACGAAGGCGGTCATGTTGTCGCGGGCGTAGCCGTAGGCCAGGTCGAACATGCCGTAGTTCAGGCTGTGGAAGCCGGCCAGCGTGATGAACTGGAACTTGTAGCCCATCGCGCCCAGCTCGCGCTGGAACTTGGCGATCGTCGCGTCGTCGAGGTTCTTCTTCCAGTTGAACGACGGCGAGCAGTTGTAGGCCAGCAGCTTGCCCGGGAACTTTGCGTGGATCGCGTCGGCAAACGCCTTGGCGAACGCCAGGTCGGGCTTGCCGGTCTCGCACCAGATCAGGTCGGCATACGGCGCGTAGGCCAGGCCGCGGCTGATCGACTGCTCGAGGCCGTTCTTCGTGCGGAAGAAGCCTTCGACGGTGCGCTCGCCGGTCAGGAAGGGCTGGTCGTTCTCGTCGACGTCGCTGGTCACCAGGTCGGCGGCCTCGGCGTCGGTGCGCGCCAGCAGCACGGTGGGCGTGCCCATCACGTCGGCGGCCAGACGGGCGGCGACGAGCTTGCTGATCGCTTCACGCGTCGGCACCAGCACCTTGCCACCCATGTGGCCGCACTTCTTGACGGCGGCGAGCTGGTCCTCGAAGTGCACGCCGGCAGCACCGGCGTCGATCATGGCCTTCATCAGCTCGAAGGCGTTGAGCACACCGCCGAAGCCGGCTTCGGCGTCGGCGACGATGGGCGCGAAGAAGTCGATGTCGTTCTTGCCTTCGCTCCACTGGATCTGGTCGGCACGCTGGAAGGTCGCGTTGATGCGCTTGACGACCTTGGGCACCGAGTCCACCGAGTACAGCGACTGGTCGGGATACATCTCGCCGTTGCTGTTGGCGTCACCGGCGACCTGCCAGCCCGACAGGTAGATCGCCTTCAGGCCGGCCTTGACCTGCTGCATCGCCTGGTTGCCAGTGAGCGCGCCGAGCGCGTTGATGAACGGCTCGTTGTTGATCAGCGTCCACAGCTTCTCGGCACCACGCTTGGCGAGCGTGTGCTCGATGGCGAGCGAGCCGCGCAGGCGCACCACGTCGGCGGCGGTGTAGCCGCGCTTGATGCCTTTCCAGCGCGGGTTCTCGGCCCACTCTTTTTCGAGTGCGGCGGCCTGTTGTTCGCGGGTCGGTTGCGTCATCGGAAGACTCCTGGTCCAAGGGAGAAACGATGACGCAAGCGTACCCTTCGCGACGCGCGCTGCCAAGACTTCTGTCTTATATAAGACAAAAGATTGAGTCTCGACAAATCAACGACTTAGCAAGACATTCCCGCGATGCGAGATCGCTTTCTTTCATATGGCGCATTTTGCTGCGGTGCAGCGTCGCCCGATCCCGCGATGCGGAAGAAGCCTTCCATCACGTGAGATCGATGCCGCTCGCCGCCAGCCAGCGCCGGTAAAAGCCATCGGCCAGGCCTTGCTGCGCGGCCAGTGCGGCCAGGCCATGCCGACGCATGGCCTCGCCGTCCTGCACGCTGGCGTGCGCGCCGAGCGCCTGCCGATAGCGCGCGCCGTCGTCGCACGACCATCGCGCCAGCTTCTCGGCGTCCTGCTCGACATGGAACTGCAGCGCCAGGTGCGGGCCGATCGCGAAGGCCTGGTTCGGACAGGCTGCGCTGCCGGCCAGGCGCACGGCGTCACGCGGCAGCTCGAACGCCTCGTAGTGCCACTGGAAGACCGTGTGCTGCCGCGCCTCGCCGAACCAGGCGCGCGCGACGTCCGAGTCGGCGACGTCGATCGGCAACCAGCCGATCTCGGGGGCCGGCGACTCGACGACACGCGCACCGAGTGCCCGCGCCATCAGCTGCCCGCCGAGGCAGTGGCCGATCACCGGCCGCGAGCGCTGCATCGCGTCGAGGATCAGGCGCTCGCCGGCGCGCAGCGCCGACAGCGGGTCGTTGGCGCTCATCTCGCCGCCCAGCAGGGCCAGCGCGGCATAGGCTTCGGTCGATTCGGGGAACGCCTCTCCGGCCTCGGCGTTGCGGACCTCGAAGGCGACGCCACGCGCGCGCAGCCACGTCGCCAGAAAGGCCGGCCCGTCGCTCGACTGGTGCTGCAGCACGAGCACCGGCTTCATCGCCCGCGCTTCCTTATGATGGCTGCCACTGCGGCGCGATCGCGCCGCTGCCCTCCCGTCCGATGAGCCACTTCGCCTTCCTTTCCGATCACGCCTCGTTCCTGAAGGTGCCGACGCGCGAGGCCGCGCCGGCGATGCCGTTCTGCGTCGCCGGCGTCGCCTGGGACGGCGCGGTGACCAACCGGCCCGGTGCACGCTTCGGGCCACGCGCGATCCGCGCCGCCAGCCACATGCTCTGCGACGCCACGCATCCGCTGTTCGGCACGTCGCCGATCGGCGCGCTGGCCGACGCCGGCGACCTGCCGCTGCCCAACACCTCGATCGAGGGCATGCGGCGTGCGCTGCAGCCCGCGGCGGCGGAACTGATCGCCGCCCACCACATGGCCTGGCTGGGCGGCGACCACTCGATGACGCTGCCGCTGCTGCGCGAGTACCGCGCCCGGCTCGGCCGGCCGCTGGCGGTGATCCATTTCGACGCCCATTGCGACACCTGGGAAGACCACTTCGGCGAGCCCTCGGGCCACGGCACCTGGGTGCACGAGGCCTTCGTCGAAGGCCTGGTCGATCCTGCCTGCTTCGTCCAGGTCGGCATCCGCTCGGCCGCGGTGCGCGAGGCCCGCGACTACGTGCCCGACCGGGGCGGCCTGTTCTTCGGCGCGCGCGAGCTGCGCGGCCTGGAGAGCCCGGCGCAACTGGCTCCGGTGCTGGCCGCGGTGCGCGAGCGTTTCGCCGCGCACGGCATGCCGCCGGTCTATCTGTCGCTGGACATCGACTGCCTGGATCCGGCGTTCGCGCCCGGCACCGGCACCCCGGAACCGGGCGGCATGAGCACCAACCAGGTGCTGACGCTGCTCGAGGAGTGGGCAGACCTTGCTTTCGTGGGCATGGATTGCGTCGAGGTCTCGCCGCCGTACGATCATGCGGAACTCGCGTCGTCGGCCGCCGCGACCTTCGTCTGGACCTACCTGTCCGGCCGGCTGTCCCAGGCCCCGACCGGAGCAGGAGCGGTGCGCCGGTGACGGCGAACCGAACTTGATCCCGCGCAAGTCCGGCACTTTGCTCGTTCGAACAATCAGGAAAACCCTGAAGGAGTCGCGATGGTTGCTAGCTCTGGAACCAAGGCCCGTCCCGCCCGCATCCCGGCGCCGCCGGTTCCGCCTTTCGAGGCGCTCGACCGCACGCATGCCCGCGTGATCGAGGTGCTGGGCCAGTTCGACCGCCTGCTGGCGCACATCGACGAGAACGGTGCCGACGAGGTGGCGCGCGCCAGCGCCGCCGAGATCCACGCGTTCTTCAGCGGCCACGCCCGCCAGCACCACGCCGACGAAGAGCGTTTCGTCTTCCCGCAGCTGCTGGCCAAGGGCGATGCCGAACTGGTGCAGAGCATCAAGCGTCTGCAGCAGGACCACGGCTGGCTCGAGGAAGACTGGCTGGAGCTGGCGCCGCAGATCGAGGCCATCGCCGAGGGCTACAACTGGTACGACCTGGTGATGCTGCGCCACGCGCTGCCGGTCTTCACCGCGCTCTACTACGAGCACATCGGCCTGGAGGAGTCGCTGGTCTACCCGGCGGCCCGGCGCCACCAGGCCTCGCTGGAGGAAGGCGCGAAGTCGCGCGGCTGAGCGGCATCGTCTCCAGCCGACGCGGGCGCCCGAGGGCGCCCGTTTTCGTTGTGGCGTCACAGCGGCAAGGCGCTGGTCTTCTTCACGGTGCGCAGCACCAACATGGAGTTGGAGCGCACCACGCCGGGCAGGCGGGGCAGCACCTCGGCGTGGAAACGCTCCAGGTCCTCGGCGTCGCGGTAGGTGAAGCGCACCAGGTAGTCGTTGGCCCCGGCGACGTAGAAGCAGTCGAGGATCTCCGGCGTGTCCTTCACCGCGCGCTCGAAGGCTTCGAGCTTGCCCGGCTGCGTGCTCTCCAGGTTGACGATGGTGTAGCTCGTGCCGTGGCGACCGATGGCGCGTGGATTGAGCAGCGCGACGTAGCGGTCGACGACGCCCTGCTCCTCCAGCGCCTTGACGCGCCGCAGGCAGGCCGACGGCGACAGGTGAACACGCTGCGCGAGGTCGACGTTGGACAGCCGGCCGTCGATCTGCAGTTCCTGCAGGATGGCCCGGTCGATCGCGTCGAGTTTGGCAGGCCATTGCGGCGATGCTTCGCTAGTTCGCATGAAATTGCGCTTTCCGTCAGTTCGATCGCATCATAGTGCGTTGCCACGGGCCAACCCGCATCGACCGAGCACGCACATTGCTAACGGTCCTGGCTAGACTGAGGCCGGGTCCCGCACCCGTCTTCCCACGTCGAAACACCCGGCGCCGGCCTTGGCGCCACCCCGGAACACCGCCATGACTCAGGATCTTTCCGCCTACTGGATGCCCTTCACCGCCAACCGGCAGTTCAAGAAGGCTCCGCGCCTGCTGACCCGCTCGGAAGGCATGTACTACTGGGACGACCGTGGCCGCCAGATCCTCGATGGCGTGGCCGGCCTGTGGTGCGTCAACGCCGGCCACGCGCGCCCGAAGATCGTGCAGGCCATCCAGGCCCAGGCCGCCGAACTGGACTACGCGCCGCCGTTCCAGATGGCGCACCCCAAGGCGTTCGAGCTCGCCGACCGTCTCGCCAAGCTGGCACCGGCCGGGCTGGACCACGTCTTCTTCACGAACTCGGGCTCCGAGTCGGTCGAGACGGCGCTGAAGATCGCGCTGGCCTATCACCGCGCGCGCGGTGAAGGCAGCCGCACGCGGCTGATCGGCCGCGAGCGTGGTTACCACGGCGTCAACTTCGGCGGCATCTCGGTCGGCGGCATCGTCGGAAACCGCAAGGTCTTCGGCACGCTGCTGGGGGGTGTCGACCACATCCGCCACACCCACGACCCGGCGCGCAACGCCTTCAGCGTCGGCCAGCCCGCGCACGGCGCCGAACTCGCCGACGACCTGGAGCGCCTGGTCGCGCTGCACGACGCGTCGACGATCGCCGCGGTCATCGTCGAGCCGGTCGCCGGCTCCACCGGCGTGCTGCTGCCGCCCCAGGGCTACCTGCAGCGCCTGCGCGAGATCTGCGACCGCCACGGCATCCTGCTGATCTTCGACGAGGTCATCACCGGTTTCGGCCGCACCGGCCAGCCCTTCGCGGCGCAGACCTTCGGCGTGACGCCGGACCTCGTGACGCTGGCCAAGGGCGTGACCAACGGCACCGTGCCGATGGGTGCCGTGCTCGTGAAGGACACGATCCACGACACCTTCATGAACGGGCCCGAGCACCTGATCGAGTTCGCCCACGGCTACACCTATTCCGGCCACCCGCTGGCCTGCGCCGCCGGCCTGGCGACACTCGACACCTACGCCGAGGAAGGCCTGCTGACCCGCGCCACCGAGCTCGGCGGCCACTTCGCGCAGGCGGTGCATTCGCTGAAGGGCGAGCCGCACGTCATCGACGTGCGCAACGTCGGCTTCGTCGGCGGCATCGAGCTGGCCACGCGCCCGGGCGAGCCCGGCAAGCGCGCCTTCGACGCCTTCCTCGATTGCTACGAGCAGGGCGTGCTGATCCGCACCACCGGTGACGTCATCGCGCTGTCGCCGCCGCTGATCATCGAGACGGCTCAGATCGACCGCATCGTCGAGACGATCCGCACGGCCCTGCGCCGCCTGGCCTGACGCACGGACGCCCGGAGGCCGCCGCGATGCCGCTGCTCGACACGGACCAGGACCTGGCCCGCGACTCCTATTACGCGGCGACCGCGGCGCGTGGCCCCGGCCATGCACCGCTGACCGGCACGACGAGCTGCGACGTCGCCGTCGTCGGCGGCGGTCTGGCCGGGCTGTCGGCGGCGCTGGAGCTGCGCCAGCGCGGCTTCGACGTCGTGCTGATCGAAGGCCGCCAGCTCGCCTGGGGCGGCAGCGGCCGCAACGGCGGCCAGGCGATCCACGGCCTGGCCTGCGACCAGGCCACGATCGAGGCCCAGCTCGGCCTGGACGAAGCCAAACGTGTCTGGGCGATGTCGATCGAGGCGCTGGACCTGATCCGCGAGCGCATCGCCCGCCACGACATCGAGTGCGAATGGCGCGACGGCTACCTCGGCCTGGCGACCAACGCCCGCAAGGGCGCCGAACTCGCCGAATGGGCCGACCGCATGGACTCGGTCTACGGCTACCCGCTGACCCGCGTCGGCCACGCCGAGGTGCGCGACTGGATCGACAGCCCGCGATTCCACAGCGGCGTGCACGACCCGCGCTCCGGGCACCTGCATCCGCTGAAGTACGCGCTGGGCATCGCGCGCGCGGCCGCCGAGGCCGGCGTGCGCCTGCACGAACACAGCCCGGTGGTGTCGATGACGCCGGGCGAGCCGGCCGTGCTGCGCACCGCCGGCGGCGAGGTGCACGCCCGGCGCGTGCTGCTCGCCGGCAACGTGTACCTCTCGGGACTGGCGCCGGCGCTCGAGCCGCGCATCATGCCGGTCGGCACGTACATTGCGTGCAGCAGCGTGCTCGACGACGCGGTGGCCGACCGGCTGATCCCGTCGCGATCGGCGGTCTGCGACACCAACTTCGTGCTCGACTACTTCCGCACCACCGACGACAACCGCATGCTCTACGGCGGCCGCGTCAGCTACAGCACGCTGACGCCGTCCAACCTCGCACAGAGCATGCGCCAGCGCATGCTGCTGAGCTTCCCCCAGCTCGCGTCGGCCCAGGTCGACTACGCCTGGGGCGGTTTCGTCGACATCTCGATGAACCGCGCCCCCGACTTCGGCCGCCTCGCCGGCGCGCCCAACGTCTACTACCTGCAAGGTTTCTCCGGTCACGGGCTCGCCCTGACCGGAATGGCCGGCCGCCTCGTCGCCGAGGCGATCGCCGGCGACGCGTCCCGCTTCGACGTCTTCGCCAGGCTGCGCCACCGGGCCTTCCCCGGTGGCCGGATGCTGCGTACACCCGCATTGGTGCTCGGCATGGCCTGGTATAGGCTGCGGGACATCCTAGGCTGACCCTCGCTACTTCATGAGTCAAAGCACGCCCGTCGTTCTCGTCACCAGCTGCAATCGCCCCTCGGGCGAACACCCGTTCCACGTCGCCGGACGCAAGTACGTCGACGCCGTGCGCCTCGCCGGCGCCTTGCCGCTGATCGCACCGCCCTTCGGGCCCGACGAGATCGACGCGCTGCTGGACACCTGCGACGGCGTCCTGCTGACGGGCTCGCAATCCAACGTGCACCCCTCGCATTTCAACGAGGCGGTGCTCGACCCCTCGCTGCCGCTGGACCCGGACCGCGACGCCTGGACGCTGCCGCTGATCCGGCGGGCGCTCGAACGCGGCGTGCCGCTGTTCGGCATCTGCCGCGGTTTCCAGGAGGTCAACGTCGCGCTCGGCGGCACGCTGTACCAGGCGGTGCACCAGGCCGAGGGCCGCCACGACCACCGCGCGCCGGCCGACCAGCCGGCGGCGATTCAGTACGACCTGGCGCACCGTGTCGACGTCGTCGCCGGCGGCGTGCTGGCGGCGATCACCGGGCGCGAGCACTTCGAGGTCAACTCGGTGCACGGCCAGGGCGTCTGCCGGCTCGCGCCCGGCCTGCGCGCCGAGGCCCATGCGCCCGACGGTCTCGTCGAAGCCTTCACCCTGCCCGCCGCGCCGTGCTTCAACCTCTGCGTCCAGTGGCACCCCGAGTGGCGTGCCGCGGACAACCCCGTCTCGGTCCAGCTCTTCAACGCGTTCGGCGTCGCCGTGCGTGCCTACCGCGACCGGGTGCGCGGGCCCTTGCCTCGCGTCCCTGCCGCTTGAACGACAGGGTTTCGTGCGCCGCCCCTTCGATCGCGGCGCGCCGACAGCGAAGACAGGTACCCCATGGTCAAGAAAGATCCCTACACCTTCAGCGAGCTCGAACAGTGGCTCGACAAGAACCGCGTCACCGAGATCGAGTGCCTCGTGCCCGACCTCACCGGCGTGGCCCGCGGCAAGATCCTGCCGCGCGAGAAGTTCACCGAAGACCGCGGCATGCGGCTGCCCGAGGCCATCGTCGCGATGGGCGTGACCGGCGAGTTCCCCGAGGAGGGGCCGTACTACGACGTCATCACGCCGACCGACCGCGACATGCACCTGCAGCCGGACCCGACGACGGTGCGCATCGTGCCCTGGGCGAGCGACCCGACGGCACAGGTCATCCACGACTGCTACGACCGCGAAGGCAAGCTCGTGCCGTTCGCGCCGCGTTCGGTGCTGCGCCGCGTCTGCGACCTGTACGCCGATCTCGGGCTGGAGCCGGTGGTGGCGCCCGAGCTCGAGTTCTATCTCGTGGCGCGCAACACCGACCCCGACGTGCCGCTGAAGCCGCCGGTCGGCCGCAGCGGCCGCAGCGAGACCTCGCGCCAGGCGTATTCGATCGACGCGGTCAACGAGTTCGACCCGCTGTTCGAGGACGTCTACGACTACTGCGAGAAGATGGGCCTGAACGTGGACACGCTGATCCACGAGATCGGCGCCGGGCAGATGGAGATCAACTTCTTCCACGCCCACCCGCTGGGCCTGGCCGACGAGGTCTTCCTCTTCAAGCGCACGGTGCGCGAGGCGGCGCTGCGCCACGACATGTTCGCGACCTTCATGGCCAAGCCGATCGCCGGCGAGCCGGGCAGCGCGATGCACGTGCACCAGAGCATCGTGCGCAAGAGCGACGGCCGCAACATCTTCAGCAACGACGACGGCACGCCGAGCAAGGAGTTCTACTGGTACATCGGCGGCCTGCAGAAATACATCCCGGCGGCGATGGCGCTGTTCGCCCCCTACGTCAACAGCTACCGCCGGCTGGCGCGCTTCACCGCGGCGCCGATCAACATCCAGTGGGGCACCGACAACCGCACCGTCGGCATCCGCAGCCCGGTGGCGTCGCCGAACGCGCGCCGCATCGAGAACCGCGTCATCGGCGCGGACGCCAACCCGTACGTCGCGCTGGCCGCGACGCTGGCCTGCGGCTGGCTCGGCATCCAGCACCGCATCGAGCCCTCGGCCGAGTGCAAGGGCGACGCCTACCTCGGCGAGTACGCCCTGCCCCGCAGCCTGGGCGAGGCGCTGACGCTGCTGCGCGACGAGCGCGAGCTCGCGCGTGTGCTCGGCGAGGACTTCATCACCGTCTACACCGAGGTGAAGGAGATCGAGCACGCCGAATTCATGAAGGTGATCTCGCCCTGGGAGCGTGAACACCTGCTGCTCCACGTCTGAAGGAAGCCCGATGTCCACGCAACGCACCACCCGGGAATGGCAGGCCGCCGACGCGGCGCACTTCCTGCACCCGTTCACCGACTTCCAGGCGCTGTCGCGCAAGGGAGCGCGCGTCATCGAACGCGCCGAGAACATCTACCTCTGGGACACCGAGGGCCACAAGATCCTCGACGCGATGAGCGGGCTGTGGTGCGTCAACGTCGGCTACGGCCAGCAGGCGCTGGTCGACGCCGCGACCGCGCAGCTCAAGCAGCTGCCGTTCTACAACGCCTTCTTCCAGACCGCGACGCCGCCGGCCATCGAGCTGGCCGAGCTGCTGGCCGAGGTGACGCCGCCGCAGTTCCAGCACGTCTTCTTCAGCGGCTCGGGCAGCGAAGGCAACGACACCGTGGTGCGCATGGTGCGCCGCTACTGGGACCTGCTCGGCCAGCCCGAGCGCCAGGTCATCATCAGCCGCGACAACGCCTATCACGGCTCGACGATGGCTGGCGCCTCGCTGGGCGGCATGAGCGGCATGCACGCCCAGGGCGGGCTGCCGATCCCCGGCATCGTGCACATCGGCCAGCCCTACTGGCACGAACACGGCAAGGGCCTGTCGCGCGACGAGTTCGGCCTCGTCGCCGCACGCTGGCTCGAAGCCAAGATCCTCGAGCTCGGCCCCGAGCGAGTCGCCGCCTTCATCGGCGAGCCGATCCAGGGCGCCGGCGGCGTCATCATCCCGCCGGCGACCTACTGGCCCGAAGTCCAGCGCATCTGCGACCAGTACGGCATCCTGCTGGTCAGCGACGAGGTCATCTGCGGCTTCGGCCGCACCGGCCGCTGGTTCGGCTGCGAGACCATGGGCACCAGGCCCGACCTGATGACCTTCGCCAAGGGCGTGACCAGCGGCTACGTGCCGCTGGGCGGCGTGATGGTCGGCGAGCGCATCGCCAAGGTGCTGATCGAGAAGGGCGGCGAGTTCAACCACGGCTACACCTACAGCGGCCACCCGGTGGCCTGCGCGGTGGCCCTGGCCAACATCAAGCTGATGCGCGAGCTCAAGCTCGTCGAGCACGTGCGCGACGACGTCGGCCCGTATCTTGCGAGTCAGTTCGCGACGCTGCGCGACCATCCGCTGGTCGCCGACGCGGAAAGCTGCGGGCTGATGGGGGCGATCCTGCTGGCCAAAGACAAGGCGACGGGCACGCCCTTCCCCGAGTCCGTGGAGATCGGCATGGTCTGCCGGGGCCACTGCTTCCGCGAAGGCCTGATCATGCGGGCGGTCGGTGACCGGATGATCATCGCGCCCCCGCTCGTGATCACCCGGCAGCAGATCGACGAGATGATGGGTCTGATCCGTCGTTGCCTGGATCTGACGCTTGCCGACGCCAAGGCGGGCGGCTGGCTGTCCTAGCTGTCTTAGACTCGCGCGCTGTTCACGACAATCCCCACCCCTTCGGAGGTTCCCTCATGAACTTGAAGTCCGTCCTAGCGATGGCAGGCCTGGCCCTGGCCTGCTCATCCGTGTTCGCCCAGGAAGAAGAAAAGATCCTGAACGTCTACAACTGGTCGGACTACATCGCCGAGGACACGATCCGCAACTTCGAGAAGGAAACCGGGATCAAGGTCCGGTACGACAACTTCGACAACAACGAGATCGTGCACGCCAAGCTGGTGGCGGGCAAGACGGGCTACGACATCGTCGTGCCGTCGTCCAACTGGGCCAAGCTGCAGCTCGAAGGCGGCCTGCTGCGCAAGCTGGACAAGGCGCAGATCCCGAACCTGAAGAACCTCGACCCGGCGGTGCAGGCGGCGCTGGCCAAGATGGACCCGGGCAACGAGTACATGGTCGACTGGCTGTGGGGCTACACCACGGTCGGCATCAACGTCGACAAGGTCAAGGCGGCGCTGGGCTCGATGCCGATGCCCGACAACGCCTGGGACCTGGTCTTCAAGCCCGAGTACATCTCCAAGCTCAAGAGCTGCGGCGTCAGCTTCCTGGACTCGGCCTCCGAGGTCGTGCCCGCGGCGCTGCACTACCTGGGCAAGCCCTCGTTCAGCAAGACGCCGAGCGACTACGCCGCGGCCGGCCAGCTGCTGAAGAGCGTGCGGCCGCACATCACGCTGTTCAGCTCGTCGGGCTACATCAACGACATGGCCAACGGCTCGATCTGCCTGGCGCTGGGCTGGTCGGGTGACATCAACATCGCGCGCCAGCGGGCGATCGACGGCAAGACCGGCCAGAAGATCGAGGCGCTGATCCCGAAGACCGGCGGCCTGCTGTTCTTCGACGTGATGGTGATCCCGGCGGACGCGCCGCGTCCGGGCAACGCGCACAAGTTCATCAACTACATCCTGCGTCCCGAGGTTCACGCGTCGCTGACCAACAAGGTCTTCTACGCCAACCCGAACGCCGAGTCGCGCAAGTTCGTCAAGCCCGAAGTGGCCAACAATCCGACGGTCTTCCTGTCGCCCTCGGACATGGCCCGCATGGTTTCGCCGGACTCGCTGAACAACGACCTGCGCCGGCTGATGACCCGGACCTTCACCTCGTTCAAGACGGGGATGTAGCCCCCGGGATCTGAGCCCCCCGTAGCGCCTGCGGCGCTCCCCCCCGAGGGGGGCGCCGCCAGCGGACCGGCGGAGCCGGTCCGCGGCGGCAGCTTGACTCGCTTTCCGCTCGTTCTTTTTCCTTCTTCAGATAGACACAGGCCCGCCGCTGAGATGGTTGCCACCGACAAAGAAAAGCAGTTCCTGCAGATCCAGGACGTCGTCAAGGACTTCGACGGTCACCGTGCCGTCAACCACGCCAACGTCGACATCGCCAAGGGCGAGATCTTCGCCCTGCTCGGCCCCTCGGGCTGCGGCAAGAGCACGCTGCTGCGCATGCTCGCCGGCTTCGAGACGCCGACCTCCGGGCGCATCCTGCTGAACGGCGTCGACCTGGCGACGCTGCCGCCGTACGAGCGGCCGATGAACATGATGTTCCAGAGCTACGCGCTCTTCCCGCACCTGACGGTGTGGGAGAACATCGCTTTCGGCCTGCGCCGCGAAGGCCAGCCCAAGGATCGCATCGCCGAACGTGTCGAGGCCATGCTCAAGCTGGTGCAGCTGGGCAAGTACGCCCAGCGCAAGCCGCACCAGCTCTCCGGCGGCCAGCAGCAGCGTGTCGCGCTGGCGCGCAGCCTGGCCAAGCAGCCGCAACTGCTGCTGCTCGACGAGCCGATGGGCGCGCTCGACAAGAAGCTGCGCGAACAGACCCAGATCGAGCTCGTCAACATCATCGAGCAGGTCGGCGTGACCTGCGTGATGGTCACCCACGACCAGGAAGAGGCGATGACGATGGCCACCCGCCTGGCCATCATGTCCGAAGGCCGCTTCCTGCAGGTCGGCGCCCCCAGCGAGATCTACGAGACGCCGGCGACGCGCTTCGTCGCCGACTTCATCGGCAACGTCAACCTGATGGACGGCACGCTGACCGTCGACGAGCCCGACCACGTCGTCATCGACTGCGCCGACTGCCGCCACTTCGTCGGCCACGGCATCACCGGCACCGAGGGCATGCCGGTCACGGTGGCCCTGCGCCCCGAGAAGATCCACATCTCGCACCACCAGCCGGCCGAGCACGAGTTCAACTGCGCCCCCGGCAAGATCAAGGAGCTGTCGTACTTCGGCATGTTCACCGTCTATCACGTCGTGCTGCCCAGCGGCGCGCTGATCAAGGTGAGCGTGGCCAACACGCAGCGTCACCGCGACGAGAGCTACACCTGGGGCGACGAGGTCTGGGTGCACTGGTCTCGTTCGGCCCACGTCGTCCTCACCCAGTGAGCGCGGCCGTGCAACGTCTGAAGTCCTGGTTCAACGGCCGGCAGCTCGTCATCGCGCTGCCGTACGCGTTCCTGCTGCTGTTCTTCCTGTTCCCGTTCCTGATCGTCGGCAAGATCAGCGTCTCCGAGATGGAGACGGTCGCGTTCAAGGACGTGATCAGCTTCGCCGACGGCGTCTTCCAGCTGACGCTGAAGTTCGGCAACTACCTCTACATCGCCGAGGACAGCCTCTACTTCCGCACCTACCTGAGCAGCGTGCAGTACGCGGCGACGACGACGCTGCTGTGCCTGGCCATCGGCTACCCGTTCGCCTACTTCATGGCACGCGCGCGCAGCACGGTGCAGCCGGCGCTGCTGATGCTGGTGATGCTGCCGTTCTGGACCTCGTTCCTGCTGCGCGTCTACGCCTGGAAGGGTCTGCTGAGCGACGGCGGCGTCGTCGCCCAGTTCGTCGTCGGCATCGGCCTGGACCAGTTGCTGGCCGCCATCGGCCTGATCCCGGCGCCGGGCAAGCTGATGAACACGCCGTTCTCGCTGATCCTCGGCATGGTCTACACCTACCTGCCGTTCATGATCCTGCCGCTGTACGCCAACCTGTCCAAGATGGACCTGCGGCTGCTGGAGGCGGCGGCCGACCTCGGCGCCTCGCCCTGGGTGGCCTTCTGGAAGATCACCGTGCCGCTGTCCAAGGCCGGGATCATCGCCGGCTCGATGCTGGTGTTCATCCCCTGCGTCGGCGAGTACGTGATCCCCGAACTGCTCGGCGGCCCCGAGACGCTGATGATCGGCCGCGTCATCTGGGACGAGTTCTTCTCCAACAACGACTGGCCGATGGCCTCGAGCGTCGCGGTCATCATGATCCTGCTGATCATCGTGCCGCTGGCGATCTTCAACAAATACCAGGCCGAAGCCCAGGAGGCACAGCGATGAAGCCTTCGCGTTTCAACCTGTGGTTCGGGCGCGCCTGGCTGGCGGCGGGCTACACCTTCCTGTTCGTGCCCATCGTCGCGCTGGTCGTCTACTCGTTCAACGACTCGCCGCTGCCCAACGTCTGGCGCGGCTTCACGCTGCGCTGGTACCAGTCGCTGATCCACGACACCGAGATCATCTCGGGGCTGTGGCTGAGCCTCAAGGTCGCCTTCCTGACGGCCTGTGGCTCGGTCGTGCTGGGCACCTTGGCGGCCTTCGTGCTCGTCAAGTACAAGCGCTTCTTCGGCCGCACCGTGTTCTCCGGCATGGTCAACGCGCCGCTGGTGATGCCCGAGGTCGTCGTCGGCCTGTCGCTGCTGCTGATGCTGGTCAGCGTGCAGCGTGCGCTGGGCTTCCCCGAACGCGGCCTGACGACGATCTGGATCGGCCACCTGCTGCTCGGCATGGCCTACGCGACGGTGGTCGTGCAGTCGCGGCTGCACGACCTGAACCCGCGGCTGGAGGAGGCGGCGATGGACCTCGGCGCCCGCCCGGCCCAGGTCTTCTGGCTGGTGACGCTGCCGATGATCGGCCAGTCGCTGGTCTCGGCCTGGCTGCTGACCTTCACGATCTCGCTGGACGACGTCGTGCTGTCGAACTTCCTGTCCGGCCCCGGGGCGACGACGATGCCGCTGGTCATCTTCTCGCGTGCCCGCCTGGGGCTGAACCCGAGCGTCAACGCCGTCGCCGCGATCACCGTCGCCGTCGTCGCGATCGGCGTGATCGTCGCCAGCTACGTCATTGCCCGTCGCGAGCGCCAGCGTCTGCTGGACCTGGCCGCCGCGTCCCGCGCCTGAGCATCGAACCGGATCCGAAGACCACCCGAGGAGGAATCCTGATGAAGCCCGTCCGCCTGACCGCCCTCGTCATCGCGATCGGGGCCGCCTTCCCCGCGGCCGCCCAGAGCAACGAGGAACTGCTGAAGGAACTGCGTGCGCTGCGCGACCGCGTCGGCGAACTCGAGAAGAAGCTCGCCGCGCAGCCCGCGGCCGCGCCGCAGCCCGGCCAGTGGGGCATGACGCCCGAGCAGGCGCAGGAGCTGGCGCGCATCGGCACCAAGGCCGAGGCGCTGCAGGACGACCTCGAGATGCAGGGCTTCAAGGGCCTGAAGATCAGTGGCCAGATCGACCCGACCTGGATCTACAACCGCCGCGCCGACAACGCCTCCTTCGTGCTGCTCAACGGCGAGGATGGCCGCTACACCTACGACAACTCGTACTTCGGCATGGCCGTGCTCGATTTCCTGAAGGAGACCGAGGGCGGCACGATCTGGCACCTGACGCTGGCGCCCGAACGCGGCACCGGCGCGCTGACCAACGGCGGCTCGATCGTGCACGAGGCCTCGGTGTCGATCCCGTTGGGCGACCTGCAGAACCGCCTCTGGGTGGGCCAGATCCCCGACTGGACCGGCTACGAGATGACGCTGCCCGACGGCAACAAGCTCGTCACCCACAACCTGCTGTTCGACTTCATGGCGCCGACGTCGTACACCGGCGCGGTCTACGAGCTGACCAGCGGCAAGTGGGTGGCCAAGGTCGGCCTGGCCAACTTCAACACGCCGCGCCAGGGCCGGGGCCAGAAGTCGCCGTCGCTGATCTACCGCGTCGACTACTCGAAGGGCGAGTTCAGCGGCTTCGGCTTCACCGGCCTGCACGGCAAGACCGTCAACTACGCCGCCGACGGCACCGACGCCGAAGGCGAGCGCACCCAGGTCCACCTGCTCGAAGCCGACGCCTACTACACGCGGGGCGACCTCTCGCTGTTCGGCCAGATCAGCTACGGCCAGCAGAAGAAGGCCGCGATCTACCAGGAGGACGGCCCGCGCGACGCACGCTGGTGGGGCCTGTCGACGACCGCGGCCTACAAGATCACGCCGCGTCTGGAAGGCGTGGTGCGCGCCGACTACATCCACAACCGCAAGAACGGCGGCGGCCTGCTCGGCTACAGCTTCGACGACGGTGCCAACGGCATCGGCCGGGCGCTCAGCGGCTACGACGAAGACGGCAATCCGATCGTCGTCGGCGATCCGTCCAAGGGCGCCAACCGCTACGCGCTGACGGTCGGCGGCAACTACCTCTACGACGAGAACACGATCTTCAAGCTCGAGTACCGCTACGACGGTGCCTCGCTGGCCGTGTTCGAGGACGTGAAGGACGGCAGCTACCGCAAGAACAACCACCTGCTCGGCGCCTCGGTGGTCGTCAAGTTCTGACGCCGCGCCCCCCGGCGGGCCGGCACGGCCCGTGCCGAGCCCTCCAGGAGACGCGATGACTTCCTCTACCCCGAACTGGCACGAACGTGCCGCGGCGCTGGCCTTCGACGGCCGCGCGCTGATCGACGGCCAGCGCATTGCCGGAGCCTCCGGCGAGACCTTCGAGAAACGCTCGCCGATCGACGGCCGCCGCCTCGGCGACGTGGTGCGCGGCCGCGCCGAGGACGTGGACCGCGCGGTGGCTGCGGCCCGCGCCGCCTTCGACGACCGCCGCTGGGCCGGCAAGGCCCCGGCGGTGCGCAAGAAGATCCTGCAGCGTTTCGCCGACGCCATCCTCGCCGCCAAGGACGAGCTGGCCCTGCTCGAGACGCTGGACATGGGCAAGCCGATCCGCTGGTCGCTGGCGGTCGACGTGCCGGCGACGGCACGCTGCATCGCCTGGTACGCCGAGGCGGTGGACAAGGTCTACGACGAGATCGCGCCGACCGCCGACAACGCGCTGGCGCTGATCACGCGCGAGCCGATGGGCGTCGTCGGCGCCATCGTGCCCTGGAACTACCCGATGATCATGGCCGCCTGGAAACTCGGGCCGGCGCTGGCGGCGGGCAACTCGGTGGTGCTGAAGCCCAGCGAGAAGAGCCCGTTCACCGCGCTGCGGCTGGCCGAGATCGCCATCGAGGCCGGGCTGCCGCCGGGTGTCTTCAACGTCGTGCCGGGTTACGGCGGTGAAGCCGGCGAGGCGCTGGCGCTGCACCCCGACGTCGACGCGATCGGCTTCACCGGCAGCACGCGCATCGGCCGGCGCATGCTGGAGTACGCGGGCCGCTCCAACCTGAAGCGCGTCTACAACGAGCTGGGCGGCAAGTCGGCATTCCTCGTCTTCCCCGACGCCGACCTGGGCCGCGCCGCCGAGACGGTGGCCGACAGCATCTTCTTCAACCAGGGCGAGAGCTGCAACGCACCGTCGCGCCTGCTGGTGCACGACAGCATCGCCGACGAGTTCGCCGCACGCGTGGCGGCGCTGGCGCCCAGGTTCACGCCGGCCGACCCGCTGGAGCCCTCGACCGTGATGGGCGCGCTGGTCGACGAGCAGCAGATGGCCACGGTGCTCGGCTACATCGACGCCGGCCTGGCCGAAGGTGCGAGCTGCCTGGCCGGCGGCCGGCGCGCGCGCGCCGACAGCGGCGGCTTCTACGTCGAGCCGACGGTCTTCGCCGGCGTGACGAACACGATGCGCATCGCCCGCGAGGAGATCTTCGGCCCGGTGCTGTCGGTGCTGCGTTTCGCCGACGAGGCCGAGGCGGTGGCGATGGCCAACGCCAGCGCCTACGGCCTGCAGGCCAGCGTCTGGAGCGACAACGTGCACCGCGCGCACCGCGTCGCGCGTGCGCTGCGCGCCGGCACCGTGCACGTCAACCAGTACGACGAGGACGACATCACCGTCCCGTTCGGGGGCTACAAGCAGAGCGGCAACGGCCGCGACAAGAGCCTGCACGCCTTCGACAAGTACACCGAGTTGAAGACCACCTGGCTGCGCATCAACCCGGCATGAAGCCGCTGCGCGAGCGGCTCGAAGCCGCCGGCGTGCACACGCTGCTGGTCCAGTTCACCGACGTGCACGGCGTCGCCAAGGGCAAGCTCGTGCCGCTGGCGCACCTGGACGAGGTGCTCGCCACCGGCGCCGGTTTCGCCGGGCCGTCGATCTGGGGCACGGCGCTGCCGCGCTGCGGCCCGCGCTCCGAGTACTACGCCCGCGGCGACGCCGCGACCGCCCTGCCCTTGCCGTGGTGGCCGGGGGTCGCGCGCCTGGTCGGCGACGGTTTCGTGGCCGGCGAACCCTTCGACGCCTGTCCGCGCCAGGTGCTGCGCCGCGCGCGCGAGCGCCTGGCCGCGCACGGGCTCGCGATGCAGACCGGCATCGAGCCCGAGTTCTTCCTGCTCAAGCGCGACGAGGCCGGCCGCTGGCTGCCGGCCGACGACGCCGACCGCCTGGACAAACCGTCGTACGACCTGAAGTCGCTGCCGCGCCAGCATGGGTTTCTGCACGCGCTGTCTTCCGCGCTGGCCGACGCCGAGCTGGACGTGCTGCAGATCGACCACGAGGACGCCCACGGCCAGTACGAGGTCAACTTCGCGCACGACGAGGCGCTGGCGAGCTGCGACCACCTGATGCTGTTCAAGCTGGCCGCGCATGCACTGGCCGAGGAGCGTGGGCTCGTCTTCTCGATGATGCCCAAACCCTTCGCCGACCAGCCGGGCAGCGGGCTGCACTTCCACGTCTCGCTGTGGCGCGGCGCCGAACCGGCGGCCGAGCTGCTGCCGGCCTTCGTCGCCGGTGTGCTGGCCCATGCACCGGCGCTGGCCGCGCTCGCCGCGCCGACCGTCAACTCGTACAAGCGGCTGACGGTCGGCGAATCGCTGTCGGGCACGACCTGGGCGCCGGCCTGCATCGCCCACGGGCCGAACAACCGCACCGCGCTCGTGCGCACCCTGCCCGGCCGCTTCGAGTGGCGGCTGCCCGACGCCAGCGCCAACCCATACCTGGCCACCGCAGGGCTGATCGCCGCCGGGCTCGACGGCCTCGAACGCGGCCTGGTGCCGCCGCCGGCCGTCGACGACGACCTGTTCGCACTCGACCTGGCGACGATCCGCGCGCGTGGCATCGGCCTGCTGCCGCAGTCGCTGGCCGAGGCGCTGGACGCGCTGGCCGCCGACCCGGTGGTGCTGGGCGCGCTCGGGCCCACGCTGGGCCCGGAGTTCCTGCGCCTCAAACGCGCCGAGTGGACCGCGTACACGCGCCACGTCAGCGGCTGGGAGCTGGAGCGCTACGCCGCGGCTTTTTGATGACCTCGCCTCGTGTTCCGCTGCTGGCCTATGCCTGCCTGGCCTCCGGCATGGCGCTGGTCGGCTGCTATGTCGGCCTGTCGCGGCTGCTCGTCGCGGCGCTGCCCGTCTTTCTGCTCGCCTGGCTGAGGTTCGGCATCGCCGCGGTGGCGATGGCGCACTGGGTCAAGCGCCCGGCCGACGAAGCGCCCTTGTCGGCGCACGACCGCAAGCTGCTGTTCTGGGAGAGTTTTCTCGGCAACTTCCTGTTCAGCATCTGCATGCTGTTCGGCGTCAAGGCGACCTCGGCGCTGGCCGCCGGTGTCGTGATGGCGGCAATCCCCGCCGCGGTGGCGATCCTGTCGCGGATCTTCCTCGGCGAACGCATCTCGCGGCGGGTGATGGCGGCCATCGTGCTGGCCGTGGCCGGCATCGCGCTGTTGGCGCTGGCCAAGGCGCCGGCCGGCAGCGCCGAGGCCGAGGCCCCTTGGTGGGGCTACGCGCTGCTGCTGGGCGCCGTGGTCTGCGAGGCGAGCTACGTCGTCATCGGCAAACGCCTCACCGGCAACGTCTCGCCCAAGCGCATCAGCGCGCTGATCAACCTCTGGGGGCTGGCGCTGGTCACGCCGTTCGGCGTCTGGCAGGCGCTCAGTTTCGACTTCGGCGCCGTCGCGCCGTCGACCTGGGCGCTGCTGGTGTTCTACGCCATCGCCGCCAGCATGGTGACGGTCTGGCTGTGGATGGCCGGGCTGCGCCACGTGCCGGCGTCGCAGGCGGGGGTGTTCACCGTGATGCTGCCGGTTGCCGCCGCGCTGGTCGGCGTCGTCTTCCTCGGCGAGCACTTCGGCGCCGGCCATGCCTGGGCATTTGCGCTGGCGCTGGGCGGGCTGTTGCTCGCCACCTGGCCGGCGCGGCAGGGGGCAGCGGCGGGTCAGCGGTAGGGGTCAGCGGTAGGGGTCAGCGGTAGGGGTCAGGTCCCGAGGGACCTGACCCCGGCCTTTCCGGCCTCTCTGCCCCCAGCCTCATTTCTTGCCCTTGCTGGTCTCGTGGCCGATGACGCCACCGACCGCGGCGCCGCCGATCGTGCCGGCCGCGCTGCCGCCGGTCAGCACCGAGCCGGCGACACCGCCGATGCCGGCGCCGATCGCGGTGTCGCGCTGCTGGGTCGTCATGCCGGAGCACCCGGCGAGCGCCACGGCGGCCACAACGCTGGCAATGGCGAGAGGGCGTGTCGTGTTCATGGTTCCACTCCTTGCAGGATCCGGGGCTCGGTGGCCCCGATGGAACCAGTGTGGAACACCGCCGGTGCGGCCGGCGTCGGCGGGCTCCTAAGCCGCTGTACGGCCTGTCCTACGCCGTCAGCCGCGCCGCGCGCTGCGGCCGTAGCTGCGGAACCTGGCGATCACCTCGTCCATCTCGGCACGGCCGAGCACCCGCGGCTCGGTCACCGCCAGCGCCTTCAGGTAGACCTCGCACAGCGACTCGATCTCCTGGCAGACCTTCATCGCCTCGGCCAGCGTCGCGCCGGCGGCCACCAGCCCGTGGTGCGCCAGCAGGCAGGCCTTGCGATCGGCCATCGCCTCGCCGACCGCCGCCGAAAGCGCCTCGGTGCCGAAGGTGTGATACGGCACCAGCGGCACGGTGTCGCCACCGGCCACCGCGATCATGTAGTGGAAGGCCGGCAGCGGCCGGTCCAGGCAGGCCAGCGCGGTGGCGTTCGGCGAATGCGTGTGCACGACGGCGTTCAGGTCCGGCCGGGCGCGGTAGACCGCCTGGTGGAAATGCCACTCCGACGACGGCTGCCAGGTGCCTTCGACACGCCCGTCGGCGAGGAAGACACGCACGAAGTCCTCGCCGCAGACCTCGGAGCCCATGCCGGTCGGCGTGATCAGCATCGCGTCGCCGCAGCGAACGCTGAGGTTGCCGGTGCTGCCGCGGTTCAGCCCGCGCGCGTCGAGCAGCCGCACCGCGGCGGCGGCGTCCTCGCGTGCGGCGACCTCGACGAAGGGCACGCTCATCGTGCGCTCCGGGCGGCCAGCGCGCGCAGCGCCGTCTCGTCGGCCGGGAAGACGCCGTGCTCGGTGACGAGGCCGCTGACCAGGCGCGCCGGCGTGACGTCGAAGGCCGGGTTGGCGGCCGTCGTGCCCTGGGGCACCAGGCAGACCTCGGCCAGTTCGCCGGCCGCCGTCAGCCCGGCGATGTGCGTCACCTCGCGCGCGCTGCGTTCCTCGATCGGAATCTCGCGCACGCCGTCGGCGAGCTTCGGGTCCAGCGTCGAGGTCGGCATCGCGACGTAGAACGGCACGCCGTTGTCGTGCGCGGCCAGCGCCTTCAGATAGGTGCCGATCTTGTTGCAGACGTCGCCGCGGATCGTCACGCGGTCGCAGCCGACGATGCACAGGTCGACCTCGCCACGCTGCATCAAATGGCCGCCGGCGTTGTCGGCGACCAGCGTGTGCGGCACGCCGGCCTTGCCCAGTTCCCAGGCCGTGAGGCTCGCGCCCTGGTTGCGCGGGCGGGTCTCGTCGACCCAGACGTGCAGCTCGATGCCGCGCTCCTGGGCGCGGTAGATCGGCGCCGTCGCGGTGCCCCAGTCGACGGTGGCCAGCCAGCCGGCGTTGCAGTGCGTCAGCACCCTGACCGGGCCGGGGCGCTTCGCCGCGATGGCCTCGATCAGCGCCAGGCCGTGGTCGCCGATGGCACGGTTGACGGCCACGTCTTCCTCGGCGATCGCGTCGGCCAGCGCCCAGGCGGCGGCGCGGCGCTCGGCGGCCGGCAGCGGGCGCAGGTGGCTCAGCATGCGGTCGACGGCCCAGGCCAGGTTGACGGCGGTCGGGCGCGCGGCGCGGATGCGTTCGCAGCCGGCTTCGAGCGCGGCATCGCCGGCGTCGGCGTTCATCAGCAGCGCCACGCCGTAGGCGGCGCTGGCGCCGATCAGCGGCGCGCCGCGCACCCACATGTCGCGGATCGCGACGATCATCTCGTCGGCGCTGGCGACGCGTTCGATGACCAGGCGGTGCGGCAGCAGGCGCTGGTCGATGATCTCGACCGCCTCGCCGCCGGCGACGGCGCGGATGGTGCGCAGCGGGGTTCCGTCGACCTTCATCCGAGCACCCGGCCGGCGATGGGTTGCAGGCGCTTGACGACCTCGGGGTCGCGTGCGGCGGGCGCGGTGATGATCGCGTTGTCCAGCGCGTGGCGGCAGCGGCAAGTGGCGGCGTGTTCGTCGTGCGCGACGTCCTCGGCCAGGCCGCGCACCATCTGGCGTGCGTTCTCGGCGTTGTCCAGCAGCACCTTGACGATCGCGTCGACGGTCACGGCGTCGTGGCCGACGTGCCAGCAGTCGAAGTCGGTGACCATGCTGACCGAGCAGTAGCAGAGCTCGGCTTCGCGTGCGAGCTTGGCCTCGGGCATGTTGGTCATGCCGATGACGCTGCAGTTCCACGAGCGGTACAGGTGCGACTCGGCGCGGGTCGAGAACTGCGGCCCTTCCATCGTCAGGTAGGTGCCGCCGCGAACATGCGGCACGCCCTGCTCGGCCAGGCGCTTCTGCACGTGGTCGCCCAGACGCGGGCAGGTCGGGTCGGCCATCGAGACGTGGGCCACGCAGCCGGTGCCGAAGAAGCTCTTCTCGCGCGCGAAGGTGCGGTCGATGAACTGGTCGACGATGACGAAGGTGCCCGGCGGCAGGTCGGCGCGCAGGCCGCCGACGGCGCTGCACGACAGCACGTCGGTGGCGCCCAGCTGCTTCAGCGCGGCGATGTTGGCGCGGTAGTTGACCTCGCTCGGCGGGATGCGGTGGCCGCGGCCGTGGCGCGGCAGGAAGGCCAGTTCGGCGTCGCCCAGGCGGCCGAGGAAGATCTCGTCGGAGGGCGCGCCCCAGGGCGTGTCGACCGAGACCCAGCGGGTGTCGGTGAGGCCGGGCAGGTCGTACAGGCCGCTGCCGCCGATGATGGCGAGTCGTTTCGTCATAGGTCGTCGAGGCGCCGCGGCACGCGGCGGAGTCGGGAACGAGGAAGGCCGGCGCCCGCGTAGGCGGCCGGCCTCGTGCCGCCGGCGTTCACGCCGCCGGCGATGCGGCATCCTACGTCGCGCTGCCGCGTCTGCGGCTGCCGAATGTCAAGCCGCCGGAGCGCCCTGCTCCGCCGCGGCACGCGCCGGGCGCTGCGCCAGCGCGTGCACGACGGCCGCCGGCTCGGCCTTCAGGCGGTGGTCCGACCAGACCTGGCGCCAGCGACGCGCGCCGGGTTCGCCGTTCCACAGGCCCAGCATGTGGCGCGCGACGTGCGCCCAGGGCACGCCGGCGGCGGCCTGGCGCTCCATGTAGCGCACCATCGCCAGCTCCACGGCCGCACGGTCCTGCGCCGGCGCGGGCTCGCCGAAGAACCGTTCGTCCCAGGTCGAGAGCGTCCAGGGCTCGTGATACGCGGCGCGGCCGACCATCACGCCGTCGACGTGGGCGAGCTGCGCGGCGATCGCCTCGTCGCCGGCGATGCCGCCGTTGACGACGATGGTGAGCTGCGGGAACTCGGTTTTCAGCCGGTGCGCGACCTCGTAGCGCAGCGGCGGGATGTCGCGGTTCTCCTTCGGGCTCAGGCCTTCGAGCCAGGCGTTGCGCGCATGCACGATGAAGACCTCGCAGCCGGCCTCGGCCACGCTGCCGACGAAGTCGCGCACGAAGGCGTAGCTCTCGTCCTTGCCCAGGCCGATGCGGTGCTTGACGGTCACCGGCAGCGACACCGCGTCGCGCATCGCCTTCACCGCGTCGGCGACCAGCGCCGGCTCGTTCATCAGGCAGGCGCCGAAAGCGCCGCGCTGCACACGCGGGCTGGGGCAGCCGCAGTTCAGGTTGACCTCGTCGTAGCCCCAGCGCTCGGCCAGCTTCGCGCAGGCGGCCAGGTCGGCGGGCTCGCTGCCGCCGAGCTGCAGCGCGACCGGATGCTCCTCGTCGCCGAAGTCGAGGTGCCGCGGCTGGTCGCCGTGCAGCAGCGCACCGGTGGTCACCATCTCGGTGTACAGGCGCGCGTGCTGGGTCAGCAGGCGGTGGAAGTGGCGGCAGTGGCGGTCGGTCCAGTCCAACATAGGCGCAACACAAAGGCGCCAGGGGCTGGGTTCGACGGCAGGGACGGAAGCAGGAACGGCAGACATCGCAGGGCTCGCGCGCCGGGCGGCGCAGCCGGCGATTGTCTCAGCCCGGCGCGCGCACGAAGTCCTGCAGGGCCTCGATCACGCGCTCCGGGGCGCTCATGTGCGGCAGATGACCTTCGGCATCGATGACACGCAGCGTGCTGCCGGCGATCGTGCGGTGCAGGAACTCGGCCGCCTCCAGCGGCACGGCGGCGTCGGCTCGTGTCTGCAGCAGCAGCGTCGGGCGCTGCAGGCGCTGCAGGGTCTGGCGGTAGTCGCACTGGAAGATCGAGCACAGCACGGTCAGGATCGCGTCGGCCGGCACGCTCTTGATCGCCCGGGCGAAGTGCTCGGCGAGTTCGGGCCGGTCGCGGTTGCCCATCGCCACCGGCGCGAACTGTTCGGCCCAGGCGTCGCGGCCGATCGTCACCGCGCGGTACAGCGCGTTCAGGTCGGCCTCGCTGAAGCCGCCGTGGTAGCCGGGCTCGTCGAGGTAACGCGCCGACGCGCCAATGCAGGCCAGGCGCGCAAACTGCTCCGGACGCGCGATCGCGGCGAGCATGGAGGCCGTGGCGCCCATCGAATGGCCGACCAGCACGACGTCCTTCAGTGCCAGTTCGTCGAGCAGCATGTTGAGGTCACGCGCGTAGCCGTCCATCGTCAGGTAACGATGCTGCTCGAAGGCCGCCGGGTCCGAACGGCCGGCGCCGACGTGGTCGTACAGCACGATGCGGAACTCGTCGGCGAATGCGGGCCAGATCGTGTCCCAGGCGCGCTGATCGGTGCCGAAACCGTGCGCGAACACGAGGCTCCGGGCCGCGCCGGCGCGGCCCACGATGTGGACGTGGTGCTTGTCTCGCACTTCCAAGAGCGGCCTCCCCAAGGTCCTCCGCGAGCGATTGTCACCAGCGACCGGACGGCAAGAAGCCGGTCTCAGGCCCGGCGTGTATTGGCTTCGATCGTGTCGGCAAAACGCGGCAGCAGCTCGGCCGGCAGGTCGTGGCCCATGCCGTCGACGATCTCGACCTGCGCGCCGCGGATCTTGACGCCCAGGTCGTGCGCCGCCGCCGGCGGCACCAGCGGGTCGGCGCGGCCGTGCAGCACGACGGTCGGCGCGCGGATCGCGCCGAGCATCGGCGTGCGGTCGCCGTCGGCGATGACGGCGGCGATCTGGCGCGCCGTGCCGGCCGGGCGCCAGGCGCGGTCGACCGCCTGCTCGAAGCGGCGGCGCATCACCGCCGGGTCGGGCGGATAGCCGGGGCTGCCGATGCGCTGCATCACGCGCTCCAGGTGGGCGACGATCGCGGCGCGCGAGTTGTCCGCCGGGCGAGCGAGCAGCGCCTGGCGCGCACGCAGCGTCGGCTGCGGCAGGCCGCGCGCGCCCGAGGTCGTCATCATCAGCGCCAGGCTGCGCACGCGCTCCGGGCGACGCGCGGCGATGTGCTGGGCGATCATGCCGCCCATCGAGGCGCCGCACAGGTGCGCAGAAGCCAGTCCCAGCGCGTCCATCACGCCCAGCGTGTCGGCCGCCATGTCGGCCAGCCGGTACGGCGAGCGTGACGGCAGGTGCAGCGCGTAGCGGATGCCGGCGAACGCGAGGTTGGGCACGCCCAGCGCGTCGAAACCCTGGCTCAGGCCGGCATCGCGGTTGTCGAAGCGCACGACGCGAAAGCCCCGCTCGACGAGCTGCTGCACGAACTCCTCGGGCCAGGCCGTGAGCTGCATGCCCAGCCCCATCACGAGCACCAGCGGCGTGCCGTCGGGCGGGCCGCGGTCGTCGACTTCGATGGCGATGCCGTTGGCGGTGACCTGCATCAGCGGCCCCCTGCCCCGGCGCGGAACGGGCCGCGGCGGCGGCACGGGACGCGGACAGTCATGGCGCCGATGTTATCGGCAGCCGTGCCGCCGCGGTCTCAGGCGGCGGGCGCCGCACGTTCGCCGCCGAACTCCTCGTAGGCCTGCAGGGCCTTGGCCGCGTACATCAGCGACGGCCCGCCGCCCATGTAGACGCACAGCCCCAGCATCTCCTCGAACTCGGCACGCGTGCAGCCGAGCTTGACCAGCGCGTCGGCGTGAAAGCCGACACAGGGATCGCAGCGTGCGCCGACCGACAGCGCCATCGCGATCAGTTCCTTGGTCTTCTTGTCCAGCGTGCCGCTCTTCGTGGCCGCCATGGCCAGGGCGGAGAAGCCCCGGGTGGTGTCGGGAATGTCGGCGCGCAGCTTGGCCAGCGAGGCCGAGATCGAGGCGGTGAGGTCGCGATAGGAGTCGGTCATGATACGGGGCGGGGTATGGTTGCCAACCCGCATTCTGCCCCTTCCGACGGCCGTGTGCTTGCCCTGGCACAAGCCGCGGCAGCGTCGGGCCAGCGGCCTGCCCGCCCGCACCAGCGTCTCACTCGACGACGAAGAGGAAGCCGACCAGCTCGCCGCGCTCGTCCTGCATCTCGTAGACGTCGGCGCCGTCCACCGCCGCCGGGCCGGACATCCGGGTCGCGGCCGCCCGGGCCGCAGCCAGCGCCGCCAGGCGGTCGGGCACGGCGTCCCAGGCGGCATGCTGCTGCTGGTGCGCCTGTTCACGCGCCGCCAGCACCGCCGGCGTGTCGCCGGCTTCGCCGTCGGGGGTCAGCGTGCCATCGGCGCGCGCACGCAGGTACTCGTCGCGCACGGCCGCGCGTGACGGCGCCTCGGGAGCGGCCACCGGCACCAGGCGCACGCCGGGCGGCACGCGGGCCGGCTCGGCCAGCGGCTCCTGGGCGACGGCGCTGCCGGCGGCCAGGGCCAGCGCAGCGATCAAGGGGGACATCGGGTTCATCGGACATCTCCTGGTGCGAGGGCGGGTTCGAGCCGGCCGGCATCGGGCGGTCGTACAGGCTGGTCGCCGTCCTCGTGACGGGCCGCCGGGAAGGCTGCCCCATGACGACAACCGTACGCCGCCACCCGGCGGGTGCAGGTCGGGCGGCAAGGCACGGTGGCGTAGGACGAAGCCGTGTGCAGCGCGCGCCCGGCCTTGGAGCAGGCGCGACGAGGCGCGAGCCCGCACGCCTGACGGTGTGACCGCCGCGGGGGAACGCGGTGCCCCCGCTGTTCGCGTCGTCAGACGCGGCCCGGTGTGCGCGTCGCGGCGTCGCCGCCCGGGTCGGCGGCTCCGTCCTCCGGCGGGAGATGCAGGTGCAGCCGCTCGACGGCGAAGCCTTCGCTGCGCGCGATGTCCAGCAGGGCCTGCAGCGTCTGCGGCGCAACCGACGGCGTGCGCGACAGCAGCCACAGCGACTCCCGGCTCGGGTGGCCGAGCAGCGCCACCGTGTAGCCGCGATCCAGCGCGAGGATGCGGCAGTCGGCCCAGCCCAGCGGCAGCGCGTGCAGCCAGGACGGCAGGAAGTTCTGCTCCAGCCGGGCATTGCCGCTGCCCGGCACCACGCGCACCACGCCGCGGGCGACACGCTCGCGGCCGTCGGCCCCACGGCCACGGTTCTCGACCCGCAGCCCGTCGCCGGACAGGGTGTAGTGCACCTGCGGCGAGCCGACGCCCGCGGCAGCGCGCCGCGAGCCCAGCCGCGCCACCTCGTGCCAGGTGCCGGCGTAGCGCGCCAGATCGACGTGCTCGACGGTGGCCAGCGGCGGCCAGGCCGGCGGCTGCATCCACTTCTGCAGCAGCGGCACGCCGACTCCGAGCACGGCAGCCGCCGTGGCGGGGCTGGTGCGGTCGCGCCAGCGTGCCGGCAGCAGCGGCCACAGCAGCCCCAGCAGGCTGGCCCAGGGCAGCGCGGCGGCGTCGCCACCCACGGGCGGCGGCACGCGGGCGGACGGCGGAACGGTGGCAGGCCCCGTCTTCAGCACGCGCCACAGCGCTGTTCCGGCGAGCAGCACGGCCAGCCCCGAGGCCGCCAGGCGCCACGGGCTGGCCGCGCGGCGCGCACGCCGGCCCAGCGTCTCGGCGCCGGCGACCAGCCGCCGTTGACGCGCGATCAGCGCCGCCTCGGCCGCCTCGATGCGCGCGTCCAGGTCGGCGTCAGGCGGCAGCACGTTCATCGGCAGGGCCCGGGTTGGCCTGGCGCGGCGGGGACGTCGGCGTCAGCGTCAGGTGACGCCGCGTGCGCGGCAGTTGCAGCAGCGGCACCAGACGGCGGATGCGCCGCAGCGCCAGCAGCGCCGCCGCCAGATTCAGCGCCAGCACCAGGGCCAGTGCCCAGGCCCAGTGCAGGCCGGCTTCGAGCAGCGCGACGGTGGCGCCGGCCCACAGCGCCAGCCAGCCGGTGACGGCCAGTACCGCGACCGCCACGACCAGCATCAGGATCTGCGCCAGCGCACGGCCGGCGCGCACCAGCTCGAGCGACAGCAGCTCGACCCGGTCGCTGACCAGGCCGGGCAGTTCCTGCAGCAACGACTGCAGCGTGCCCAGCCAGCCCTGGGGCGGCGGCGGGGACGAGGCCGCACCGGCCCCGCCCTCGCCGTCCGGTGCTGCGCTGCGGGCGTCGTCCATCGGCGCCGCTCAGCGCGTCAGGCGCGCGATCAGCACACCGACGGCCAGCGCGGTGGCGATCGCGGCGATCGGGTGCTCGCGCACCGTCTCGCGCAGGCTCTCGGTCCACTCGTCGCCGGTCTCGCGCAAGGCATCGGCCTTGGCATGCAGGCGCTCCTGGGCGTCGTGCACGCCGTCGTGCAGCCGGCTGACGTGCGGCGCGGCACGATCGGCCAGACGGTCGATGGTCTCGTGCGCGCCCTGCACCACGCGCTGCAGCAGTTCGTCCTGCTGGACGCGGCCGTCGGGGCTGCCGGCCGTGGCGGCGGCGGCAGCGCGGGGGGTGTCGTCGGGAGTCGAAGTCATCGGGGGTCTCCAGTCAACGCGGCGTGCCGCGACGGAACAGGTTGACGAGGGTCGGCACGATGACCGCGCCGGCCAGCGAAACGAGGAGCGCGCCAAGGCTGGACTCGCCGATGCCGACCTGCGGCGACAGCAGCCAGACCGCCAACGCCGCGCCGATGACGCCGCCGACGGCGTGGAGGAACAGGCCCTGCTGCGCGTCGGAGCGCGTGATCCTGCGGGCGCCCCCGCCGACGGCAAGCCAGACGACGGGGTTCATCACCGGCAGCTCCAGTCTCCATCATCTGGCAATCGCAGTGCCCGGACCGATGCGGGGGGCTTCGCGCCGAGGCCGGGGCGCGGCGCGCTCAGGCGTCGAAGCCGGCGGCCAGGGCCTTGACGACCTCGGCCGCGGGCGCTTCGCGGCAGCCGTCGCGGCGCGTGCCCGACCACAGCGGCGTGAAGTCGTCGCGGCCCAGCGCCTCGGCACGTTCACGCAGCGGCGCCAGCGCCGCCGACGCCAGCGGGAACGGCGGCGCCACCGCGCTCAGCGGGCCCAGCTCGCGCATCGCCCGGTTGACGAGCCCGCGCGCCAGGCCGCCGGAGAACAGGTTGGTCAGCACCGTTGGCTCCGACGGCTCGCGCAGCCGGGCGCGGTGCAGCGCCGAGGTGCGGGCCTCGTCGCAGAGCAGGAAGGCGGTGCCGCACTGCACGGCCGTGGCGCCGCGCTCCATCGCCGCACGCACGCCGGCCGCGTCGGCGATGCCGCCGGCGGCGATGACCGGCACGTCCAGCCGCGCCACCAGCGCCGAGACCAGCGTCGCGGTGTCGAGCTGGCGCGCCGGGTCCGGGTCGAGGAAGTGGCCGCGGTGGCCGCCGGCCTCCAGCCCCTGGGCGATGACGGCGTCGACGCCGCGAGCCTGCAGCCAGAGCGCCTCGTCCAGCGTCGTCGCCGAAGCCAGCACGAAGGCGCCCCAGCGGTGCACGCGCGCCAGCAAGGCCGGCTCGGGCAGGCCGAAGTGGAAGCTGACGATCGGCGGACGCACGGCCTCCAGCAGTTCCGCGGCCTCGGCGCCGAAGGGTTGTCGGCTGGCCACTGCCGCACCGGGCCCGGGCGGCGGCAGGCCCAGTTCGTCGTAGTACGGCGCCAACGCGGCCAGCCAGCGGCGGTCGAACGCCGCCGCGGGCGGCGGCGGCACGTGGGCGAAGAAGTTGACGTTGTACGGCCGGCCGGCGTCACGCAGCCGCTGCAGCGACTGCTCGAGCGCTGGCAGCGGCAGCATCGCCGCTGCCAGCGAGCCGATCGCGCCGGCGTCGGCGGCAGCCAGCGCCAGGCACTCGTCCTGTACGCCGGCCATCGGGGCCTGGATCAGGGCCAGGGTCTGGAACGGGAGGCGCATGCATCGATTCTGCGTCGCTGCAGATGCCCCCGGTTCCGCTGGTGGCAGGCCGGACGCGGCGCCGTGCCGGCGCGAGAGATCAGGCTGGAGCGGCATCGCCCAGCCGCCCTGCGCCGCGGCGCTCGGCCACCGCGCACAAGACCTGCTCGAAACGCTGCAGCACGAGAGGCCAGTCGGCCGCGACAGCGCTCTCGCGGGCCCGGCGGCGCAGGGCCGAGCCGGGCCGGGCCTGCGCCAGCGCGCGGGCCAGTGCGGCCTCGAAGCCGGCTTCGTCGCCCGGCGGCGCCAGGCAGCCGTTGTCGCCGTCGACCACGTGCACCGCGGCGGCGGCGGTGTCGAAGGCGGCGAGCGCCAGCCCGCTGGCCAGGGCTTCCAGCGTCACGTTGCCGAAGGTGTCGGTCAGGCTAGGGAAGGCGAAGGCGTCGGCGCTGGCGTAGTGACGCGCGAGCTCCTCGCCGGTGCGCTGGCCGACGAAACACGCCTCGGGGTGACGGCGCTGCAGGCTCGGGCGCTGCGGGCCGTCGCCGACGACCACCATGCGCAGCCCCGGCCGGGCGGCGCGCAGCCGCTCCCAGCAGCGCAGCGCCAGCGCGACGTTCTTCTCCGCCGCCAGCCGGCCGACGTGCAGCAGCACCGGGTCGGCGGCGGCGGCGCCCCAGGCGGCACGCAGCCTGTCGTCGCGCCGCGCCGGATCGAAACGCCGGGCGTCGACGCCGCGGCCGCTGACCGCCAGCCGCCGGAAGCCGGCTGCCGCGAGCTCGGCCGCCAGCGCGGCGGTCGGCACGAAGCTGCAGTCGGCGCGCTCGTGCAGACGCTGCAGCCAGGCCAGCACCAGCGGCTCCAGCCAGCCCAGCCCGTAGTGCCGGCTATAGGCGTGGAAATTGGTGCGGAAGTCGGCACTGGTCGGGATGCCCTCGGCGCGGGCGGCGGCCAGCGCGGCGTGCGCCAGCGGCCCGGGTGTCGCGACATGCACCAGTGCCGGCGCGATCCGACGCCAGCGCCGACGCAACGCGGCCCGTGTCGCCAGTCCCCAGCGCAGCTCGGGATACATCGGGATCGGCGCGCCGGCACAGCGCCATTCGTCGGCGTCGTCGCGTGCCGCCTCGCCACGCTGGCGCGGGCGCACCAGATGCACCGGGTGGCCTGCGGCCCGGAGGTGGGCCACGGTGCGCGCGGTCGTCAGCGCGACGCCGTTGACTTCGGGCGGATAGGTTTCGGTGACGTAGACGATCTGCACGTTCCCTCTCGTGAATGACGCCGCAGGCGGCACAGGGCGCCTTGGCCGCAGGCGCGGTCTTGGCCCCGCGTGCGCATGACCCCGAATGCCGACCTGCCTCGAAGCCGTTTCGCCGACGCGTCGGCCGCCCGCCAGGCGGTCGATTGCGACCTGCCGCTCATTGAGCCGGCGCTGCGTGACAGTGACGTGAGCGGCCTGGGCGTGCTGCATCCGGCGCGGACCGTGTCGAGCACGACCGTCACGGTGCCACGCATGGAGCATGCTGCAGCGCAGCAACGCTCTGGTATAAGGACTCATCCTGGTGACCCCTGACGCCATGAACCGCTTCTTGCCCCCGCTCTCCGTCCACGATCGATCGGTTCCCGTCGTCCAGGCCGCCGCGCCTGCGCCGCTGCAGGCGCGGGTGGCGGCTGCACGCTGAGGCCCGCCGCGCCATGCGCATCGCTGTCGCCGTCGACGAGAACGCCGGCCGCATCGCCGGCCACGCCGGCCAGTGTCGCCACTGGCTCGTCTACGAATGCCGCGCCGGCCAGCCGCTGCCGCAGCCGCAGACCCTCGAGCTGAGCCGGGAGCAGCTGCCGCATCACTTCAGGGACGACGGCCCGCATCCGCTGCGCGGCTGCGAGATGCTGGTCGTGGGCAGTGCCGGCGACGGCTTCGTGCGTCACATGGCCAGCTGGGGCGCGGAGGTCGTGCGCACCGGCGAGTCGGACCCGCGCCGCGCGCTCGAGCGCCTGATCGCGGGCGACCCGCTGCCCGACACCCGACCGGACGTCACGCGGCTGCTGTGCAAGCTGCGTGACGTCTTCTCGCGCCACTGAGGCCCGCGCTTGACCCGGGGCGCGCCCGGCGCGAGCATGGGCCGATGAACGATCCTGTTCGCAGCGCCCGCCGCCAGAGGCGGGCCGTCATCGGCCTGGTGCTGGTTTCGACGCTGGGCGGCGGCTGCGCATCGGCCGATGGCGAGCGCGTGAGCGTCTTTCTTTCCGCGGGCACGCGGCAGTGCGAGCCGGCCGCGGCCGATCCGATGGACGCCGCGCTGCAGCGCCTGGCGGCTGCCGGCGTGCAGGCGACCGCACCGCGCTGCGGCCACGATGGGCGCATCCGCGCGGCGATGTGCGGCCTGTCAGACGGCCGCATCCTGGTCGTCGATGTGCCCGGCGCGATGCTGGACAAGGCACGGACCTTGGGCTGGCGGCCACTGGCCGAGCTACCCGACGCGCAGCTGCGGCGCTGCGAGTGATCTCGGCCGGCGCGGCCGCCGGAGTCAGTGCAGCAGCTCGAAGCGCGAGGCCCAGCGGCTGCTGCCGTCGGCGCCGACGCGGCGTGCCGCGCTGCGGTCCTCGTGGAAGGCCCGCCCGCTGACGACGACGACCAGGTTCGGGTTGAGCGACACGGCACGGGCCCGGGAGATGAACTGCGCCAGGCGGTCGAGCCGGTGCGAGCGACGGAACGACGGGCTCAGCGAGATGCAGAGCACGTCGTAGTGGCGCGCGGCAACCAGGGTCTGCAGGGCGTCGTCGGTTTCCGGGTACTCGGACTGCGGCAGCCAGCCGGCCTGCCAGAGCGACTCCGCGTCGAGCGCGGCGCCGAGCATGTGGGGCTCGCCGGGCAAAGGCACGACCAGCGCGGCACGGCCGGCATGGCCGGCGACGCGCGAGCCGCAGCCGTCGAGCTGGCGCAGCTCCGACAGCAGCCGGCACAGCCCGATGGTGACCTCGCTCTCGGTGCAGTCGTCGGACGACCACAGATCACCCAGACGTCGAGCCGCCGGCTCGACGAGCCCGGTGAACAGGCGGTGCAGTGAACCGTGGCCGGCGTAGTGCTCGCAAAGCAGCTCTCGCACGCCGGTGCCGGTGGGCCCCACCAGGCGGCGAGCCAGTTCGATGGCCCGGCGCTCGTCGACGACAGCCGGCAGCGACTGGTGCCAGGCCACGAGGCCGGGCAGCAGCACGGACTCGATCAGGCGCATCACCTCGGGCTGCGAGCGCCCGGTGGGCGCCGGTGCGCCATGGCGCCCGGCGGACACCACGGCCGGCATCGTGCAGGGCGCCATCGCGACGCCGCCTGCACAGGCCGAGACGCCCATCTGCAACGGCAAGACGACCGAGCGCCGGCGCACCGCAGCGCTGCGCAGCGCGTACCACAGGCGTGCCAGGCGGTCGGCTGGGCCAAGAAGCCAGAGTGCCGCGCGCAGGGTGCCGCTCCACCGGGGCGAGATCGACTTGCCAGCGTCCCGCGGTGACGGCTCCGAGGCGGGCGCAGGTCCGGTACTGCGTTCCGTCATGCGCCAATCCTAATCACGAATGCCGGACGGGCATGTGGTTGCGACAAACACTAGTCACTTTCCCTGAGTCCTGCGTGCGTCCGCCTGCCGGAACACGAGAGACGATGCCATCTGACGGAAAGCAGCCCGATCTTCTCTCCGTTATCGTCGTGCCCGATGGACTCCGGCCCCCTTCCCCGCGCGCACCGCTGGCCCGCCCGCTCGCGCTGCGCTGGCGTGACGCGCTGCTGCAGTTGTCGGCCTGGGCCTCGCTGGCCCTGGCGGTGGCGGCCGTGGCGGCGGCCTGGGTGGCCTACCGCTGGCTGGAGCCGACGCCCGAGCGCCGCATCGTCATGGCCAGCGGGCCGGCACAAGGCGCTTACGAGGAGTTCGCGCGGCGTTACGTCCCGCTGCTGCGCGCGCACGGTGTCGAGGTCGAGATCCGGCCCACCGGCGGCTCGGCCGACAACCTCCGGCTGCTGCGCGATCCGGCCTCCGGCGTGCAGGTGGCGTTCGTGCAAGGCGGCGTCGACGAGATCGTTGACCGGGACTCCGACACGCTGCAGTCGCTGGGCACGATCGCGCACGAGCCGCTGTGGGTGTTCTACCGCGAGGCCAGTGCGCGGGGTTTCGGGCCAAGGGGGCCGAACCGCGTGGCGCAGATGGCCGGCTGGCGCGTCGAGGTCGGCCCGCAAGGCGGCGGCACGGCGCCGCTGTGGCGGCAGATCCTGGCCGCCAACGGCGTCGACCCAAGAGCGATGCGGCTCGAGCACCGGCCGACCGTGTTCGGCGTCGTCGAGCTCGTCGAGGGCCGGGCCGACGCGCTGGCGATGGTCTCGGCCGCCGATGCGCCGCTGGTGCAGTACCTGCTGCGCGCACCCGGCGTGCGACTGATGGACTTCGAGCAGGCCCAGGCCTACGCCCGTCGGTTCCCGTTCCTGCACGCGCTGGCGCTGCCGCGAGGCGTCGTCGACCTGGCGCACGACCAGCCGCCGCACGACCTGCACCTGGTGGCCACCAGCGCCTCGCTGGTGGCCCGGCAGGACCTGCACCCGGCGCTGGTTCAACTGCTGGTACAGGCCGCCCGCCAGGCGCATGGAGGTGCCGGCTGGCTGCACGCACCCAACGAGTTCCCGCAGGCGGCCAGTGCCGAGTGGCCGCTGGCGCCGGAGGCCGAGCGATTCGCGCGCAGCGGCCCGCCCTGGCTGCAGCGCTACTTCCCGTTCTGGTTCGCAAGCTTCGTCGACCGCATGTGGATCGTGCTGCTGCCGCTGGCCGCGGCACTGATCCCCTTGTCGCGCGTGCTGCCGCCGCTGCTGGCGATGCGCTTCCGCTCGCGCGTCTACCGCTGGTACGCCAATCTGCGGGAGCTCGAGCAGGCCATCGAGCGGCCGGATGCGGAGTTCGGCCGCCTGCACGCCGAGCTCGACCGCATCGACGCGCAGATCGCCCGTATCGGCCTGCCGCTGGCCTACACGGGCGAGCTGTACGACCTGCGCAGCCACGTGCAGCTGGTGCGCAAGCGGCTGCTGGTGCGCGCCTCGGCTCAGGCGGCGGAGACTGCCGCGGGCTGACGCCGCAGCGCTGGGGACCGCGAGGCCGTCTGTTCGCGCCGGAATGAGGCGAACGGAGCGTGTGGGCCGCGGCTCAGCAGGCGACGGATGCGCGCTGGCGCCGGGGCGATCGCACACGCGCCGGCTCGGCCTTCGCCGGCGAGTGGTGGCGCACCATGCGCAGGATGGTGCACACGGTTTCGCACCACGGCAGTTCGTGTGCCAGGCGGTTGAGGGCGACCATCGCCGACAGCCCCTCTTCGGCCGGCGCGGTCGCGCCGACGCAGCGCAGGTTGGACTCGATCCCGTTGGGATCGCTGAGCACCACCACGCCGGGCCGCAGTTCGGTCCAGCTCCATGTCGCGGCCACCTCGACGCCTTCGAGCGTGGCAGCCCACACGGTGTCGCCTTGCCAGCGGCCCTGCTCGTCACGCGGCGCGCGCACCCGAGTTCCCATGTGCCACCACGCCGGCCATTCGGCGGGGTCGTCCGGCATGTACCATTCACGGATGGGCCACATCCGGATCATCCAGGGTTCGACGCAAACGGTGCCCATTAGATGACGATCTGCAAAGGAATTCGCCGGCAAGGGCGCGACGATGCGCCACGGTCGGCATGTTGGTCACGGCGATGAGATACCGGGATTTTCTGGACATTGGCACCGCGAGCGATCACGCGACGTTCAAGTCGCGGCTCGTGAGCTTTGCCCAGAATCTCGACTTCCAGATCGTCCAGGCCGTGCTGATGATCAAGCGCCCGTCGCAGCCGTCCGTCGTCTCGCGCCTGAGCAACCTGCCGTCGGACTTCGCCGAGGCGTCGATGGACGAGGCGGACTCGCGGCGCGACCCGGTGCTGCAGCGCCTGCGCACCGCGAGCGTGCCCTTCGTGTACGACCAGACGACGTACGTCGAGGCCGGCGCCGGCGACCTCTGGGAAACGCAGGCGCGCTACGGGTTCCGCACCGGCATCTCGATGTCGCTGCACATGCCCGGCGGCCGCCAGTTCCTGTTCGGCGTCGACCGCGAACAGGCATTGCCGGCCGACGAGCGCGAACTGATGCGCCTGATGGCCGACCTGCAGCTGCTGGCGGTGCACGCCCAGGAGACTGCGGCGCGGGTGATGATGCCGAAGCTCGACAGCCTCCCGAAGCGTCCGAAGCTCACGCCGCGCGAACGCGAGGTGCTGCAATGGACCCGCGAGGGCAAGTCGGCATGGGCGATCGGCCAGATCCTGTCGATGAGCGAGCACACGGTGGTGTTTCATCTTCGCAATGCGATGACGAAGCTCGAGGTCTCCAGCAAGCACAGCGCGGTGCTGAAAGCCATGGAGATCGGGCTGCTCTGAGGCCTCGGCACGCGAGAGCCTCCCGGTTGGCGAAAAAAGAGGCGTCGCCCATGACGGGCGACGCCTGACGCGAGTGCGCTGGAGGGACGAACGCTCCCGCATCGAAGGCCCGGGTCGTGATCACCAGCACTTGCCGGGCGCAGAAAACATTGCGCGCTGAAAACCGATGGCGCCGGGAGCGAAATCCCGCCGAATTCCATCGGGTCAGCACCGCAATTCAATAATCAATCAGAGGCCGCCGGTGCGAGGGAAGCCCAGGATTTCAGCAATGATGTCCCACATGATCGTCTCCCGATTAAGCCTTGCGGCTGCCAATTCAGTGAGACGAATTCCACCAGCGGAACGCCGTTTCCGGTCCTCCAAACCTTTGCAGGTATGACCCGCAGACGCGCGCCGGCGCCGCCCGACGTCTGGTGACGGGGCGCTGCCAGAGGAGGTGCACCCCGCGACTCAGGGGCGGCGGATTGCGACGAGGGGCCTGAGCCGCCCGCCTGCGGCGGCCGGGCTCAGTCGAAGGCGCAGGAACCCGGGCCGCCGGCGCGGCCGCAGCCGGCGCACGGGTTCGGCATCGGTGCGGGCGCATGGGCTTCGGACTTGCCCGCGGCGAAAACCGACAGCTGTTTGTCCAGCGCCGTCGAGTGGCAGTGCGGGCATTCGGGAACAGTGTCCGAGCGCACCAGCGTCTCGAAGCGCTGGCCGCAGTCCTGGCAGGCGTATTCGTAGATCGGCATCGTCAATCGTCCAAATCGAGCGCAAGGCCGCACCGGCGCGAATGGAAAGACGCGGCACAACTGGCGGCCCAAGCAAAAGGCCCGGTATCTTGCGATACCGGGCCTCGGCTTATCAATGGTCGGGATGGCGGGATTCGAACTCGCGACCCCTTGCACCCCATGCAAGTGCGCTACCAGGCTGCGCTACACCCCGACGAAGCCCTGCAGTATACCTCAGGGAATGCGCTTGTGAATCATGGCGTCAGCAACTCGCGGATCGACAGCAGTTCGGCCCGCAGATGCGACACCCCGTCCGACCAGTCCGCAGCCGTCGCGAGCTCGGAGTCGACCGCCTCGGCCGCCGGATCGGCGGCGCCCTCGAACTCCGCCGGCACCGAGCCGTCGATGGCGTCGAGCGCGGCGGCACGCGCTGCCGGATGGCCGTCGGCCAGCCGGTTGCGTGCGCCGCTGATCGTGAAGCCCTGGTCGTAAAGCAGCTCGCGGATGCGCCGGATCAGCAGCACCTCGTGATGCTGGTAATAGCGGCGGTTGCCCCGCCGCTTCATCGGCTTGAGCTGCGTGAACTCCTGTTCCCAGTACCGCAGCACATACGGCTTGACGCCGCACAGCTCGCTCACCTCACCGATCGTGAAGTAGCGTTTGGCAGGGATGGAGGGGAGCGTTTTCTCCATTGAAAACAACAGGATCGACGCGGGATCGAGACTTTACTCGAAGTCCACCTCGGCCGGCGTGTCGCCCTGCACGATCGCCTTCAACTTGTGACTCGCGTGGAAGGTGACGACGTTGCGCGCCTTGATCGGGATGAGCTCGCCGGTGCGCGGGTTGCGGCCCGGGCGCGGCGCCTTGCGGCGGATGTTGAAGTTGCCGAAGCCCGAGAGCTTGACGTCGTCGCCTTCGACGAGCGTGCCGTGCACGATCTCGAAGAAGGCTTCGACCATGTCCTTGGACTCGCGCTTGTTCAGGCCCAGACGGTCGAACAGCAGGTCGGCGAGCTCGGCCTTCGTGAGGGTCGGCGTCTCCAGCGACGGCAGGATGACGCGTTCCTTCGGTGCGGTGTCGGTCATGTCGGATCTCGGCTAGGGCTCAGGTGCGAAGACGCGCGCCGCAGGCGGCCTGCACGCGCTCGACGGCGGCGGCGACGGCCGCTTCGATGCGCTCCTCGGTCAGTGTCGCGGCCGGGTCCAGCAGTTCCAGGCGCACGGCCAGGCTGCGTTCGCCCGCGGCCAGACCGCCACCCGGCTGAGCCGGCTTGTACAGGTCGAACAGCGTCGCCTGACGCACCAGGGCGTCGGCACGCAGGGCGGCGATCAGCGCGTCGTGGCGCACGCCCTCGCCCACCACCAGCGCCAGATCGCGCCAGACGGACTGCTGGCGCGACAGCGGTTCGACGTTCGGCAGCGGGCGCTCGAGCAGCGCCGCAGCCTCGAGTTCGAAGACCACCGGAGCCTGCGGCAGCTCGTAGGCCTGGCGCCACTTCGGATGCAGCTCGCCGACGAAACCGACGGCACGGCCGTCGACCTCGACGCGCGCGCAGCGCCCCGGGTGCAGCGCCGGGTGCTCGGCGGCGACGAAGACCGGCTTGCGCGGCGCGAACAGCGCCTCGACATCGGCCTTGACGTCGAAGAAGTCGACCGGGCGCTCCTTCTGCCCCCACTGCAGCGGCGCGACGCCGCCGTAGGCCAGGCCGGCCACACGCAGCGGCTGGGCGACGCCGGCCACGGCCAGCGGGCCGTCGACCGCCGCCGGGTCGCGGCGGAAGACGCGGCCGATCTCGAAGACCCGCACGCGCGTCGTCTTGCGCGCCAGGTTGCCGCGCAGCACGGCGACCAGGCTGCCGATCAGGCTCGAGCGCATCACCGCCAGCGGCGCGGAGATCGGGTTCAGCACCTTGATCGGGTCGGCATTGCCGGCCAGCTCGCGCTCCCAGCGCTCCTCGACGAAGCTGAAGTTGATCGTCTCCTGGTAGTCGAGTGCGGCGACCGCACGCTGCAGCGCCGACGCGCTGCGGCGCGCCTCGGGGCGCACGCGCGCCGTCACCGGCGCCTGCGGCGGCGTCGCGGGCAGCTTGTCGTAGCCGACGACCCGCGCGACTTCCTCGATCAGGTCTTCCTCGATCTTCAGGTCGAAGCGCCAGCTCGGCGGCGTCACGGTCAGGCGGCCGGGTTCTTCGCTGAATTGCAGTCCCAGGCGGCGGAAGACCTCGGCGCACTGCGGCTGCGTCAGCGGCAGGCCGGTGACCTTGGCGGCACGCTCGACACGCAGCGTCACCGGCTCGGCCTTCGGCAACGCCAGCGTCTGGTCGTCCATCGGGCCGGCTTCGCCGCCGCAGATGTCGATGATCAGCTGCGTGATGCGTTCGATGTGCTCGACGGTCAGCGCCGGGTCGACGCCACGCTCGAAACGGTGGCCGGCATCGGTGCTGAAGTTGTAGCGCCGCGAACGGCCCTGCACCGCCTCGGGCCACCAGAACGCGGCCTCGACGTAGACGTTCTTCGTGTCGTCGGACACCGCGGTGGCGTCGCCGCCCATGATGCCGGCCAGCGACTCGACCTGCACCGCGTCGGCGATGACGCCGACCTTGGCATCCACGGTGATCGTGTTGCCGTTGAGCAGCTTCAGCGTCTCGCCTTCGTGGCCCCAGCGCACGACCAGCTTCTCGTGGATCTTGTCGAGGTCGAAGATGTGCGACGGGCGGCCGAACTCGAACATCACGTAGTTCGAGATGTCGACCAGCGCGCTGACGCTGCGCTGGCCGCAGCGCGCCAGGCGGTCGACCATCCACTGCGGCGTCCTGGCCTTCGTGTCGACGCCGCGCACGACGCGGCCGGAGAAGCGGCCGCACAGGTCGGCGGCCTGCACCTCGACCGGCAGGCGCTGGTCGTGCGCCGGCACGACCGGCGCGATGGCCGGCGTCACCAGCGGCGTGCCGGTCAGCGCCGAGACCTCGCGTGCGATGCCGTAGACGCTCAGCGCGTGCGCCAGGTTGGGCGTGAGCTTGAGCGTGAAGACGGTGTCGTCGAGCTTCAGGTATTCGCGGATGTCGGTGCCCACCGGCGCGTCGGCCGGCAGTTCGAGCAGGCCGCCGTGCTCGTCGGCGATCTTCAGTTCGCGCGCCGAGCACAGCATGCCGAAGCTCTGCACGCCGCGCAGCTTGCCGACGCCGATCTTGAACGGCTTGCCGTCCTCGCCGGGCGGCAGGACCGCGCCGACGGTGGCCAGCGGCGCCTTCAGGCCGGCGCGCGCATTGGGCGCGCCGCAGACGATCTGCAGCGGCTCGGCGGCGCCGATGGACACCTTGCAGACACGCAGGCGGTCGGCCTGCGGATGCGGCTCGGCTTCGAGGATCTCGGCGACGACGATGCCGCTGAACGGCGGCGCCACCGGCGCCAGGCTCTCGACCTCAAGGCCGGACATGGTCAGCAGGTCAGCGAGCTGTTGCGTGCCGAGCGGGGGGTTGCAGAACTCGCGCAACCAGGATTCTGGGAACTGCATGCGGCTCTCGTCGGGTCAGCGGAACTGGGAAAGGAAGCGCAGGTCGTTGTCGAAGAACAGGCGCAGGTCGGGCACGCCGTAACGCAGCATGGCCAGGCGATCCGGACCCATGCCGAAGGCGAAGCCGATGTGGCGCTCGGGGTCGAGGCCGAAGTTGCGCACGACGTTCGGGTGCACCTGGCCGGAGCCGGCGACCTCGAGCCAGCGCCCGGCCAGCGGGCCGCTGCGGAAGGCGATGTCGATCTCGGCCGACGGTTCGGTGAACGGGAAGAACGACGGCCGGAAGCGCACGTCGAAGTCGTCGGTCTCGAAGAACTGGCGGATGAACTCCGAGAAGACGAACTTCAGGTCCTTGAAGCTGACGTTCTCGCCGATCCACAGGCCTTCGCACTGGTGGAACATCGGCGAGTGCGTCGCGTCGCTGTCGACGCGGTAGGTGCGGCCGGGGGCGACGACTCGGATCTCGGGGATGCTCTTGCCGGCGGCCAGATCGGCAGCGTGCTTGGCGGCGTGGGCACGTGCGTAGCGCACCTGCATCGGGCTGGTGTGCGGACGCAGGTTCAGCCAGCGGCCCTGCTCGTCCTTCAGGTCGACGTAGAAGGTGTCCTGCATCGAACGCGCCGGATGGTTCTCCGGGTTGTTCAGCGCGGTGAAGCTCATCCAGTCGGTCTCGATCTCGGGACCCTCGGCGACGTCGAAGCCCATCGAGCCGAAGATCTGCTCGATGCGCTCGATGACGCGGCTGACCGGGTGCAGCCCGCCGACCGAACGCCCGCGGCCGGGCAGCGTGACGTCCAGCGCCTCGGCGCGCAGCTGCGCGGCGAGTTCGGCTTCGGCCAGGCGCTCGCGCGCGGCCGTCAGCTCGGTCTCGATGCGGGCCTTGGCCTGGTTGATCTCGGCGCCGAGCGTCTTCTTCTGCTCGGGCGGCAAGGCGGCCATGCCCTTCAGCAGCTCGGTCACGCGACCGCTCTTGCCGAGGTAGCGCGCCTTGGCGTTCTCCAGTTCGGCCGGGTTGGGCGCCGCGCCGAAGTCGGCAACGGCAGCCTGCACCAGCGATTCGAGGTCGTTCATGTCGGCAGGATCTGCGGAGAGCCGGCGCCCACGGTGTCGGCTCGAGAAAACAAAAAGGCCGCCTGCAAGCTGACGGCCTTTGGAACGCTCATGCCCCGGCGAGCCGGGGCTTGCCGGTCAAGCGAGCTGGGCCTTCACCTTCGCCACGATGGCGCCGAAAGCCGCCGGGTCCTTGACCGCCAGATCGGCCAGGACCTTGCGGTCGATGTCGATCTGCGCCTTCTTCAGGCCGGCCATGAACTTGCTGTAGGTGATGCCGAGCTCACGGCTCGCGGCGTTGATACGCGCGATCCAGAGCTGACGGAACACCCGCTTGCGGGTACGACGGTCGCGGTAGGCGTACTGGCCCGCCTTCATCACCGCCTGCTTGGCGATGCGGAAGACGTTCTTGCGACGGCCACGGAAACCCTTGGCGAGGGCCAGGATCTTCTTGTGGCGGGCGTGGGCGGTTACACCGCGTTTGACGCGAGGCATTGTGTGGCTCCTTGTGCGTGCGTAAGAAGATTACAGGCCGGCGAAGGGCAGCATCGAGGCGATGTGGCCCATGTCGGTCTCGTGCACGTTCGCGGCGCCGCGCAGGTGGCGCTTACGGGTCGTGCTCTTCTTCGTCAGGATGTGGCGCTTGAACGCCTGGCCCCGCTTGACGGTGCCACCCGGACGCACGCGGAAGCGCTTCTTCGCGCTGCTCTTGGTCTTCATCTTGGGCATGACTGCTCCTTCTAAGTGACCCCTGCAGGCGTCGCCGGAAGAATCCGGCGTGCTTGTCGGCCTGCAGCGGCTTCTGCTCCCCCGCCGCGGTGACCGACCGCGGCGGCGGAATTCCATCAACTCAAACGGCCCGCGCCTTCACTTCCGCTTGGGCGCCAGCACCATGATCATCTGCCGGCCTTCGAGCTTGGGCATGTGCTCGACGACCGCCACGTCCGCCAGCTCGTCGCGGATGCGCTCCAGGAGACGCATGCCGATATCCTGGTGCGTGATCTCGCGGCCGCGGAAACGCAGCGTGACCTTGCCCTTGTCGCCGTCCTCCGCGATGAAGCGGCGCAGGTTGCGCATCTTGATCGCGTAGTCGCCTTCGTCGGTACCGGGACGGAACTTGACTTCCTTGACCTCGATGACCTTCTGCTTGGACTTGGCTTCGGCAGCCTTCTTCTGCTCCTGGTACTTGAACTTGCCGTAGTCCATCAGCCGACACACCGGCGGATCCGCAGTGGCCGCGATCTCGACGAGATCGACGTCCAGCTCGCCAGCCATGCGCAGGGCCTCCATCGTCGGGACGATGCCCAGGGGTTCGTTGTCGACCCCGTTCAAGCGCACCTGCGGCGCCATGATCTCCCGATTCAGCCTGTGCTTGCGCTCCGCGTTGGGAGTGCGGCGATCCATGAACGTAGCGATGTGTCAACTCCTCGAGCGGCCCGAAGGCGACGGGCCGTCAATCCAAGACGTAGGTGCGGGCGGCGCGGGCAAGGCTCATACCTTGGCGGCGATGTCGCTGGCGATCTTCTGCTGGAAGTCTGCGAGAGGCATCACGCCGAGATCGAGGTTGCCCCTCGCGCGCACGGCAACAGCCCCGTTTGCCTTCTCCTTGTCACCGACGACGAGGATGAACGGGGCCTTCTGCACAGAGTGCTCGCGGATTTTATAGTTGATTTTCTCGTTGCGCAGGTCCAGGTGCACTCGCAGCCCCTGCTTTTGCAGCGATTTCGCCACTTCGGCGGCGTAATCGGCCTGGGAATCCGTGATCGACGCCACCACCGCCTGCACCGGCGCCAGCCAGACCGGCAACGCGCCGGCGTGCTGCTCGATCAGGATGCCGATGAAACGCTCGAGGCTGCCGACGATCGCCCGGTGCAGCATCACCGGGTGGCGGCGCGAGCCGTCCTCGGCGACGTACTCGGCGTCCAGCCGCTCGGCCATCGAGAAATCGACCTGCATCGTGCCGCACTGCCATTGGCGACCGATCGCGTCCTTCAGCGTGTACTCGATCTTCGGGCCGTAGAACGCGCCATCGCCCGGGGCGATGACGTAGTCGCAGCCCGAGCGCTTCAGGCTCTCGATCAGCGCCTCCTCGGCCTTGTCCCAGATGGCGTCGCTGCCGATGCGCTTCTCGGGCCGCGTGGCGACCTTGTAGAGGATGTCGGTGAAGCCGAAGTCGCGGTAGACCTTCTGCAGCAGCGCCGTGTAGGCCACGCACTCGCCCAGGATCATGTCCTCGGTGCAGAAGATGTGGCCGTCGTCCTGCGTGAAGCCGCGCACGCGCATGATGCCGTGCAGGCCGCCGGTGGGCTCGTTGCGGTGGCACTGGCCGAACTCGCCGTAGCGCAGCGGCAGGTCGCGGTAGCTCTTGATGCCCTGCTTGAAGATCAGGATGTGGCCGGGACAGTTCATCGGTTTCAGCGCGTAGTCGCGCTTCTCCGATTCCGTCGTGAACATGTTCTCGCGGTACTTGTCCCAGTGGCCGGTCTTCTCCCACAGCGCCTTGTCCAGGATCTGCGGGCCCTTGACCTCCTGGTAGCCGTTGTCGCGGTAGACACGGCGCATGTACTGCTCGACCTCCTGCCAGACGGTCCAGCCCTTGGGGTGCCAGAACACCGTGCCGGGCGAATGCTCGTCGAGGTGGAACAGGTCGAGCTCGCGGCCAAGCTTGCGGTGGTCGCGCTTCTCGGCTTCCTCGAGCATGCGCAGATAGCCCTGCAGCTCGTCCTTGGTCGCCCAGGCCGTGCCGTAGATGCGCTGCAGCTGCTCGTTGTTCTGGTCGCCGCGCCAGTAGGCTCCGGCCACCTTCATCAGCTTGAAGTGCTTGAGCCGGCCCGTGCTCGGCACGTGCGGGCCGCGGCACAGATCCTCGAAGTCGCCTTCGCGGTACAGCGAGACGTCTTCGTTGCTCGGGATGCTGCCGATGATCTCGGCCTTGTAGTCCTCGCCCAGGCCCTTGAAGTAGGCCACGGCCTCGTCGCGCGGCAGCACGCGGCGCACGACCGGCTCGTTCTTGGCCGCGAGTTCGGCCATGCGCTTCTCGATCGCCGCCAGGTCTTCCGGCGTGAACGGGCGCTTGTAGGCGAAGTCGTAATAGAAGCCGTTTTCGACCGTCGGGCCGATCGTCACCTGGGCCTCGGGGAACAGCTGCTTGACCGCGTAGGCCAGGAGGTGGGCCGTCGAGTGGCGGATCAGCTCCAGCGCGTCGGGGTCCTTCTCGGTGACGATCGCGAGCTGCGCGTCGCGTTCGATGCGATAGCTCGTGTCGACCAGCTTGCCGTCGACGCGGCCGGCCAGTGCGGCCTTGGCCAGGCCGGCGCCGATCGAGGCGGCGACGTCGGCGACCGTCAGCGGCGCCGGGTATTCACGCCGGGAACCATCCGGCAGGGTGATCTGGATCATGTTCAACCTCGGGAAATGAAAAAGCGCGGAGCCAGGCCGCGCTTTGTCCGGAGAAAGGGAATCGCGGGACGCGCGGGGCTCAGACCTCGGTGGTGAACGGGGTAGTCCGCGGTGTCATAACCGTCATGCCTTTCTCGCCCTTGTTGGGTTGATGGGAACGGGCATTTTAGCCCTCATGCAAGCGCCGCAGCGTCGATCGTGCGCCCGGAAGCCACCAGCTCGGCGAATTCGTCGGCCAGGCGGCGGCTCTCGTCGACTGCGCGGCGCCACACGCGCACGCGGCCCGCAAGGTCGTCGCCGTAGGCCTTGAAGTCGGCGCGGTCGGGCAGCTTGCCGTTCGGCAGCGAGGCCACCCACTCGGGTGTCGGCGCCAGGACGACGACGTTGTCGAGCAGCGGTGTCGCGCGATGGCGGCGTTTCCAGGCCTTGTCCAGCCAGCCGGGCACGACCTGTGGCTGGAAGTGCGGGTACAGCACCAGGCCGTCGGTCATCGCCGCGTAGCCCAGGTGCAGGTGGTAGTCGGTGATGCCACCGTCCCAGTAGGCGCCGCGCGGGCCACCCGGCACGTCGTGCACGGCGTCGAGCCAGAACGGGATCGAGCAGCTGGCCAGCACCGCCGGCGCGAGGTTGTGCGGTGTCAGCGCGCAGACCCGGCTCGGATAGTCCGACAGCGCGAACGGCAGCGCGTCGCGCGGGTCGCTGAAGACGACCCGCTCGATCCAGCCGCCCAGCGCTCGCCGGCTGGCGGCGTTGGCGACGAAGGCGCCGGCGTAGCCGATCGGCGTGCGCCAGCGCCCTTCCCGCCGCAGGACATGGCGGCCGCGACTCGTGAAAACGTGCAGCCGAAAACGCGGATGCGACAACACCTCGTCAGCGCGAACACCCAGTCGTGCGTTGACGGTCTGTCCGAATGATTCGCTGACCTGCCGCTTCGTCGGCGGCCGGCCCGGTTCGTGCTCGTAGTGTTGCGTGATGTAGTCCTCGGCCAGAGTCGCCAGCGCCCCGTCGGCGTCGGGCAGGCAGGCCGAAGCCAGTCTCCAGGAGCCGATCGATGCGCCCAGAAGGTGCACGGTCTCCGTCGTGTCACGCAGCCAATGCCCGAAAATGAACCGGTCGAGCGGAATGAGCACCAGACCTTTCGGCCCGCCGGCGGCACCCGGCATCACCCGGACGTCGGTGGCCCGCAGGCCGCGTTCCTGGAGTGCACGCCGTGCGCGTGGCCCGGCGAAGAGTTGCAAAGCACGCATGGGCCGCGATGCTAGGGCAGGTCTTGTTGCCATCGCTCACGGCCCGATACGCCCGCACCCCGCGACACGCGGCGGTTGCGACCCTATGTTCCAAGGCAATGCAAATTGAAGCGACGTCCGTGATGCGCCGCAGCGGCTGGCTGCGTGCCCTGACGACCCTCGTGGTCGCCGCCTCCTCCCTGACGGCCGGCCAGGCCGGCGCCTTCGGCCTCGACGATGTCGCCCGCGACGCCGAAGCCCTGGCGCGCCAGCCTTACCGGGAACCGGCGCCGCTGCCGGCCGAACTCGCCCAGCTCAGCTACGACGACTACCGCAAGGTCCGCTTCCGCCCCGACCAGGGCCTGTGGCGCGCCGAGGCCCTGCCCTTCGAGCTGCAGTTCTTCCACGTCGGCCGCGGCTTCACGCGGCCGCTGAAGCTGATGGAGATCGTCGACGGCCAGGCCCGGCCGCTGGAGATCCCGCGCGCCGCGTTCAGCGACGAAGGCGTGCTGCCGCCGTCGGAGGTGGTCTCCGGCATCGCCGGGCTGCGTGTGCACCACGCGCTGAACACGCCGAAGGTGATGGACGAGCTGATCGTCTTCCTCGGCGCGAGCTACTTCCGCGCGCTGGGCGCCGGCCAGCGCTACGGCCTGTCGGCACGTGGCCTGGCGGTGGACACCGCCGGCGGCAGCGGCGAGGAGTTCCCGGCCTTCACCGCCTTCTGGCTCGAACGCCCGGTGCCGGGCGCGCAGACGCTGCGCCTGTACGCCCTGCTCGACGGCCCGCGCGTGGCCGGCGCCTACCAGTTCGACGTCAAGCCCGGCGCGACGACCATCGTCGACGTGCAGGCCCGGCTGTGGCTGCGCGCGCCGGTCGCGACGCTGGGCATCGCGCCGCTGTCGAGCATGTTCCTGCACGGAGAGAACCAGCCGGTGGCCGACGACTACCGCCCCGAGGTACACGACTCCGACGGCCTGCAGATCGCCACCGGCGACGGCGAGTGGATCTGGCGTCCGCTGACCAACCCGAGGCGAGGCGCCTTCGTCACCTCGTTCGCGCTGAAGTCCCCGCGCGGTTTCGGCCTGCAGCAGCGTGACCGCAGCTTCACCAGCTACGAAGACCTCGAAGCCGCCTACGAGCGCCGCCCCAGCGTCTGGATCGAGCCGCTCGGCGACTGGGGCGCCGGCCGTGTCGAGCTGCTGCAGTTCCACACGCCCGACGAAACCCACGACAACATCGCCGCCTACTGGGTGCCGCAGACGCTGCCGCCCCCGGGACAGCCGCTGGCCATCGGCTGGCGCATGCACTGGGCCGCCGATGCCGCGACGCAGCCGCCGGGCGCGCGCGTCGTGCAGACGCGTTTCGGCCACGGCTACCGCGAGGCGCCGATCCCGCCACAGCGCCTGCAGTTCCACCTCGACTTCGACGGCCCGGCGCTGGCCGGACTGCCGGCCGACGCCGCCGTCGAGGCGGTCGTCAGCGGCAATGACAACGCGCGTGCGCTGCGCGCGGTCGCTTATCCCAATCCGGCGCGCGGCGGCTGGCGTGTCTCGATCGATGTCGAGCGCGCCGATGCCGGCCGCGCCCTCGAGCTGCGTGCGTTCCTGCGCCTGGGCGACCGCACGCTGTCCGAAACCTGGTCCTACGCCCTCGCACCCCAATGAAAACCACTCTACGCACCGCACCCCCGGTCGCGCGTTCGCCGATGCGACCGCACCCCTGGTTCGGTTTCCTGCGCGGCCTGCTGTTCGCCGCGATGCCCGGCATGAGCTACGGCGCGGTGCCACGCGACACGCCCTGGCTGGCCGCCGCGATGGCGCGCCGCCGGCTGCTGCTGGCGCTGGTGGCGGCGTTCGCCGTCGCCGCCTGGTCGCTGACACCCGAGGGCACGCCATGGCCGCAGGCGCTGCTGCAGACGCTGCTCTTCGCCTGGGTGGCGATCGGCTTCGTCACCGCGCTGATGGGCGGCTGGGTGATGCTGCGCGGCGACCCGCACGCGCTGACGCTCAAGCGCCCGCACGCGCCGATCGACCGCGGCGCACGCACCGCGGTGATCATGCCGATCTGCAACGAGGACATCACCACCGTGTACGGCGGCCTGCGCGCGACCTGCGAGTCGCTCGCCGCCACCGGGGCGCTGTCGCTGTTCGACATCTACGTGCTGTCGGACACCGCCGACCCGAAGCTGCGCGCGGCCGAAGTCGCCGCCTGGGAGCGGCTGCGCACGATGCTGGGCGACGGCGAGGTCGACGGCGGCGCGCGTGTCTTCTACCGCTGGCGCCGCCGGCGCACCAAGCGCAAGGCCGGCAACGTCGCCGACTTCTGCCGCCGCTGGGGCTCGCAGTACCGCTACATGGTCGTGCTCGACGCCGACAGCACGATGAGCGGCCGCACGCTGGTCGACATGGTGCGGCTGATGGAAGAGAACCCGCGCGCCGGCATCGTGCAGTCGCTGCCGACGGCGCGGGCGCAGGACACGCTGCACTCGCAGCTGCAGCAGTTCGCCACGCGGGTCACCGGCCGGCTGTTCTCGCTGGGCATGGCCTTCTGGCAGCTCGGCGAGTCGCACTACTGGGGCCACAACGCGATCATCCGCGTCGAAGCCTTCATGACGCACTGCGCGCTGGCGCCGATCCCGGGCCGCGGCGGCCTGGCCGGCGAGATCCTGTCGCACGACTTCGTCGAGGCCGCGCTGATGCGCCGCGCCGGCTACGAGGTCTGGCTGGCGCCGCAACTCGACGGCTCCTGGGAGCAATACCCGCCCAACCTGCTGGCCGAGCTGCAGCGTGACCGCCGCTGGTGCCAGGGCAACCTGCAGAACGCGCGCCTGGTCGCCGAACCGGGCTGGCGCCCGGCGCACCGCGCGATGTTCGTCACCGGCGCGCTGTCGTACGCGATCGCGCCGCTGTGGATCGGCTTCGTCGTGCTGGGCACGCTGCTGGACCCGCCGGAGATGTCGCACGACAGCGCCGTCGTGCTCTGGGTCATGACCGCCGTGCTGCTGCTGATGCCGCGCGTGCTGGGTGTCGTCGCGGTGCTGGCCGCCGGCCAGGCGCGCCGCTTCGGCGGCACCGCCGCGCTGCTCGCCAGCTCGGTGCTGGAACTGCTGGCCTCGGCGATCCAGGCACCGCTGCGCATGCTCGCCCACACGACCTTCGTCATCGGCGCGCTGACCGGGCTGAAGCTGGAATGGAAGTCGCCGCCGCGGCAGGCCGGCACGGTCGCCTGGCGCGACGCCGCGGTCAGCATCGGCCTGATGTCGCTGCCGCTGCTGGCGCTGGCGGTGCTGGGCCAGCGCAGCGGCGAGATCGGGGGTCTGGCACCTGGCGCCGCTGGTCGTGCCGCTGCTGCTGGCGGTGCCGTTCACGGTGCTGACCGGCAGCGAGGCCGTCGGCCGCGCAGTGCGCCGCGCCGGCCTGCTGCTGACGCCGGAAGACCGCGAGCCGCCGCGCCCGGTGGCACGCGCCGCCGAGAACCGCGGTTTTGCCGACCTCGTGCCGCCGCCGGTGGTCAACGCCGCCCGCAGCGCAGCCGCTGCCATCGGCCGGCCGCGCGCGGTGATGGCCACGGGCATGGCCGCGCTGGCGGTGTTCGTCACGCTGCCGCAGACCGGCATCACGCCGCAGCTGTCACCGGCGCTGCAGGCCCAGCGCGACATCTTCGCGCTGATGCGCTCGTCGCCGATCAGCGTGCCGCAGGTGCAGCTGGAGCCCAGCCCGGTGGCCGTGCGTCTGGACGCCAGCTACCGCCCGGCGGCGCGCATCGACGACGACATCCGCCGCCGCGCGCTGGAGGCCGTCCAGCGCGCCCAGGGCCAGGAGAACTACGAGCGCTTGGTCAACAACTTGGCGAAGGCCGCGGCCATCGCGCCCTGACCCTGCTGCTGCGCGGCGGCCTGGCCGCCGCCGCGGGCACGCTCGTCGCGTCCCGCGGGCCGGTAGGCGTTGCCGCCGCGGTCCCCCGCCGGGCGCGGCGCCGCATCCAGCTTCATCGTCAGCGAGATGCGCTTGCGTGCCAGGTCGACCTCGAGCACACGCACCTTGACCGTCTGGCCGGTCTTCACGACCTCGCGCGCGTCGTTGACGAACTTGTTCGACAGCTGGCTGACGTGCACCAGGCCGTCCTGGTGCACACCCAGGTCGACGAAAGCGCCGAACTGGGCGACGTTGCTGACCGTGCCTTCGAGCACCATGCCCGGCTGCAGGTCCTTGATGTCCTCGACGCCTTCGTTGAAGCGCGCCACCGTGAAGTCGGGCCGCGGGTCGCGCCCGGGCTTCTCCAGTTCGGCGAGGATGTCCTTGACCGTGATGGCGCCGAACTTGTCGTCGGCGAAGAGTTCGGGCTTCAGCGTGCGCAGCACCTCGGCGCGGCCCATCAGCTCCTGCACCGGCCGGCCGGTGGCGGCCAGCATCTTCTGCACGACCGGATAGGTCTCCGGGTGCACCCCGGTCAGGTCCAGCGGGTTGTCGCCGTCGCGGATGCGCAGGAAACCGGCGGCCTGCTCGAAAGTGCGCGGCCCCAGGCCCGACACCTCCAGCAGCTGCTGGCGGTTGCGGAAGGCGCCGTGCGCGTCGCGCCAGCGCACGATGCTCGCCGCCACGGCCGGCGACAGCCCCGACACCCGCGCCAGCAGCGGCGCCGACGCGGTGTTCAGGTCGACACCGACGCCGTTCACGCAGTCCTCGACGACGGCGTCCAGCGACTTCGCCAGCCCGCTCTGGTTGACGTCGTGCTGGTACTGGCCGACGCCGATGCTCTTCGGGTCGATCTTCACCAGCTCGGCCAGCGGATCCTGCAGCCGGCGCGCGATGCTGACGGCACCGCGCAGGCTGACGTCCAGCTCGGGCAACTCCTTGCTCGCGTACTCGCTGGCCGAATAGACCGAGGCGCCGGCCTCGCTGACGACGACCTTGTCGATCTGGACGTCGGGCGCCATCTGGCGGATGCGTTTGATCAGGTCGGCGGCCAGCTTGTCGGTCTCGCGGCTGGCGGTGCCGTTGCCGATCGCGATCAGGTTGACGCCGTGCGTCGCCACCAGGCGGCCGAGCACGTGCAGCGAACCTTCCCAGTCGTTGCGCGGCTCGTGCGGGTAGACGGTCGAGGTGTCCAGCACCTTGCCGGTGTCGCTGACGACGGCCACCTTGACGCCCGTGCGGATGCCCGGGTCCAGGCCCATCACGACACGCTTGCCGGCCGGCGCGGCCAGCAGCAGGTCGCGCAGGTTGTCGGCGAAGACCTTGATCGCCACGCCTTCCGCTTCCTCGCGCAGGCGCGAGAACAGGTCGCGCTCCAGCGACAGCGAGAGCTTGACCTTCCAGGTCCAGGCGACGGTCTTGCGGATCAGGTCGTCGGCCGGGCGCTTGGCATGGCTCCAGCCCAGGTGGCGCGCGATGCGGCCTTCGGCCCGCGAGGGCTGGCCGGGCACGAGTTCCTCGTCCAGCACCAGCTTGGCGTCCAGCCACTCCTGCGTGCGGCCGCGGAACACGGCCAGCGCGCGGTGGCTGGGCACGGTGCGGATCGGCTCGGCGTAGTCGAAGTAGTCGCGGAACTTGGCGGCGTCGGCGTGGTTGCCGTCCTTGCCGTCGACCAGCTTGCTCTGGAACAGGCCTTCGGCCCAGAGCCATTCGCGCAGCTGGCCGACCAGCACCGCGTCTTCGGCCCAGCGTTCGGCGAGCAGGTCGCGCACGCCGTCGAGCACCGCGTGCGCGTCGGCAAAACCGCCGTCGGCGTTGATGAAGGCGGCGGCCTCGGCCAGCGGCTCCAGCGTCGGGTCGGCAAAGAGCTTGTCGGCCAGCGGCTCGAGGCCGGCTTCGCGCGCGATCATGCCCTTGGTGCGGCGGCGCGGCTTGTACGGCAGGTACAGGTCTTCCAGTTCCTGCTTGGTCGGCGCGGCCTCGATGGCGGCGCGCAGTTCGGGCGTCAGCTTGCCTTGTTCGTCGATGCTCTTGAGCACCGCGGCGCGGCGCTCCTCCAGCTCGCGCAGATAGGCCAGGCGGGCCTCCAGTTCACGCAGCTGGACGTCGTCGAGGCCGTCGGTCGCCTCCTTGCGGTAACGGGCGATGAACGGCACCGTGGCGCCGCCGTCGAGCAGTTCGACCGCGGCCAGCACCTGCGCCGGGCGAACCTTCAGTTCGGCGGCGATCTGCAGAACGATCTTGTCCAAAAGCAAAGTCCGGGAAAGCGAAAGGCGCGCAGTTTAATGGCCGGCCGTGACCGCCCGCCGGCGGTGGCCACGGCCGGCGCGAGGGCTCAGCGCGACAGCCAGCGCGCGGCGCCGTCACCCGCCGCGAGCCCGGTCGTGAAGCAGCCGGTCAGCAGATAACCGCCGGTCGGTGCCTCCCAGTCGAGCATCTCGCCGGCGACGAAGACGCCCGGAAGCGCGTGCAGCATCAGGGCGTCGTCGACGGCACCGAGGCGCACGCCGCCGGCGCTGCTGATCGCCTCGGCGATCGGCCGCGGCGCCGTCACCGGCACCGGCAAGGCCTTGATCGCCGCGGCCAGCTTGTCGACGTCGTGCTGATCGGCCTTGGGCACCAGCTCCCACAGCAGCGCGGTCTTCACGCCGCCCAGGTTCAGGCGCGACTTCAGGTGCGAGGCCAGCGAGCGGCTGCCACGCGGGTGCGCCAGTTCGCGCCGCACCCACTCCAGCGGCCGCGCCGGCAGCAGGTCGAGCTCGAACACCGCCCGGCCGTCGCGCGCGATCGCATCGCGCAGCGCGGCCGAGAAGGCGTAGACCAGGCTGCCTTCGACGCCGGTCTCGGTCAGCACGAATTCGCCCGGGCGGCGCTCGCCGCCGAAGGTGATGGCCACCGACTTCAGCGGCTCGCCGGCGTGGCGCGTGCGCAGGAACTCGCTCCAGGCGACGTCGAAACCGCAGTTGGACGGCGCCAGCGGCGCGAGTTCGACGCCACGCGCTGCCAGCCAGGGCCACCAGGCGCCGTTGCTGCCCAGGCGCGGCCAGCTGGCGCCGCCCAGCGCCAGGATCGTGGCGTCGGCGCGGCGCGTCACCGGCCCGGCCGGGCCGTCGAAGGCCAGCGCGCCGTCATCGCTCCAGCCGGTCCAGCGGTGGCGCATCTGGAAGACGACGCCGGCCGCACGCAGCCGGTGCAGCCAGGCGCGCAGCAGCGGCGCGGCCTTCATCTCCGCCGGGAAGACGCGGCCCGAGGTGCCGACGAAGGTCGACACGCCGAGCCCGGCGGCCCAGGCGCGCAGCGCGTCAGCGCCGAAAGCCTGCAGCCGCGGCGCCATCCAGCCGGCGGCCGGGCCGTAACGCGTGACGAAACGCTCGAAGGGCTCGGAGTGCGTCAGGTTCAGCCCGCCCTTGCCGGCGAGCAGGAACTTGCGCCCCGCCGAGGGCATCGCGTCGAAGACCTCGACACGGTGCCCGGCGGCGGCCAGGCGTTCGGCGGCCATCAGTCCGGCCGGGCCGGCACCGATGACGACGGCCAGGCGATCAGCCATCGGCCCTCCCCTGGCGCCACTGCACGAGGTCCTCGATGGACAGCGTCGGCAGCCCGTGCAGCGCGGCGAAGGCCTCGATCTGGGCGCCACGCGCCATGCTGCCGTCGGGGTTCATCAGCTCGCAGAGCACCGCGGCGCGTTGCAGGCCGGCCAGGTCGCAGAGCTCGATCGCGCCTTCGGTGTGGCCGCGGCGCTGCAGCACGCCGCCAGCTTCGGCACGCAGCGGGAAGACGTGGCCGGGGCTGACCAGCGCGTTGGCACCGGCACCGGGCGCGGTGGCGGCACGCACCGTCGTCAGCCGGTCGGCGGCGCTGACACCGGTCGTGACGCCGTCGCGCGCCTCGATCGACACGGTGAAGGCCGTGCCGTGGCGGCTGCCGTTGTGAACGACCATCGGCGCCAGGCGCAGCCGCGCTATGGCCTCGGGCGGCAGGCACAGGCAGACGATGCCGCTGCATTCGCGGATCAGCATCGCCATCGTCGCCTCGGTGAGGTGTTCGGCGGCGACGATCAGGTCGGCCTCGTTTTCGCGGTCGTCGTCGTCGACGAGCAGCACCGGGCGGCCGGCGCGCATCGCCGCCGCGGCGGCAGCCAGCCGCTGGCGCAGCGTGGACGGAGAACCGGCCAGCGCCGGGGTGTGGACAGAGTGATTCATGTGGAGACGCTCCTTCGAGTGGGATGGAGACGTTCCAGGGACGCCTGCGCGCCGCCACGCCGCAACCAGCCGGAGCCGGGCGCGGCACAGCGGCACGTCTTCTTTCATCCGGACTGTGACCGTCGGCCCTGGCTTCGCACCAGGTCTGCTGACCCCGGCTTGCGCCGGGCGCTCGCGGGCTCGCGGCCGGAGCCGCCTACCGCCGGTGGGGAGTTCCACCCCGCCCTGAAGACGTGTGCCGGCACCATGCCGGCGCCCGGACTGTAACCGCTGCCGCTCAGCCCCGGCCGCGCAGCGCCGCGCGCAGCTGGTCGCCGACCTGGGGTCGGTCGGCGAAGGCGTCGCTCGGGTTACGCCCGGCGACGAGGTCGTCCAAACGCTGGCGCACCGAGCCCAGCGTCTGCGGATGGCTGAAGACGTAGAAGCGGTTCTCGTCCATCGCGTCGAAGACCCACTGCGCGACGTCGGCAGCGCTGACCTTGCCGCCGGTGACGGCTTTTTCCATCATCGCCTGGGCGACCATCTGGCTGCGTGTCGGCCGGCCGTCGGCGGCCAGCTCGGGCGGGCGGTGGCGGCCGCTCTCGTGGATGCCGGTGGGCACGAAGAACGGGCACAGCACGTGGGCGTGCACACGTTCGGCGACCAGCGACAGGTCCTGGTACAGCGTCTCGCTGAGCGCCACGACGGCGTGTTTGCTGACGTTGTAGACGCCCATGTTGGGCATGTTGACGAGGCCGGCCATGCTGGCGGTGTTGACGACGTGGCCGCGGTAGCCGGGGTCGGCTTTCGCCGCTTCCAGCATCGCCGGCACGAAGACGCGCACGCCGTGCGCCACGCCCATCAGGTTGACGCCCAGCACCCATTCCCAGTCGCGCGCCGACTGCTCCCAGATCAGCCCGCCGGCACCGACGCCGGCGTTGTTGAAGACGAAATGCGGCGTGCCGAAACGCTCGAAGGTGGCCGCGGCCAGCGCCTCGACCTCGGCCGCCTTGGCGACGTCCAGCCGGAACGGCAGCACCTCGGCGCCACGGCCACGCAGCTCCTCGGCCGCGGCCTCCAGCGCGGCGGCCTGCAGGTCGGCGGCGACGATCCTCATGCCGCGTGCGGCAGCGATGCGCGCGGTCTCCAGCCCGAAGCCGCTCGCGGCGCCGGTGATGACCGCGACGCGGCCCTGCCAGTCGGTGTTCATCGGGGGCTCCTCAGCAGCATTTCGAGGTGGGGGATGTCGTCTTCGAGATAAGGCTCGCCGACCGGCTCGAAGCCGAAGCCGGCGTAGAAACGTTCGAGGTGGGCCTGGGCGCTGATGCGGATGCCCTGCCCCGGCCACGCCGCCAGACAGCGCGTGACGCCCTCGGCGACCAGCGCGCGGCCCAGCCCGGTGCCGCGGCGCTCGGCCGAGCTGATGACGCGGCCGATCGACGGCTCGGCGTACTTCAGCCCCGGATCGACGACACGCAGATAGGCCTGCAACACGCCGGCGTCGTCGCGGCCGAGCAGATGCCAGCAGTGCCGGTCGATGCCGTCGGGGTCCAGGTACGGCCCTTGTTCGAGGATGAAGACGCGGCAGCGCAGCGCCAGCGCGTCGTAGAGGTCGTCCAGGCGCAGGTCGTCCCAGCGCAGCCAGTGCCAGTGGATCAAACGAGTTTCACCAGTTGTTTGCCGAAGTTGCGGCCCTTCAGCATGCCGAGGAAGGCCTCGGGCGCCGCGGCCAGGCCGTCGGCGATGCTCTCGCGGTACTTGATCGTGCCGCCGGCCACACCCGCCGCCAGTTCGCGCAGCGCCTCGGGCCAGTCGCCCATGTGTTCGCTGACGATGAAACCCTGCACCGTCAGCCGCGACTGCAGGATGAGCTGCGGCCAGGTCATCGGGATGGGCTGGCCGTCGTAGCCGGCGATCATTCCGCACAGCGAGATGCGGCCGAAGTCGTTCATTCGCAGCATCGTCGCGTCCATCACCGCGCCGCCGACGTTCTCGAAGCACCCGTCGACGCCGTCGGGAGCGGCGTCGCGCAGCGCACGTGCCAGCGAGCGTGCGTCGGCGTGTTCGCGGTAGTCGATGCAGGCGTCGAAGCCCAGTTCGTCGACGACGTAGGCGCATTTGGCCGCTCCGCCGGCATAACCGACGACGCGGCAGCCGCGCGCCTTGGCGAGCTGACCGACGACGCTGCCGACCGCGCCGCTGGCGGCGCTGACGACCACCGTCTGCCCGGGCTTGGGCGCGATGATGCGCACCAGCCCGTACCAGGCGGTGACGCCCGGCATGCCGACGGCGCCCAGATAGGCCGACAGCGGCAGCCGCGTGTCGACCTTGCGCAGCATGCCGGCCGCGCCGCCGTCGACCACCGAATAGAGCTGCCACCCACCCATGCCGACGACCGCATCGCCGGCGGCGTAGCCCGGGTGGCGGGAGTCGACGACCTCGCCGACCGTGCCGCCGATCATCACCTCGCCCAGCGGCTGCGGCGCGGCGTAGCTCTTGGAGTCGTTCATGCGGCCGCGCATGTACGGATCGAGGCTCAGGTAGTGGTGGCGCACGAGCACCTGGCCGTCGGCCAGCGCCGGCAGCGGCGCCTCGACGAAGCGGAAGTTGGCGGCCGTCGCTTCGCCCTGCGGGCGCGAGGCCAGCACGATCTGCTGGTTGTTCATGTCGTCTCCTTCGGCTTAGCCGGCATGCACGGCGCTGACACCGCCGTCCACCGCCAGCACCTGGCCCGTGATGTGTTTGCCCGCCGGGCTGCACAGCAGCAGCGCGGCGCCCTTCAGATCGTCGTCGTCGCCGATGCGGCCCAGCGGCGCGGCGGCGGCCAGGCGCTGTTCGCCGACCGCTTCGAGCGTGCCGCGTGTCATCTTGCTCGGGAAAAAACCCGGCGCCAGCGCGTTGACGTTGATGCCGTGGCGGCCCCATTCGCCGGCCAGCGTGCGCGTGAAGTTCACCACCGCGCCCTTGCTCGTGCCGTAGGCGATGAACTGCATGTTCAGGCTGCCGGCCAGCCCGGCGATCGAGGCGACGTTGACGATGCGCCCCGAACGGCGCGGGATCATGCTGGCGCGTGCCACCGCCTGCGAGAACAGGAACAGGCTGCGCACGTTCAGGTCCATGACCTTGTCCCAGGCGTCGAGCGGGTGGTCCTCGGCCGGCGCGCCCCAGGTGGCGCCGGCGTTGTTGACGAGGATGTCGATCGGCCCCAGGCGCTGCAGCGTCTCGTCGACGACGTGCTGCACGTCCTCGGGGCGGCTGGCGTCGCCGGCGACCCAGCGCGCGTCGATTCCCCGCTCGGCCAGGCGGGCGACGGCCTCCTCCAGGTCGGCCGCCTTGCGCGAGGTCAGCATCACCTTGGCGCCGGCTTCGCCCAGCGCCTCGGCGATCTGCAGCCCCAGGCCGCGCGAGCCGCCGGTGACGAGCGCGACACGTCCGTCGAGGCGGAAGAGGTCCATCACCGGCGTGCTCATCAGCCCTCCGTCGTGTAGTCGAGCACGTGGCGCGTCTGGCGCAGCGTGCCCAGGATCTTGGCCACCGCCTGGTGATGCGGGTGGTTCTGGTAGGCGTCCAGCGCGGCGGCGTCGGCGAAGGTCGAGTCCAGCAGAACGTCGACGTTGGCCTCGCAGCCCGGCTCGGCGATCGCGGCGCGGAAGTGCAGCATGCCCGGCACCAGCGCCGCGCAGGAATCGAGTTCGGCCTTGAAGCGCGGCGCGTCGGCCTTGTCCTTCAGGGTCCACATCACCAGGTGTCGTACAGCCATCGTTCGGTCCTCGCTCAGAAACAGGAGTCGTCCAGTTCACGCACCAGCGCCTCGCGCCGCGCCACCGGCGCCAGCCAGGCGTCGATCTTGGGCAGTTCGTAGGCGTAGAAGTAGCGTGTGGCCGCCAGTGTGCCCGGCCGCGAAGCACCCGTCGCCAGCGCCAGATCCAGCCACAGCCAGGCGACGACGACGTGACCGAAAGCCTGCAGATAAGGCGTGGCGTTGGCCGTCGCCGCCTCGGCGTCGCCGGTGGCCCAGGCCGAACGTGTCGCAGCGCCCAGGCGCTGCAAGGCACCGGCCAGCGCGACGCCGGCTTCGGCCAGTCCGGCGACCTGGCCGGCACGCTGCGCGGTGGCGTCGATGCGGGTCACCAGCAGCTTCAGCGCCGCGCCGCCGTCGGCCAGCACCTTGCGGCCCAGCAGGTCCAGCGCCTGGATGCCGTGCGTGCCCTCGTGGATCATGTTCAGGCGGTTGTCGCGCCAGTACTGCTCGACCGGGAAATCGCGTGTGTAGCCGCAGCCGCCCAGCACCTGGATCGCCAGCGAGTTGGCCTCCAGGCACCACTCGCTGGGCCAGCTCTTGGCGATCGGCGTCAGCAGGTCCAGCAGCCGGCGCGCGTCGGCCGCGGCCTCGGGCGCGCCGGTGCGCGCCTCGTCGACGAGGCGGGCGCAGTACAGCGACAGCGCCAGCCCGCCTTCGACATAACTCTTCTGCGCCAGCAGCATGCGGCGCACGTCGACGTGGCGCAGGATCGGCACCTGCGGCTGCGTCGCGTCCTTGGCGCCCAGCGGCCGGCCCTGCGGGCGTTGGCGGGCGTACTCCAGGCTCGCTTCGTAACCCGCCCAGCCCAGCATCACCGCGCCCAGGCCGACGGCTATGCGCGCCTCGTTCATCATGTGGAACATGCAGCGCAGGCCGTCGCCGGGGCGGCCGACGAGCCAGGCGACGGCGCCGTCGCGCTCGCCGAAGTTCAGCAGCGTGTTCGTCGTGCCGCGGTAACCCAGCTTGTGGTTCAGCCCGGCCAGCGCGACGTCGTTGCGCCGGCCCAGCCGGCCGTCGGGCCCGGGCAGGAACTTCGGGCAGATGAACAGCGACAGGCCCTTGACGCCCGGCGGCAATCGACCGGTTTCGTCTGGAATCTTGGCCAGCACCAGATGCACGATGTTGGCCGCCAGCTCGTGCTCGCCGCCGGAGATCCACATCTTGTGGCCGCGCAGCCGGTAACGCGGGCCCAGCGCATCGGCCTCGTGGCCGGGGCCGTCGGGCTCGGCGCGTGTCGCGACGTCCGACAGCGACGAGCCGGCCTGCGGCTCGCTGAGGCACATCGTGCCGAACCACTCGCCGGCGAACAGCCGGCGTGCGAAGGTCTCGCGCTGCGCCGGCGTGCCGTGCGCGGCGATCAGGTTGGCGTTGCCGGTGGTCAGCATCGCGTAGCCGGCGATCGCGACGCTGGCCTTGCTGAAGAAGGCGTTGGCCGCCATCTCGGCGACGCACGGCAGCTGCAGACCGCCGAACTCGGCGTCCTGCGACGCCGCCAGCAGCCCCGACTCGACATAGGCGGCGACCGCAGCGCGTGTGCTCTCGGGCAGGTGCACGCGTTCGCCGTCGAAACGCGGCTCCTCGACGTCGGCGCGGCGGTTGGCCGGCGCGAACCGTTCGTCGGCGATGCGCTCGGCCAGGTCGAGCACCGCACCGACGGTCTCGCGCGAGTGCTCGGCGTGGCGTTCGCGGCTGAACAGTGTGTCGACGTCCAGCCAGTCGTGCAGCAGGACGTCCAGGTGTTCGCGCAGCGAACTCACTTTGGCACCCTTCGGCCTGCGGCCGGTCCCGCCAGGCGGGAAAGAGCCCCGGACAAGTCCTGAGGGCTCACTGGCGCACCCTTCGGCCTGGCGGCCGGTCCCGCCAGGCGGGAATGAGCCCCGGACAAGTCCTGAGGGCTCATGCGGCGTCTCCGAGCCGGACGGTGGGGCGCGCCCTGGAGCGAAGTAAAGGAGGAGTCCCGGCGCAGCCGGGACGGGGGACATGAGCGCAAGGGCGCGCCCCGGCGGCCGGCTCTCGCGCCGGCTTGTCAGCCGCGAGCCTCACAGCACCTCGAACACGCCGGCCGCGCCCATGCCGCCGCCGATGCACATCGTCACGCAGACCCGTTTGGCACCGCGGCGCCGGCCTTCGATCAGCGCGTGGCCGGTCAGGCGCTGGCCGCTGACGCCGTAAGGGTGGCCGATCGCGATCGCGCCGCCGTTGACGTTGAGCCGCTCCATCGGGATGCCCAGCCGGTCGGCGCAGTACAGCACCTGCACCGCAAAGGCTTCGTTGAGCTCCCAGAGGTCGATGTCGTCGACCGTCAGGCCCAGACGCTGCAAGACCTTGGGCACCGCGAACACCGGGCCGATGCCCATCTCGTCGGGCTCGCAGCCGGCGACGGCGAATCCGAGGAAACGCCCCAGCGGCTTCAGCCCCTTCTGCTCGGCGTAACGCTCGTGCACGACGACGCAGGCGCCGGCACCGTCGCTGAACTGGCTGGCGTTGCCGGCGGTGATCACGCCGCCGGGCATCGCCGGGCGGATGCCCTGGATGCCTTCGTAAGTCGTGCCCGGGCGCAGGCCTTCGTCGACGCTGACCGTGACTTCGCGGCTGCGCAGCCCCAGCACCTTGTCGGCGACGCCGGCCACCGTCGTCACCGGCACGATCTCGTCGGCGAACAGGCCCTGCTCCTGCGCCGCGCAGGCGCGCTGCTGGCTCTGCGCGCCGTAGCAGTCCTGGCGCTCCTTGGAGATGCCGTAGCGCCGGGCGACGTTCTCGGCCGTCTGCAGCATCGTCCAGTAGATCTCGGGCTTGCTCTTCTTCAGCGCCGGGTCGAACAGCATGTGCTGGTTCATCTCCTGCTGCACGCAGGAGATGCTCTCGACGCCGCCGGCGACATAGACCTCGCCTTCGCCTGAGACGATGCGCTGGGCCGCGCTGGCGATCGTCTGCAGGCCGCTGGAACAGAAGCGGTTGATCGTCATGCCGGCGGTCGTGACCGGCAGCCCGGCACGCAGCGCGATCTGGCGCGCGATGTTGGCGCCGGTCGCGCCTTCGGGGTTGGCGCAGCCCATCAGCACGTCCTCGACGGCGGCGGGTTCGATGCCGGCGCGCTGCACGGCCGCGGCGACGGCCGCAGCCCCCAGCGTCGCGCCGTGGGTCATGTTGAATGCACCCTTCCAGCTCTTGGCCAGCGGCGTGCGTGCGGTGGAGACGATGACGGCTTGGCTCATGGTCGGTCCTCGGGTTCGGGGCTTCAGGCGGTGAAGCGGCGGCCTTCGGCGGCCAGGCGGGCGAGCAGCGGCGCAGGCTCCCAGAAGCCGGCGTCGTCCAGCGGGTTGCGCGCGAAGGCCTTCATCGTCTGCACGACGTTGAAGAGGCCCTGGCTGTCGGCGTAGCACATCGGCCCGCCGCGCCACAGCGGGAAGCCGTAGCCGGTGAGGTAGACCATGTCGATGTCGCTGGCCTTGCTGGCGATGCCGTCCTCGAGGATCTTGGCGCCTTCGTTGACCAGCGCGTAGACCAGGCGGTGCACGATCTCGTCGTCGGAGATCGTGCGCGCCGTGATGCCGAGCCCGGCGCGGTGCTTCGCCACCATCTCCTCGACCACCGGCGACGGGATCGCGTCGCGTTTGCCGGGCGCGTAGTCGTACCAGCCGGCGCCGGTCTTCTGGCCGTAGCGGCCCATCTCGCAGAGCAGGTCGGCGGTCTGGCTGTAGCGCATCTGCGGCTGCTCGACGTAGCGGCGCTTGCGGATCGCCCAGCCGATGTCGTTGCCGGCCAGGTCGCCCATGCGGAACGGGCCCATCGCGAAGCCGAAGGCCTCGACGGCCTTGTCGACCTGCTGCGGCGTGCAGCCTTCTTCCAGCAGGAAACCGGCCTGGCGGCTGTACTGCTCGATCATGCGGTTGCCGATGAAGCCGTCGCAGACGCCCGAGACCACCGCCGTCTTGCGGATCGTCTTGGCGAGCTGCATCACGGTGGCCAGCACGTCCTTGGCGGTCTTCTCGCCGCGCACCACCTCCAGCAGCTTCATCACGTTGGCCGGGCTGAAGAAGTGCATTCCCACCACGTCGGCCGGGCGCTTGGTGAAGCCGGCGATGCGGTTCACATCCAGCGTCGAGGTGTTGCTGGCGAGGATGGCGCCGGGCTTCACCACCTCGTCGAGCGCGCCGAAGACCTGCTGCTTGACGCCCAGGTCCTCGTAGACGGCCTCGATGACGAGGTCGCAGCCGGCCAGGTCGGCGTAGGACAGCGTCGTCGTCAGCAGCGCCATCCGCTGCTGGTACTTGTCTTCCTTCAGCTTGCCCTTCTTGACCTGGGCCTCGTAGTTGCGGCGGATCGTCGCGACACCCCGCTCCAGCGCCTCGGCCGTCGTCTCCAGGATCGTCACCGGCAGGCCGGCGTTGAGGAAGTTCATGCTGATGCCGCCGCCCATCGTGCCGGCGCCGACGACACCGACCTTGGTGATGCGGCGCAGCGGCGTGTCCTCCGGGACGTCGGGGATCTTGCTGGCCGCGCGTTCGGCGAAGAAGGCGTGGCGCAGCGCCTGGCTCTCGGGCGTGAACATCAGCGCCATGAAGAGCTCGCGCTCGTAGGCCAGGCCGGCGTCGATGTCGCGTTTGACCGCCGCCTCGACGGCATCGACACACTTGGCCGGCGCCGGGAAGTGCCGGGCCATCGCCTTCACGGTGTTGCGCGCGAACTGGAAGAAGGCGTCGGGGTTGGCGTGGCGCGCCTTCAGGTCGCGCACCCGCGGCAGCGGCGCGCCGCCGGCGTGTTCGTGGCCCTTGGCGGCGGCGAAGGCCACGGCGCCGGCCAGCAGCTCGCCTTCGACGATCTGGGCGAAGAGCTTCTGCCCCGGCAACGAGGCCAGCAGCTCGCTGGCCACCGGCTCGCCGGAGACGATCATGTTCAGCGCGGTCTCGACGTCGAGCACGCGCGGCAGGCGCTGCGTGCCGCCGGCGCCGGGCAGCAGGCCGAGCTTGACCTCGGGCAGCGCGACCTGGGTGGCCGGCGCGGCGACGCGGTAATGGCAGGCCAACGACAGCTCCAGCCCGCCGCCCATGCAGGTGCCGTGCATCGCGGCGACCACCGGCTTGCCCGCCAGCTCCACCTGGCGGATCAGCGAATGCAGATTGGGCTCGGCGATCGCCCGGTCGGTGCCGAACTCCTTGATGTCGGCGCCGCCCGAGAACACCTTGCCGGCGCCGGTGACGACGATCGCGACGACGGCCGGGTCGGCCAGCGCACGTTCGAGGCCGGCGCTCAGTTCGCGCCGCGTCGCCAGCCCCAGGCCGTTGACCGGCGGGTTGTCCAGCGTGAGCACGGCGACCTCGCCGTGGAGGTCGTAACGGACGGCCATGATGTCTCCTTCTGGGGGCCTGTTTCCGAGGGGCAAACGCCTCGGTCGGGCTCGGTTTCGAACGGTCGTTTCATTCTAGGAGTCGGGTTTCGGGGCGCGCTGTCCCTGCGGCGACAAAGGCCGGCGCCGCCCCGTGCATGACATCCATCAAGCCCATGACGGCGACGCGCCGATATCGTGCGCCGGCCACTCGGGGCCTTGATGCCCCTCAAACGACCGTGAACGACTTCCACACCACCGACGTCGCCATCGTCGGCGCCGGCCCCGCGGGCCTGGCGCTGGCGGCGGCGCTCGCGCAGGCCGGCCTGCGTTGCACCGTGCTCGAACAGAACAGCGCCGAGTCGCTGGTCGCGCCGCCGGAAGACGGCCGCGACATCGCGCTGACGCACCGTGCGCGCGCCATCCTCGAGCGCCTGGGCCACTGGGACCGCCTGCCGGCCGACGAGATCGCGCCGCTGAAGCGCGCGCTGGTGCGCAACGGCGCGTCGCCGCTGGTGCTGCCCTTCGACGGTCAGGCCGACGGCCACGAGGCGCTGGGTTTCCTGGTGCCCAACCACCGCCTGCGCGAAGCCGCCTACGCCGCGGCCGCCGCCACGCCGGGCGTCGAGATCGTCGGCGACGCGCGGGTCACCGCGCTGCAGCGCGACGAACAGGCCGCGACCGTGCGCCTGGCCGACGGCCGTGCCTGGCGTGCGCCGCTGGTCGTCGCCGCCGACAGCCGCTTCTCGACGACGCGGCGCCTGGGCGGCATCGGCGCGCACATGCTGGACTTCGGCCGCACCTGCATCGTCGTGCGCATGCGCCACGAGGAAGACCACGAGAACACCGCGCACGAGTGTTTCCGCTACGGCAACACGCTGGCCATCCTGCCGATGGCCGGGCGCCAGAGCTCGGCCGTCGTGACGCTGAAGAGCGACCAGGCGCCGGAGTGGATGGCGCTGTCGGACGAAGCCTTCGCGCTGCGGGTCGAGGAGCACTTCGACCGTCGCCTGGGTCGCATGGACGTCGCCGCGCCGCGCCACGCCTACCCGCTGGTCGCGGCCTACGCGACGCGTTTCGTCGGCCCGCGTTTCGCGCTCGTCGGCGACGCCGCGGTCGGCATGCACCCGGTCACCGCGCACGGCTACAACTTCGGCCTCTACGGCGTCGAGGTGCTGGCGCGTGAACTGGCGCGCGCCGCACGCGAGCGCCGCGACCTCGGCGACGCCGCGGTGCTGGCGGCCTACGAACGCGAGCACCGGATGCGCACGCTGCCGATCTACCTCGGCACCAACGCCATCGTGCGCCTGTTCACCGACGACACGCCGCCGGCCAAGCTGGTGCGCGGCGCGGTGCTGAAGGCGGCCAGCGTCGCGTCGCCGCTGCGCACGCTGATCGCGCGCCAGCTCACCGGGGGCGTGCGGGGCTCGGCGTCGGCCTGAACGCCAAAGTATCGCAAAAGCGATACAGTGCCGCGATGAAGTCTACGACCATCCCGCCGGTGCGCATCGAGCCGCAGTTCCGCGAGGAGATCGAGCAGGCGCTCGAAGAAGGCGAGAGCCTGGCGTCGCTGGTCGAGCAGGCGGTGCGCACCGAGGTCGCGCGCCGCCGCGACCAGGCCGAGTTCGTGCGCCGCGGCCTGGCCGCGGTCGCACGCTCCGAGGCCGACGGCGACTGGGTGCCGGCGGAGACGGTCATCGCCAAGCTCGAAGCCCGGCTGAGCAAGGCGCGCGAGCGCCGTCAGAAGCCGGCCGAATGAACTACGAGGTCGTCTTCAGCCGCGAGGCCGAAGAGGATCTGCTGAGGCTGTTCGAACACGCCTTCGCGCGTGAACTGAACAGTCCCTCGGGTGATCTCGACATCCCCGCCCGGGCGATCGACGCGATCCGCCAGGCTTGCCGCTTCCTCGCCGTCAGCCCGTTCAGCTGCCGCAAGGCGGCCAGCAGTCCGTTTGCGCGCGAGCTGATCGTGCCCTTCGGCGCCAGCGGCTTCGTCGTCTATTTCGAGATCCGGGCCGAGCGGCGTGTGCACGTCGGTGCGGTGCGCCATCAGCGCGAAAGCGACTATCACTGAAGGCATCCTGGGCCAACCGAAGGCCCGCACGCGAACTCACGCGAGCAGGCAAGGCCCTCAGACCTCCAACCACTCTTGCCGCACGCCGGCGTCTGCCGCCAGCGCCGCCGGTGTGCCGGCGAAGACGATGCGGCCGTGGCCCATCACCAGGCAGCGGTCGGCGAGTTGCAGCGCGATCGCCAGCTTCTGCTCGACCAGCAGCACGCCGACGCCGCGCCGGCGCGCCTCGGCCAGCAGTTCGGCCACCTGGGCGACGACCTGCGGCGCCAGGCCTTCGGTCGGCTCGTCGACGATCAGCACAGCGGGGTCGCCGACCAGCGTGCGGGCCAGCGTCAGCATCTGCTGCTCGCCGCCGGACAGCACGCCGGCCGGCGCCTGGGCGCGCTCGGCCAGGCGCGGGAAGCGGGCCAGCAGCTCGGTCGTCGTCCAGCGCCGGGTGCCGGCGCGCGGGCGTTCGCCCAGGCGCAGGTTCTCGGCGACGCTGAGCGTCGGGAAGACGTCGCGGCTCTCGGGCACGTAGCCCAGGCCGGCATGCGCGATCTGGTGCGCCGGTCGTCCCAGCAGTTCGACACCGTTCCAGCGCACCGAACCGCGTGCCGGCAGCAGGCCCATCAGCGCCTTGGCCGTCGTCGACCGGCCCGAGCCGTTTCGGCCGAGCAGCGCGACGATCTCGCCGGGCGCGACGTCGAACTCGACGCCGTGCAGCACCGGACGCACGCCGTAGCCGGCTTCGAGGCCACGCACCGTCAGCATGCGCCCTCCCCGGCCGCCGGCAGCGCGCCCAGATAGGCCTGCTGCACGCGAGCGTCGGCACGCACGGCCGCGGGCGTGTCGAAGGCGACGACCTCGCCGTCGACCAGCACCGCGATGCGGTCGGCGAGCTCGAAGACGACGCTCATGTCGTGTTCGACGACGAGCAGCGTGCGGCCTTCGGTCGCGCGGCGGATCAGCGCGACGAACCAGGCCGTCTCCTCGCGGCTCATGCCGGCGGTCGGCTCGTCGAGCAGCACGATGCCGGCGCCGCCGGCGATCGTCAGGCCGATCTCCAGCGCACGCTGCTCGGCGTAGGCGAGCTGCGCCGCCGGGACGTCGCGCCTGTGCTCCAGGCGCAGCATCGCCAGCAGCGCCTCGGCACGTTCGTCGAGGCCGCGGCGCCGTGCCGGGCGCCAGAAGGCGTAGCCGGCACCTTCGCTGTGCAGCAGCGCGCAGCGCAGGTTCTCCACCGTCGACAGGCGCGCGAACAGCTGGCTGGTCTGGAAGCTGCGCGCCAGCCCGCGGCGCACGATCTCGTACGGCGGCAGGCCTTGGATCGCCTGGCCGTTCAGCAGGATCTCGCCGGCGTCGGGCGCGAGCTGGCCGCTGATCAGGTTGAACAGCGTGCTCTTGCCGGCGCCGTTGGGGCCGATCAGCGCGACGCGTTCGCCCGGCTTCACGGCCAGGCTGGCGCCGCGCACGACCTCGGTGCGGCCGAAACGCCGCTGCACGTTGCGCAACTCCAGTGCCGGCGTCATCGCGCTCCCTCCCGCGCCCATTGCGGCGCCAACTGCCGCCGTGCCAGTTCGAACAAGCCCGCCGCGGTGGCCAGCAGCAGCGCCGCGCCGACCCAGGCGTCGGCCGACTCGGCGCTCAGCTGCAGGCCGAAGAAGTTCAGCGCCGGGCCCGAAGCGGCGTCGAGCTGGCGCCGGTACAGCAGCTCGACGATGACCGCCAGACCGGCCAGCGCCGCGACGGCCAGCACGACCAAGGCCGCCAGCCCGGCCCACAGCCGGCGCAGGACGCCCGCGGCGGCGGCGCGCGTCAGGCCCGCCAGCGCACCGGCCAGCCCGCCGGGCGCGAGCATCACGACGGCGATGAAGGCCAGCCCGAGGTACAGCAGCCAGGCGCGCGTCAGCGCCGACAGCAGCACGCCGGCCAGCACCATCAGCACCGCGCCGAGGATCGGCCCGGCGAAATAGCCGCTGCCGCCCAGCACCGTGAACAGCAGGTAGGCGCCCGAACGCAGCGAGCCCAGCACCTCGGCGCTGACGATCTCGAAGTGCAGCGCCGCCAGCCCGCCGGCCACGCCCATGAAGAAGCCCGACACCAGGAAGGCCCGGTAGCGCACGCGGCGTGCGCTGTAGCCGACGAACTCGGCGCGCAGCGGGTTGTCGCGCACGGCGTTCAGCATGCGCCCCAGCGGCGTGCGCGTGAAGCCGTACATCGCCGCGGTGCAGACAAAGCAGTAGACGGCGATCAGCGCGTAAACCTGCCAGGCCGGGCCGAAGCTGATGCCCCAGACGGGCTCGCCGATCACGCGGTCGGCGCTCAGCCCGCCTTCGCCGCCGAAGACCGTCGGGAACATCAGCGCCACCGCGGCGACCAGCTCGCCCAGGCCCAGCGTGATCATCGCGAACGGCGTGCCGGCGGTGCGTGTCGTCAGCCAGCCCAGCGTCGCCGCGCCGGCCAGCCCGCCCAGGCCGCCGACCAGCGGCACCAGGCTGACCGGCAGCGCCAGTTCGCCGGCGACCATCCAGCGCAGCGTGTGGATCGCCGCGTAGGCGCCCAGCCCCGAATAGACCGCATGGCCGAAGCTCAGCATGCCGCCCTGCCCCAGCAGCAGGTTGAAGGCCAGGCAGGCGACGATGGCGATGCCGATCTGCGACAGCAGCGTCAGCGCCAGGCTGCTGTCGAACAGCCACGGCGCGCCGGCCAGCACCAGCGCGTAGGCGCCCCAGACGAGCGCGGCCCGGACCCGGCGCCCCGTCATCCTTCGCGCGTGCCGAACAAGCCGCGCGGGCGCAGCACCAGCACCAGCACGAGCAGCAGGTACGGCAGGATCGCCGCCACCTGCGACAGCTTCACGCTCCACAGCGCCAGCGCCGCGGTCTCGGGCGCCAGCGTCCAGTGCAGCGCCGCCGCCAGATCGGCCAGCGAACGGTCGCTGGCCACGGCGAACGAGTCCAGCACGCCCAGCAGCAGCGAGGCGACGAAAGCCCCGGCCAGCGAGCCCAGCCCGCCGATGACGATCAGCGCGAAGACCACCGGCCCGACGGCTTGCGCCATCGAGGGCTCGGTGACACGCATCGCGCCGCCGACGACGCCGGCCAGCGCCGCCAGCGCGGTGCCGGCGCCGAAGACCAGCATGAACACGCGCGGCACGTCGTGGCCCAGCGCCTGCGCCATCTGCGGGTGCGTCAGCGCGGCGCGGATCACCAGGCCCAGCCGCGTCGTGCGCAGCGCCAGCGCCAGCACGGCCAGCAGCAGCAGCGCCAGCGCCATCGCGAAGGCACGCAGCGCCGGGAACTGGGTGCAGACCAGCGCCGCGTCGCCACGGCAGGCCTCGGGTGCCGCGCCCCAGGCCAGCGCCAGCCCGGCCGGCGCCTGCACCAGCGTGAACAGCGGCCCGGCCAGCGCCGCCGGCGGCTCGAAGGCCAGCGGCTGACGGCCCCAGACGAGCTGCACCGCCTCGACGACGACGTAGGCCAGCCCGAAGGTGACGAGCAGCTCGGCGACGTGGCCTTGCGCATGCACGCGCCGCAGCACCCAGCGCTCGAAGGCCGCGCCGGCCAGCCCGACGACCAGCGGCGCCACCAGCAGCGCGAGCCAGAAGCCGGCGCCGGCCGCGACGGTGGCGCCGACGTAGGCGCCCAGCATGTAGAAGCTGGCGTGGGCGAAGTTCAGCACGCCCATCAGGCTGAAGATCAGCGTCAGCCCCGAGGCCAGCAGGAACAGCAGCAGCCCGACGGACAGCCCGTTGAGCAGCGAGACGAGGAAGTGCGAGGCGTCCATCACGAAGGCGTGACGATAACGGCCCGCGCCGGTGAAGCCCCTGCGCCGGCGTGGCGCGCGCCCGCTTCCGACAATGGATCCGATGAACGCCCCCGACCGGATCTTCCCCGACGGCCCGCGCTGGCGCGACGACGGTTTCGTGCGCCGCGCCGGCGCTCCGCTGGCCGTCGCCCAGCCGCCGCAGCCGGTGCCCGAGGCGCACTGGGTGGCGCGCAACGAGGCCTACGCACACGAACTCGGCTGGTGGGACTGGCTGCAGCGCGACGAAGCGCTGGCGCTGCTGGCCGGCAACGCCCAGCCGGCCGGCGGCACGCTGGCCACGGTCTACTCGGGCCACCAGTTCGGCGTCTGGGCCGGGCAGCTGGGCGACGGCCGCGCGCTGCTGCTGGGCGAGGCCGACACGCCACTCGGGCCGCTGGAGCTGCAGTTGAAGGGCAGCGGCCTGACGCCCTACTCGCGCATGGGCGACGGCCGCGCCGTGCTGCGCTCGTCGATCCGCGAGTACCTGGGCTCCGAGGCGATGCACGCGCTGGGCATTCCGACGACGCGCGCGCTGGCGCTGGTCGGCTCGCCGCTGCCGGTGCGGCGCGAGCGCGTCGAGACCGCCGCCGTCGTCACGCGTGTCGCGCCCAGCTTCCTGCGTTTCGGCCACTTCGAGCACTTCGCCCACACCGCGGCCGACAACGCGGCGCTGCGCCGGCTGGCCGACGACGCGATCGAACGCTATTTCCCGGCCCAGGCCGAGGCCGCCAACCGCTACGCCGCGCTGCTGGAAGAAGTCGCGCGGCGCACGGCGCGGCTGGTGGCGCAGTGGCAGGCGGTCGGCTTCTGCCACGGCGTGATGAACACCGACAACATGTCGCTGCTGGGCCTGACGATCGACTACGGGCCGTTCGGCTTCCTCGACGCCTTCGACCCCGGCCACGTCTGCAACCACTCCGACCACCAGGGCCGCTACGCCTACGCGCGCCAGCCCAACGTCGCGTTCTGGAACCTGCACGCGCTGGCCCAGGCGCTGCTGCCGCTGATAGTCGACCCCGACGCCGCGGTGGCCGCGCTGGAGCCTTACAAGAGCGAGTTCCTGGCCGCGCTGCAGACGGCGATGCGCGCCAAGCTCGGCCTGCGTGACGAACGCCCAGAAGACGGCGCGCTGGTCGACGACCTGCTGCGCCGCATGGCCGCCGACGGCGCCGACTACACGATCAGCTTCCGCCGCCTGGCGCGTTTCGACAGCACGCCCGGTGCGACGCACGACGCGCTGCGCGACCTGTTCCTGGACCGTGAGGCCTTCGACGCCTGGGCCTTGCGCTACGCCGAGCGCCTGCGCGCCGAGGCCAGCGTCGACGCCGAGCGCCGCTTGCGAATGGAGCGCACCAACCCCAAGTACGTGCTGCGCAACCACCTGGCCGAGACCGCGATCCGCCAGGCCGAAGCCGGCGACTTCGGCGAGGTCTCGCGGCTGCTGGCCGTGCTGCAGCATCCGTTCGACGAGCAGCCCGAACACGAGGCGCTCGCCGGTTTCCCGCCCGACTGGGCGCGCCAGCTGGAGATCTCCTGTTCGTCATGAGCCTGTTCGACAAGAAACCTGCCGCCCATCCGCACGACGACCCGCGCTACGAGGTCCGCAAGAGCGACGCCGAATGGCGCGCCCAGCTCGACCCGACGCAGTACCAGGTCGCGCGCCACGCGGCCACCGAGCGCCCCTTCACCGGCAAGTACTGGGATCACACCGGTCGCGGCCACTACGACTGCATCGGCTGCGGTGCGCCGCTGTTCTCCAGCGAAACCAAGTTTGACGCCGGCTGCGGCTGGCCGAGCTACTGGCAGCCGCTGGAGGCCGACGTCATCGAGGAGGTGCGCGACACCAGCCACGGCATGGTTCGGGTCGAGGTGCGCTGCCGCCGCTGCGGCACCCATCTGGGCCATGTCTTCGACGACGGCCCGGCGCCGACCGGCCAGCGCTACTGCATCAACTCGGCGGCCATCGACTTCAAGCCCGAGGCCGCGTGAACCCCCAGCCCGTATCGGCCCGCCGCCGTCACGGCTTCGCCGCAACCCACCCGACGCAGCCGGCACAATCGCCCCATGAACCGCTCCCGTCGCCTCGCATGAAGCTGTTGCTGGACTTCCTGCCGATCGTCCTTTTCTTCGCCTGCTTCAAGCTCGCCGAGGGCCGCCCGGAATGGGCGGCGGACTTCGCCACCGCCAACTTCGGCGCGCTCGTCTCCGGCGGCGTCGTCGGCCCGAAGGAGGCGCCGGTGCTGCTGGCGACCGTCGTCGTGATCCTCGCGACGCTGGCCCAGGTGCTGGTGCTCAAGCTGCGCGGCAAGCGCATCGACGCGATGCTGTGGATCAGCCTGGTGCTGGTCGTCGTCTTCGGCGGCCTGACGATCTGGTTCCACAACGAGACCTTCATCAAGTGGAAGCCCAGCGTGCTGTACTGGACGATGGGCACCGCGCTGTGGCTGGCGCCGCTGCTGGCCGGCAAGAACCTGCTGAAGCTGCTGCTGGGCGAGCAGATGGTGCTGCCCGAACGTGTCTGGCACCGGCTGAACTTCGCCTGGGTCGCGTTCTTCGCCGCGATGGGCCTGCTCAACATCTGGGTGGCCTACAGCTTCAGCACCGACGCCTGGGTCAACTTCAAGCTCTTCGGCGGCATCGGCCTGATGTTCGCCTTCACGATCGCCCAGGGCCTGTACCTCGGCCGTTATCTCGAAGAGCCGGCGGCGCCGAACGAGGGCAAACAATGAGCCGCGCCGCCGACATCGAAGCCGCGCTGCGCGCCGCTCTGGAGCCGACCGAGCTCGAAGTCGTCGACGACAGCGCCCGACACGCCGGCCACGCCGGCGCGCGCGAAGGCGGCCATTTCCAGGTGCGCATCCGCAGCGCGCGCTTCGCCGGGCTGGCCCCCTTGGCGCGCCATCGCCTTGTGTATGATGCCCTCGGCCCTCTGGGCCAACGGGGTGTGCATGCCCTCGCGATCGACGCGCAGCCGCCCCGCCAGGACTGACACCCCTCGAACAACTCCATCGTCGCGCCGCCGCTTCGGGCGATCCGCGACCCATCCGAAAGTGCCATCCATGAGCTCGAAGACCTTCGCCGTGCGCACGGCGCTCGCCACCGCGGCCGCCGCACTGCTGATGCCGCTGGCCGCACAGGCGCAGAACATCGCCGTCGTCAACGGCAAGCCGGTGCCCAAGAGCCGTGTCGAGACGCTGCTGCAGCAGGCAGCGCGTGCCGGCCAGCAGATCGGCCCGGAACTGCAGCAGCAGGCCCGTGACCAGGTCGTGCTGCGCGAGATCTTCGTCCAGGAAGCCGAGAAGAAGGGCATCGCCACCTCGGCCGACTACAAGGCGCAGATGGAACTCGCCCGCCAGAGCATCCTGATCCGCGAGCTGTTCGACAGCTACCGCAAGACGCACCCGGTGACCGACGCCGACGCCCAGGCCGAGTACGACAAGTTCAAGGCCGCGGCCTCGGGCACCGAGTACCGTGCCCGCCACATCCTGGTGGAGACCGAGGACGAGGCCAAGAAGCTGATCGCCCAGATCAAGTCCGGTGGCAGCTTCGAGGAACTGGCGAAGAAGCACTCCAAGGACCCGGGCTCCGGCGAGAACGGCGGCGACCTGGACTTCGCCAAGCCCGACGCCTACGTGCCCGAGTTCAGCCAGGCCATGGCCGCGCTGAAGAAGGGCGAGATGACGCAGACGCCGGTGAAGAGCCAGTTCGGCTGGCACATCATCCGCCTCGACGACACGCGCGAGGCGCAGTTCCCGGCCTTCGACGACGTGAAGGACCAGATCAAGCAGCGCATCGAGCAGGCCCGCCTGCAGCAGTACCAGGAAGAGCTGCGCAAGAAGGCCCGCACCGACTACAAGTTCGGCGGCGAGTGACACGGTGCCGCCGGGCAACCGGCGGCAGACAGGCAAAAGGCCCCTCGCGGGGCCTTTTTCATTGGTGCCTCGGGAGGCCGCCGCTCAGCGACGCGGCCCGCGCGGGCCTTGCGAGGCGCGGCCGCCGCCGTGGCCGTGCGAGGACCCGCCGCGCGGCGACGACGCACCACCGCGCCCCCGGCGCCGGCCGGGCGCTGGCCACCACCCCCGTTGCCACCGCCCGACGCGCCTTGCGGCCGGCCGCCGCGCGAGGGCATGCCACCACCGGCGTTGCGGCGCGTGCCGCCGACGCCGATGGTCATGCGGCCGAGCACGATCGGCTCGGCGCGCTCGCCGGCCGGGGGCTCGAAGCCGGGGATCACCTGCACCGGGATCTCGCGCTTGATCAGGCGCTGGATGTCGCGCAGGAAGATCTCCTCGTCCAGGCAGACCAGCGAGACCGCCTCGCCGCTGGCGCCGGCACGGCCGGTGCGGCCGATGCGGTGAACGTAGTCTTCCGGCACGTTCGGCAGCTCGTAGTTGACGACGTGCGGCAGCTGGTCGATGTCGATGCCGCGCGCGGCGATGTCGGTGGCCACCAGCACCTGCAGCGTGCCGGCCTTGAACTCGGCCAGCGCCTTGGTGCGCGCGCCCTGGCTCTTGTTGCCGTGGATCGCCATCGCCGTGATGCCCTGCTCGTTCAGGTACTCGGCCAGGCGGTTGGCGCCGTGCTTCATGCGCGTGAAGACCAGCACCTGGTGCCAGTCGCCCTGGCGGATCAGGTGCGCCAGCAGCTCCTTCTTCTTCTCGCGCCCGACCGGGTGCACCTTCTGCGCGATGGTGTCGGCGGTGGCGTTGCGGCGCGCGACCTCGATCAGCGCCGGCTGGTTCAGCAGGCGGTCGGCCAGGGCCTTGATCTCGTCGCTGAAGGTCGCCGAGAAGAGCAGGCTCTGCTTCTTCTGGGGCAGCACCGCGAGCACCTTCTTGATGTCGTGGATGAAGCCCATGTCGAGCATGCGGTCGGCTTCGTCGAGCACCAGGATCTGCACCTGAGACAGGTCCAGCGTGCCCTGGCCATGGTGGTCCAGCAGCCGGCCGGGCGTCGCGACGAGGATGTCGACGCCTTTGCGGAGGCGGTCGATCTGCGGCTGCATGCCGACGCCGCCGAACATCACCATGCTGGTCAGCGGCAGGTACTTGCCGTAGGCACGAACGCTTTCCTCGACCTGGGCGGCAAGTTCACGTGTCGGCGTCAGCACCAGCGCGCGCACGGCGATGCGGCCGCGGGAGTCGCGCACCGGCTTGGAAGCGGACAGACGCTGCAGCATCGGCAGCGTGAAACCGGCGGTCTTGCCGGTGCCGGTCTGCGCGCCGGCGAGCAGGTCGCCGCCTTGCAGCACCGCCGGGATCGCCTGGGCCTGGATCGGGGTCGGCACGTCGTAGCCCTGTTCGCGAACGGCGCGCAGCAGCGGCTCGGCAAGGCCGAGATCGGAAAAATTCATGGACTTGGTATTCGGTCGGCCTGTCGCCCGCTCGGGGGCGCCAGTCGCAGGCGTCGGATCATGGGGCCGCGAGGCGGCGTCGGGCTCGACGACGATGCAGCGACTGGGCTCTGCATCGGTGCCGAAAATTCTATCTGATGCAGATCAAACCTGCTGAGTGAAACCCCACCGGGCAAAACCATGGCCTCGGCCGACGCCACCCGCGGCGGGGAAACGGCGCGGGTGAGGACACGCGGAAAGGCGACAATAGCGGTTTGGCCGCGCCAAGCGGCCGTGCTCCACCCATACCGAAAGAACCGAACAGGACTCCATGGCCCAGTACGTATTCACGATGAACCGCGTCGGCAAGATCGTGCCGCCGAAGCGGCAGATCCTGAAGGACATCTCGCTGTCCTTCTTCCCTGGCGCGAAGATCGGCGTGCTCGGCGTCAACGGCAGCGGCAAGTCGACGCTGCTGAAGATCATGGCCGGGCTGGACAAGGACATCGAGGGCGATGCCGTCCCGATGCCCGGCCTGAAGATCGGATACCTGCCGCAGGAACCCGAGCTGAACCCCGACCAGACCGTGCGCGAAGCCGTCGAACAAGGCATCGGCGGCGTGCTCGCCGCCAAGAAGCGCCTGGACGAGGTCTACGCCGAGTACGCCGAGCCCGACGCCGACTTCGACAAGCTGGCCGCCGAGCAGGCCGAGCTCGAGGCGATCATCGCCGCGGCCGGCAGCGAGAACACCGATCTGCAGCTCGAACTGGCCGCCGACGCGCTGCGCCTGCCGCCCTGGGACGCGCAGATCGGCCTGCTGTCCGGCGGCGAGAAGCGCCGCGTGGCGCTGTGCCGGCTGCTGCTGTCCAAGCCCGACATGCTGCTGCTCGACGAACCCACCAACCACCTGGACGCCGAGTCGGTGGACTGGCTGGAGCAGTTCCTGCAGCGTTTCTCGGGCACTGTCGTCGCGATCACCCACGATCGCTACTTCCTGGACAACGCCGCCGAGTGGATCCTCGAACTCGACCGCGGCATGGGCATCCCGTACAAGGGCAACTACTCCGAGTGGCTGGACCAGAAGGAACGCCGCCTGGAAGTCGAGCAGAAGAAGGAAGACGCGCGCATCAAGGCGATGAAGGAGGAGCTCAAGTGGGTGCGCTCCAACGCCAAGGGCCGCCAGGCCAAGAGCAAGGCGCGTCTGGCCCGCTTCGAGGAGCTGTCGGACGTCGACTACCAGCGCCGCAACGAGACCAACGAGATCTTCATCCCGGTCGCCGAGCGCCTGGGCAACGAGGTCATCGAGTTCAAGAACGTCACCAAGAGCTTCGGTGAGCGCTGCCTGATCGACAACCTCAGCTTCAAGGTCCCGCCGGGCGCCATCGTCGGCATCATCGGCCCCAACGGCGCCGGCAAGTCGACGCTGTTCCGCATGATCCAGGGGCTGGAAAAGCCGGACAGCGGCGAGGTCGTGATCGGCAAGACCGCCAAGGTGACCTTCGTCGACCAGAGCCGCGAGAGCCTGGCCGGCGACAAGACCGTGTGGGAAGACGTCTCCGGCGGCCTGGACAACATCGTCGTCGGCCAGTTCGTGATGCCCAGCCGCGCCTACCTGGGCCGCTTCAACTTCAAGGGCAACGACCAGCAGAAGCTCGTCGGCAACCTCTCCGGCGGCGAACGCGGCCGCCTGCACCTGGCCAAGACCCTGGCCCAGGGCGGCAACGTGCTGATGCTCGACGAACCGTCGAACGACCTGGACGTCGAAACGTTGCGTGCGCTGGAAGAGGCGCTGCTCGAGTTCGCCGGCAGCGCGATGGTCATCAGCCACGACCGCTGGTTCCTGGACCGCATCGCGACCCACATCCTGGCCTGCGAAGGCGAGTCGCAGTGGTTCTTCTACGCCGGCAACTACCACGAGTACGAAGAGGACAAGAAGAAGCGCCTGGGCGAAGAAGGCGCGCGGCCGAAGCGCGTGCGCTTCAAGCCGATCAAGTGAGACCGGGCGGCGACGCCTGAACGGACGGCGGCCTGCGGGCCGCCGTTTTCGTTTCCGGGCGTCCGATTGCCGCTTGACTTGTACAAGCGTATAACGCGCAGCATGAATTCCCGCCCCGCTGCCGACCCCGGCGCCCGCGAACGCCTGCTGCAGGCCGGACTGGTGCTGGCGCGCGAGCGCGGGCTGAAGGCGCTGACGGTGCGTGCCGTCGCCGCCGAGGCCGGCGCCAACCTCGGCAGCTTCGTGCATCACTTCGGCACGCGCGACGCCTTCGTCACCGAGCTGATCGAGCGCTGGTACGCGCCGATGTTCGGCCAGCTGCAGGACCTGGCGCGGCGCCCCGGCGACCCGCTGCCGGCGCTGCGCGAGGCGTTGCTGGAGTTCGTCGCCTGGGTCGCGCGGCACCGCGACTTCCTCGCGCTGCTGCTGGCCGACGCCGCGGCCGGCGAACCCGCGGTGCGGCGTTTCGTCGCGACGATCGAGCAGCGCCACCCGGCGGTGCTGCTGGGCCTGATCGTCCAGGCGCAGGCCGCCGGCCGGCTGCGCCGTGCCGAGCCGCTGCACCAGCTGATGTTCCTGCTCGCCTCGCTGGCGCTGCCGGTGCTGGTGACGCGGTTGATGGGCGCACGCGAGATCGCCCCGGCCGCTTTCGTCGAGCGCCTGACGCCGCTGGCCGTGGCCCCCGAACGCATCGCCGAGCGCCTGGACTGGGCGCTGCGTGGCCTGGCCCCCGACCCGGAGCGCTGAGATGAACGCCCTGCCCCGCCACGCCGCCGTGCTGGCCGCCGTCCTGTCGCTTGCCGGCTGCGGTGCCGAGCGTGACGCGCCCTTGGCCGGTTATGCCGAGGCCGAGATGGTCTACGTCGCGGCTTCCGCCGGCGGCACGCTGCGCACGCTGCACGTGCGCCGCGGCGACGCGGTGCAGGCCGGGCAGCCGCTGTTCGCGCTGGACGCCGACGCCGAGGCGCTGTCGCGCCAGGCCGCCGACGCACGCCGCGCGGCCGCCGAGTCGCAGGCCGAGGACCTGCGCAAAGGCAAGCGCCCGTTGGAGCGTGCCGCGCTCGACGCCCAGCTCGCCCAGGCGCGTGCCGCGCTGGTGGCCAGCGAATCGGCGCTGAAGCGCCAGCGTGCGCTGGTCGACCAGGGTTTCGTCTCGGCGGCGCGGCTGGACGAACTCGTCGCCGCACGCGACGCCGACGCCGCGCGCGTGCACGAGCTCGAAGCAGAGCGCCGCCTGGCCGACGAAGCGGCACGCGCCGACGCCGTGGCGGCGGCCGCCGCCAGCGCCCGCGGCGCCGGAGCCGACGCTGCGCTGGCGCGCTGGCACGAGGACCAGAAGTCGCGCAGCGCCCCGGTCGCCGCCCAGGTCTACGACACGCTGTACCGCCCCGGCGAGTGGGTGCCGGCGGGCTCGCCGGTGGTCGTGCTGCTGCCGCCGGGCGCCGTCAAGCTGCGTTTCTTCGTGCCCGAGGCGCTGCTGGCGCGCGCCAAGGTCGGCGCCAGCGTCGCGGTGGCCTGCGACGGCTGCCCCGCCGGCCTCACGGCGCGCATCGGCCATGTCTCGCCGGAAGCGGAATACACGCCGCCGGTCATCTACAGCAACGAGTCGCGCAGCAAGCTCGTCTTCCGCGCCGAAGCCTGGCCCGATGGTGTCTCGGCGCTGAAGCCCGGCCAGCCGGTGCAGGTCTCGCTGCCGGACGCCGCACGATGAACACCGAGTTCGCGATCGACGTGAGTGGCCTGAGCAAACGCTTCGGCGAACGCACCGTCGTCGACACGATCTCGATCCAGGTGCGCCGCGGCGAGATCTGCGGCTTTCTCGGCCCCAACGGCAGCGGCAAGACGACGACGATCCGCATGCTCTGCGGCCTGCTCGAGCCCGATGCCGGCGAAGGCCGCTGCCTGGGCCTGGACCTGCGCCGCGACACACGCCGCATCAAGCGCCGCGTCGGCTACATGACGCAGCGTTTCGGCCTCTACGACGACCTGTCGATCGAGGAGAACCTGGACTTCGTCGCGCGCGTCTACGGCATGGCGCGGCGGCGCGAGGCGGTCGACGGCGCGCTCGAACGCCTGGGGCTGGCCGGCCGCCGCACCCAGCTCGCCGGCTCGCTGTCGGGCGGCTGGAAGCAGCGCCTGGCGCTGGCCGCCTGCATGCTGCACCAGCCCGAGCTGCTGCTGCTGGACGAGCCGACCGCCGGCGTCGACCCCAAGGCGCGGCGCGACTTCTGGCAGCAGATCCACAGCCTGGCCGCCGAAGGCCTGACGGTGCTGGTGTCGACGCACTACATGGACGAGGCCGAACGCTGCCACCGCCTGGCCTACATCAGCTACGGCCGGCTGCTGGCCGCCGGCAGCGCGGCCGAGGTCGTGGCGGCCGCGGGGCTGCGCACCTGGACGCTGCGCGGCGAACACCTCGCCGACGCGGTGGCACTGCTGGCGCAGGACGATCGCTGGATGGCCGTGCCCTTCGGCAGCGCGGTGCACGTCAGCGCGCGCGCCGGCGAGGACTTCGCCGCCTGGCTGGACGGTGCCGCGCCCGGCCACCGCTGGACCGTCGAGCCGATCGCCACCGGGCTCGAAGACGTCTTCATCTCGCTGACCCAGCATGCCCAGGATCCTCTCGCTTAGCTGGGGCCGCATCCTCGCAGTGCTGCGCAAGGAGCTGATCCAGCTGCGCCGCGACCGGCTGACCTTCGCGATGCTGATCGGCGTGCCGCTGATGCAGCTGGTGCTGTTCGGCTACGCGATCAACGGTGACCCCAAGCACCTGCCGACGGCCGTCGTCGCGCTGGACGAGTCGCCGGTCGTGCGCAGCGTCGTCGCCGCGGTGCGCAACACCGGCTACTTCGAGATCGTCGCGACGCCCAGCGAAGCCGGTGCCGAGGAGCTGATCGCGCGCGGCGAGGTCCAGTTCGCACTGGTCTTCCCGGGCGACTTCACGCGCCGGCTGCTGCGCGGCGAGACGCCGCCGCTGGTCGTGCTGGCCGACGCCAGCGACCCGGCAGCCACCGGGCAGGCGGTGGCCGCGCTGGCGGCGCTGCCGACGCTGGCGCTGCGCAGCGAGCTCACAGGCGTGCTGGCGCCGCTGGCCGGCGGTGCGGCGCCGTTCGAGCTGCGTGTGCACAAGCGCTACAACCCCGAGGGCATCACCGCGTTCAACGTCGTGCCGGGGCTGATGGGCGTCATCCTGACGATGACGCTGGTGATGATGACCTCGATGGCGATGACCCGCGAACGCGAGCGCGGCACGCTGGAGAACCTGCTGGCCACCCCGGTGCGTCCGGTGGAGATGATGGCCGGCAAGATCCTGCCCTACGTGATCATCGGCTACGGCCAGGTGCTGCTGGTCTTCGCCGCGGCACGCGTGCTGTTCCACGTGCCGATGGCCGGCAGCTTCGTGCTGCTGTCGGCGATGGTGCTGCTGTTCATCGTCGCGACGCTGTCGGTGGGTTTCACCTTCAGCACGATCGCGCGCTCGCAGATGCAGAGCATGCAGATGACGATGTTCTATTTCCTGCCGAACATCCTGCTGTCGGGCTTCATGTTCCCGTTCCGCGGCATGCCGGGCTGGGCGCAGACGATCGGCGAGGTGCTGCCGCTGACGCACTTCCTGCGCATCGTGCGCGCCGTGATGCTCAAGGGCAGCGGCTTCGCCGACCTGTGGCCCGAGGCGGCGGCGATCGCCGCCTTCGCGCTGGCCACCGGCGGCGTGGCGATGCTGCGCTACCGCCAGACCATCGACTAGCGCTGAAGCCTCAAGACCTTGCCTCGTGACGCGGCCGGAAGTCGACTGATCGGAGCGAGCGCGCCGCGCGGCGACGCTGCGGCTTGATCAGGCCGTCGTGGCCTCGGCCACCCGCCCCGCCTCGATGCGCAGCTGGCGTTCGCAGCGCGCGGCGATCTGCAGGTCGTGGGTGACGAGCACCAGCGTCGTGCCGGCCTCGCGGTTGAGCTCGAACATCAGCTCCATCACCTTGGCGCCGGTGGCGAAGTCCAGGCTGCCGGTGGGCTCGTCGGCCAGCAGCACCGCCGGACGCACGACGAAGGCACGTGCCAGCGCGACCCGCTGCTGCTCGCCGCCGGACAGCAGCTTCGGGTAGTGGCCCAGGCGTTCGGCAAGACCCACGCGCTGCAGCATCTCGGTGGCCGCGGCACGCGCGTCGCGCCGGCCCATCAGCTCCAGCGGCAGCATCACGTTCTCCAGCGCCGTCAGGTGGCCCAGCAGCTGGAAGTTCTGGAACACGAAGCCGACCTGGCGCGCGCGCAGCGCCGCACGTGCGTCCTCGTCGAGCGCGAAGAGGTCGGTGCCGGCCAGCGTCACCGTGCCCGCGGTCGGCGTGTCCAGCCCGGCCAGGATCGCCAGCAGCGTGCTCTTGCCCGAGCCCGAGGCGCCGACGATGGCCACCGTCTCCTTCGGGAAAAGCGCGAAATCGATGTCGTGGAGAATCGTCAGCGTGCCGGTCGAATCGGCGACCTGCTTCGAGATGCGTTGGACGGAGATGATCGGATCGGACATTCGGATGCGGTGGACCCGCCGGCAGTGGCTGGCGCATGCTAGCGCGCTCGCCGTCTCCCCGGCGGTCGCGGGCCCGGCGGCGGCAGCCGGCACGCGCACCCTGCTCGTGCTCGGCGACAGCCTGTCGGCCGAGTACGGCCTGGCGCGCGGCAGCGGCTGGGTGTCGCTGCTCGACAAGCGTCTGGGCGCCCAGGCGCCGGGCTGGAAAGTCGTCAACGCCAGCATCAGCGGCGAGACGACCTCCGGCGGCCGCACGCGGCTGCCGGCGCTGCTCAAGCAGCACCAGCCGGACCTGGTGATCCTGGAGCTCGGCGGCAACGACGCGCTGCGCGGCCTGCCGATCGCCAACACACGCGACAACCTGGCGGCGATGGCGCGCAGCGCGCGCGAGGCCGGCGCCAAGGTCGTCGTCGTCGGCATGGAGGTGCCGCCGAACTACGGCCGCCGCTACGCCGAGGACTTCGCCGCCTCGTTCGCCAAGGTCGCGCGCGAGACCGGCGCAGCGCTCGTGCCCTTCCTGCTGCGCGGCGTGGCCGACGTGCCCGAGGCCGAGACGCTGTTCCAGCCCGACCGCATCCACCCCACCGCGCAGGCCCAGCCGACGATGCTCGACAACGTCTGGCCGGTGCTCAAGCCGCTGCTGCGCTGATCCACCGCGGCGCCTGGGCGCCCCAACGCGGGCCACCAGGACGCTGCCCGCGCGCCTGAGCCCGGCGCCGGGGCCGATTCAGCGATCGTCCTGGCGCGGGCCGCCGCGGCGCTCGCCGCCGCGCCGATCCTCGGCCTTGTCGTCACGGCGTTCGGGCTGGCGCGGCTGCATCTGCGGCTGCATCTGCGGCTGCATCTGCGGGCGCTCCGGTGGGCGCTCCTGCACCGCCTCTCGGCCGCGCGGCTCGACCGGCATGCGCGTGAACTCGCGGCCCGGGCGTTCGACGCCCTGGTCGGGCGCACGGCGCTCGACGGTCTGCGGCGGCCGCGGAGCACGCTCCTCGGCCGGCCGCGTGGTCCAGGTCGTGCCGCGGCGCTCGGTCGAGGCCGGCGGGTCCGTGCGCTCGGTGGGCTCGCGCCGCGGCATCGTGGGCTCCGGGCTGCCGAAGTTCGTCGCCGGCAGCGGACGCGTCGTCGTGCGATCGTTCTGCCGCTCGTCGCGGCGGTCGTCCCGCCGGTCGTCGCGGCGCTCGTCGGCGCGCTCGGCCGGCGGTACCGGCGTTCTGGTGAAGCCGGAGCCCGGGCGGGTCGCCCCGCGGTCGGTGTCCGGCCAGGGCGACGGCACTCGCTCGTCGCGCTGCTCGCGTGGCGGGTCGCGACGCACCGGCGGCAGCGTGCCGCGGCGGCCGTCGTCACCGCCGCTCCAGCGCGGCGAAGGCGGCGGCGGCCGGCGCACGGCGTCGCTGGCCGGCGCCTGCGGCAGCGCCGCCGGGGTGTCGGTGCGCAGCGGCTGGCGGCCCACCGGCACGTCGACCACCGCCCGGGCCACCGGCTGGCGGCGCACCAGCACGTCGCGCGAGACGACGGTGACGCCGCCGGGCACACCCTGGTTGGTGTACATGATCGGCCCGGTCGGCACGCGGCGCGGCAGGTGCGGGTGGTGGTTCACGCGGTCGACGTAGACCGGCGTGACGCGGTAGTACGGCACGAAGACCTCGCGCGGCGCCAGCGGCACCCAGCCGACCGGCGGCCCGCCGAGGTTGATCGAGAGGCTGAAGTTGGAGCCGCCGACCCAGGCCACCAGCGCCGGCGCGTAGACCGGGCGTGCGACATAGGCGCCCGGATACCAGGCCCAGCGGTTGCCCCAGTACATCCAGCGGCCGTAGTGGAAAGGCGCGAAGCCCCAGGGCGCGTCGTCGACCCAGGTCCAGCCCCAGGGCGCGACCCAGGCCCAGTGGCCGTAGCGGTACGGCGCCCAGCCGGCCGGCACCGCCGACGGGACCCAGACGTTGCCGTACTCGGGGTGGCGGTCCCAGCGGCCGTAGCGGTCCAGATCCTCGGCACCGGTCATCTCGGGCGAGACGTAGCGGTAGGCGGCACTGCGTTCGTCGGCGCGGTCCTCGCGGCGGGCCCAGTCGGCGAACTCGTCGTCGGGCGGCTCGTCCCAGCGGCGCTGGGCCCGGCCACGTTCGTTCCAGAGTTCGACGCGGCGGCCGTCGTCGACGGTGAAGGCCGCGGCGCCGGCCGGGTCGACCCTCAGCTCGCCGCGCCAGGCCGTGGCCCAGCTGACGTCGTCGACGCGGTCGGCGCGGTAGTAGCCGGCACGGCGCGGGTGCAGCGTGGCCTCGTCGGTGACGAGTTCGGTCTCGTCGGCGACCTCGCTGGAGCGCACGCGCAGCGCCGCCGCGCCGCTGTGCAGCCGCAGCGAGACCCGCTGGTCGTCCAGGCGCTGCACCTCCAGCTCGGTGCTGCCGCCCAGGCGCACCGTCGTCGAGCCGATGCGCAGCGTGGCGCGGGCATCGCCGTCGGTGGAGATTCGGTCGCCGCGGGTCAGCGGGCGATTGGTGGAAACGTCGACCCAGGCGCCCTGGGCGTCGTCGTAGAGCCAGACGCGGCCGTCGGTGGCGGCGACCCGGCCGACGCGCCCGGGCGGGTCGTCCTGCGCGAAACCCAGCGCCGGCACGGCCAGCGCCGCGACGGTGACGAGGCCGGCAGCCAGCCGGCGGACGAGGCGTTCAGCACGGTTCATGTGTCTCCAACGCGCAGCGCGGGGGTGACGCCGACCGGCCCCCATGTAAACCGGTGTTTCTGCCGCAGGCCGGCCTTCAGTCGTCGGCCGCGGAGTCGAGCTCCGGGAAGAGCACGCTGGTGAAGCCGAGTTTCGTCAGGTCGTTCATGCGGGTCGGGTACAGCCGGCCGATCAGGTGGTCGCACTCGTGCTGCACGACACGGGCGTGGAAGCCCTCGGCCTCGCGTTCGATCGGCCGGCCCTGGGCGTCGAAGCCGGTGTAGCGGATGCGCGCGAACCGCGGCACGACGCCGCGCAGCCCCGGCACCGACAGGCAGCCTTCCCAGCCATCGACGGTCTCGTCGGACAGCGGCGTGATGACCGGGTTGCAGAGCACCGTCATCGGCACCGCCGGCGCCTCGGGGTAGCGCTCGTTGCGCTCGAAGCCGAAGACGACGAGCTGGAGGTCGACGCCGACCTGCGGCGCGGCCAGGCCGGCGCCGTGGGCGGCGGCCATGGTCTCGATCATGTCGGCCACCAGCGCGTGCAGCGCGGGCGTGTCGAAGGCCTCGACCGGCTGGGCGACGCGCAGCAGGCGGGCGTCGCCCATCTTCAGGATCTCGTGGACCGGCATCGGCGGACGGGGCAGTGGCAGGCCGACCATTATCCGGCGCGGGGGATCGGGGGGTATCGGGGGGTATCGGGGTCAGGTCTCACGAGACCTGACCCCGACATCAGCGGAACGGGGTCAGGTCTTGCGAGACCTGACCCCAGCCCCCCAGCCTCAGCTGCCCGCCGCGGCGCCGTCGGTGGGCTGCAGCAGCCGCCTGAGCCCGTCCTCGTCCAGCACCTCGATGCCCAGCTCGCGCGCCTTGTCCAGCTTGCTGCCGGCTTCCTCGCCGGCGACGACGTAGTGCGTCTTCTTCGACACCGAGCCGGCAACCTTGCCGCCGGCGGCCTCGATCATCTCCTTGGCCTGCTCGCGCGAAAGCGTCGGCAGCGTGCCGGTCAGCACCAGCGTCTTGCCGGCCAGCGGCAGCGCCGCGGCGTTGGCGACGGCCGCGCCCTCGTGCTCGTCCCAGCGGATACCGGCGGCCCGCAGCTGCTCGACGACCTCGCGGTTGTGCGGCTGCTCGAAGAAGGTGCGGATGCTCTGCGCGACGATCGGGCCGACGTCGCGCACTTCCAGCAGCTGCTCGACGCTGGCGTCCATCACGCGGTCCAGGCCGCCGAAGTGGCGTGCCAGGTCCTTGGCGGTGGCCTCGCCGACCTGACGGATGCCCAGCGCGTAGAGGAAACGCGCCAGCGTCGTCTGCTTGCTCCTGTCCAGCGCGGCGACGAGGTTGGCGGCGCTCTTCTCGGCCATGCGCTCCAGCGCCGAGAGCTTGGCCACGCCCAGCGTGTACAGCTCGGGCAGCGTGCGGATCAGGCCGCCGTCGACGAGCTGGTCGACGAGCTTGTCGCCCAGGCCCTCGATGTCCATCGCACGCCGGCCGGCGAAGTGCAGCAGCGCCTGCTTGCGCTGCGCGGCGCAGAACAGGCCGCCGCTGCAGCGGTGGTCGATGCCGCCGCGCTCGCGGGCGACGGCGCTGCCGCAGACCGGGCACTGGCGCGGCATGCGGAAGTTGGGCACGTAGCCGGCACGTTCGCCCGGCACGCGGCCGACGACTTCGGGGATCACGTCGCCGGCGCGGCGCACGATGACGTCGTCGCCGACGCGCACGCCCTTGCGCCGCAGCTCGAACAGGTTGTGCAGCGTCGCGTTGCTGACCGTCGTGCCGCCGACGAAGACCGGCTCCAGCTTGGCCACCGGTGTCAGCTTGCCGGTGCGGCCGACCTGGATCTCGATGGCGTTGAGCCGCGTCATCTGCTCCTGCGCCGGGTACTTGTGCGCCACCGCCCAGCGCGGCTCGCGGGTGACGAAACCCAGGCGCTTCTGCAGCGCGATGTCGTTGACCTTGTAGACGACGCCGTCGATGTCGAAGGGCAGCGCGTCGCGCGCCGCCGCGATGCGCCGGTGGAAGGCGACGAGGCCGTCGGCGCCCTGCACCACGGCGCGCTCGCCGTTGACCGGCAGGCCGAAGGCGGCCAGTGCGTCCAGCGTGCCGCTGTGCGTGGGTGGTTGCTCCCAGCCCTGCACCTCGCCCAGACCGTAGGCGTAGAAGCTCAGGCGCTTGTCGGCCAGCGAGCGGCTGTCGAGCTGGCGCACCGCACCGGCGGCGGTGTTGCGCGGGTTGATGAAGGTCTTGGCGCCCTTCTCGCGCTGGCGCTCGTTCAGGCGCTCGAAGTCGTCGCGCCGCATGTAGACCTCGCCGCGCACCTCCAGCACCGGCGGCGCGGTGCCGAACAGGCGCAGCGGGATTTGCCCGATCGTGCGGATGTTGTGCGTGACGTCCTCGCCGGTCTCGCCGTCGCCACGGGTCGCGGCCTGCACCAGCAGGCCGGCGACGTAGCGCAGGTTGATCGCCAGGCCGTCGAACTTCAGCTCGGCGGCGTATTCGACCGGCGGCGCGTCATCGCCCAGTTCCAGCTCGCGGCGCACACGCGCATCGAACGCCTCGGCACCGGCGGCCGTGGTGTCGGTCTCGGTGCGGATCGACAGCATAGCCACCGCATGGCGCACCGGCACCAGCCCGGGCAGCACCTGGCCGATGATGCGCTGCGTCGGCGAGTCGGGCGTCAGCAGATCGGGATGTTCGGATTCGATCGCCTGCAGTTCCTGGAACAGGCGGTCGTACTCGGCGTCGGGGATCTCCGGCGCGTCGAGCACGTAGTAGCGGTGGGCGTGGTGCGAGAGGATGCGGCGCAGCTCGGCGGCGCGCTCGGCGGCAGACGTCGGGGACATGGCGGGATTGTCGGGCAGGAAGGCCGCCGCGCCCGGACCCGGCCACCGCCGCCGAGGCGTCAGCGCAGCGCCGGCAGCACCGTGCCGCGGCACTCGCCGAGGCCGATGCGGCGCTGGCCGGGCGCCTCGCACCAGCCGCGCAGCACGACCGTGTCGCCGTCTTCGAGGAAGGCGCGCTGCTCGCCGCCGGGCAGGCCCACCGGACGTTTGCCGCCGACCGACAGCTCGATCAGCGCGCCGGCCTCGGCCGGCGTCGGCCCGGACAGCGTGCCGGTGCCCAGCAGGTCGCCGGGGCGCAGGTTGCAGCCGTTGACGCTGTGGTGGGCGACGAGCTGGGCCATCGTCCAGTAGGCGTGGCGCCAGCTGGTGCGGCTGATCGTCGCGCCGGCCTCGCCGCGCGCGCGCATCGCCGCGGTCTGCAGCTCGACCGAAAGCTGCAGGTCGACGGCGCCGACCTCGGCCGCGGCCGGCGAGTCCAGGTAGGGCAAGGGCCGCGGGTCGCCGGCCGGCCGGCGGGCGGCGCCGACCCGGAACGGCGCCAGCGCCTCCAGCGTCACGACCCAGGGCGAGATCGTCGTCGCGAAGTTCTTCGCCAGGAACGGGCCCAGCGGCTGGTACTCCCAGGCCTGCAGGTCGCGCGCCGACCAGTCGTCGAGCAGGCAGACGCCGAAGACCTGGTCCTCGGCGGCGCCGACCGGCACCGGCTCGCCAAGTGCATTGCCGGGGCCGACGAACAGGCCGAGCTCGAGCTCGAAGTCCAGCCGGCGCGTCGGCGCCAGCTCGGGCTGCTCGGCGTCGGGGCGCATCTGCTGCCCCCAGGGCCGGCGGATGGCGGTGCCGGAGACGACGATGCTCGACGTGCGGCCGTGATAGCCGATCGGCACCCACTTGTAGTTGGGCAGCAGCGGGCGGTCGGGGCGGAACAGCTTGCCGACGTTCGTGGCGTGGTGGACCGAGGTGTAGAAGTCGGTGTAGTCGCCGATCTGCGCCGGCAGCGTGAACTCGGCCGCGGCCTGCGGCACCAGCGCGGCCTCGAGGCGCGCGCGTTCGACGGCACCGGCACGCAGCAGCCGCGACAGCGCCTGGCGCAGCGCTTGCCAGTGGCCGCGGCCGGCGGCCATCAGCGGGTTCAGCGTCTCGCCGGCGGCCAGCGCCAGCGCCTCGGCGGCGCGGCCGTCGGCGACACCGGCGGCCTGCAGCGCCGCCAGGTCCAGCACCTGGTCGCCGATGGCGACGCCGCCACGCCAGGCCTGGCGGCTGCCGGCGCGGCGGAAGACAGCGAACGGCAGGTTCTGCAGCGGGAAGTCGCTGCCGTCGGCGTTGGCCGACTCGACCCAGCTCGTGAGCGCCGGGTCGTGGGTCTCGTCGACGCCCGGCCTCATGCGCCCTCCTTCGCCAGGCTGCCGTCGTGCATCCAGGCGGCGTGTTTGGGCGCCTTCTTGGTACGGCTCCACTCGTCAAGCATCTCGCGCTTGACGGCGTCCAGCCGCGACATCATCTCGGGCGTCGCGCAGTCGGCGGCCAGCTCCAGCCGGTGGCCGTTGGGGTCGAAGAAATAGATGCTGCGGAAGATCGTGTGGTCGGTCGGGCCGACGACCTCGATGCCGGCGGCTTCGAGCCGGGCTTTCGTGGCCAGCAGCGTGTCGACCGAGTCGACCTGCAGCGCCAGGTGCTGCACCCAGGACGGCGTGTTGCGGTCGCGGTCCATCGCCGGCTGGGTCGGCAGCTCGAAGAAGGCGAGCACGTTGCCGCCGCCGGCGTCGAGGAAGACGTGCATGTACGGGTCGGGCGCCTGGGTCGACGGCACCTTGTCCTCGGCGATGGCGAGCATGAAACGCATGCCGAGGTGGCGCTCGTACCAGTCGACGGTTTCGCGGGCGTCGCGGCAGCGGTAGGCGACGTGGTGGATCTTGCGGACCAGCATGGGAAGGCTCCAGTCGGGCGCAGGCTCGTGGCCCGCATGCACGGCGCGCCTGCGTCCCGATGACGGCACCGCGCGCCGCGGCCAGCGACTGTGGCGCGGCGCGCCGCCCGCCGCGCCGGAGTTTTCCCTAGCGGCGCACGGCGCCTGTCACCTCAGTCCCAGAGCCCCGCCGGCGCCGGCTGCATGACGCTGCCGTCGAAGGCGAAACCCGGCACGCGGTCGCGCGCCAGCAGCAGTGGGCCGTCGAGGTCGACGAAACGCGCCCAGGGCGCGAGCAGGAAGGCCGGCGCCATGGCCAGCGAGCTGCCCAGCATGCAGCCGACCATCAGCCCGAGACCACGTTCGCGTGCCGCCTTCGCCACCTCGATCGCCTCGGTGAGGCCACCGGTCTTGTCGAGCTTGACATTGACGAAGGCGTAGCGTCGCGCGACGGTGTCCAGCGTCTCGCGGCCGTGGAAGCTCTCGTCGGCGCACAGCGGCACCGGCGAGGCGAAACCTTCGAGCACGGCGTCGGCCGCGGCCGGCAGCGGCTGCTCGATCAGCGCGACGCCGGCCTGGGCGCAGGCGGCGAGATGGCGGTCCAGGTTCGTTTCGGTCCAGGCCTCGTTGGCGTCGACGACCAGCGTCGCGCCCGGTGCCGCGGCGCGCACGGCGCGGATGCGTTCCTCGTCGCCGTCGCCGCCGAGCTTGACCTTCAGCAGCGGCCGCGAGGCCGCACGCGCCGCGGCGGCGGCCATCGCGCCCGGGTCACCCAGGCTCAGCGTGTAGGCGGTGACGGTCGGCCGCGGCT